>VGTW01000012.1 GCA_016874555.1 Gammaproteobacteria bacterium | reverse complement strand
AGGCACATGAGCAAAGTCAGCGACGACCAAAAACCGAAACCCCGCCACAGCAGGTCAAGCGCCTGCCACGACCAGCGTCGCACGGCGCCACGGCTAACGGTCTGTGGTTCGATCAAAAGTGTATCCTGAATAGCAAAAGAAATACTGTGAAAGCCGCTCGATCATTGCACACTCCCCCACCACGATCGACACCGCGGATCGTCTGGCCGTTCACGAGCTCATGAGGCTCTACGGTATCGTCATCGATGAGCGGGACTGGTCTCGATGCCCTGCAGGGCACGGACGTTGTGCTGCGACTATGGCGCGATCGCGATGATCTGGATCCGCTCGCCCACCATGCCACGGACATCGTGGTCAGCGCCGAGGCCAACGGCAACAGGGCACAAGTGCTTTCAAGGGCCTGGGCGTCGGCAGTGTCACCGATTGTGACGTGGCACGACGCACTGCGGTCGGTTGGCAAATCGCACGCCGTCACGCACGGCTGCGTCAGGCGGCAGATTCAGCGACCGGTGCTGCGGGCACGTCGCCACGACCGATCATTTCACCAGCCAGCGTCAAATAGGCGAGGGCGCCACGCGAATCTTTGTCGTACAGCAACGCCGGCTTGCCGAACGAGGGCGCCTCGGCAAGGCGCACATTGCGCGGCACGATGGTGCGAAAAACTTTGTCGCCAAAATATTCGAGCAACTGTGCGCTCACTTCGTTGGCGAGGTTGTTACGCGGATCGAACATGGTGCGCAGCACGCCCTCAACCTGCAGCCCAGGATTCACGACCTCGCGGATCTGCTCGATGGTCGACATCAGCGCCGTCAAACCCTCAAGTGCGTAATACTCGCACTGCATCGGCACGAGCACACTGTTGGCGGCCACCAGCGCGTTGACCGTGAGCATGTTGAGCGAGGGCGGGCAATCGATGAGGATGACATCGAACTCGTCGCGAGTCGCATTGAGGGCGTTGCGCAGCCTAATCTCGCGACCGACGGGCAGCGATAGCAGCTGCACCTCGGCCGCCGTGACATCCTGATTGGCGGCCAGCAGTGACATCGGCGGCGTCTCGAGCGCGATGAGCGCTTCGCGCAACGTACACTCGCCGATCAACACCTCGCCCACACCGCGCACGAGGGTATTTTTTTCGATGCCGCAGCCCATGGTTGCGTTGCCCTGCGGATCGAGATCGACCAACAGCACGCGGCGCCGCGTCATCGCAAGCGATGCAGCGAGATTGACGGCGGTGGTGGTCTTGCCGACGCCGCCCTTCTGGTTGGCGACGGCGATAATGCGGGCCATTTGAGCAGTCTAGCGCATGGGCGCTGCATCAGCCGATCGCCGCAGTACAATCACATGGCGCTCTTCGCCAAGCCCAGGGATGTGCAGCTCGCGGTCTTGCTCGATGAGCCAGTCGGCTGGCAAATCGGCGCGCTCATCGGCAGAGCGTCGACCTTTCATGGCGAGCACCCGCGTCGCCGGACCACAGAGCCCGGCCACTCGCTTGACAAACTCGCCCAACGGGGCAAAAGCACGAGCGACCACAGTGTCGAAAACATTCGTCGGTGCATAGATCTCGGCACGCGCATGCAGGGGCTCGCTATTGGCGAGACCGAGTGTGCGCGCCGCGTGCGCCACGAACCGCACCTTCTTGCCGTTAGAATCGAGCAACGTGAAGTGTCGCGTAGGTTCGATAATGGCGAGCGGCAGCCCCGGAAAACCGGCCCCGGTGCCGACATCGATGATGCGATCGCCCGCGAGCAGCGGCCGCACCGCAAGGCTGTCGAGCAGATGGTGCGTGATCATCTCGGTACGCGCGGTGATCGAAGTGAGGTTGTAGCTACGATTCCAGCGCACCAATTCATCGAGCAACGCGAGCAGACGGATCGCCATCGCGGTCTCGAGTGTGACCCCGAGCGTCGCCGCGCTCGCGATCAGCGCGTGTGCCTCTGCCGATGCGCCACTCACAGGCTTGGGCTCAGGAGCCGATTTTGACCACGGTGCGTCCGGTGACCATGCCCTGCAAATAGGCGTCAAAGGAACCCGGTAACTCATCGAACGCGATGGTACGAGTGGCAATGCGCTCGAGGTGTCGCGGCTTAAGATCGGTCGAAATGCGATTCCAGATCACGAGCCGCATCTCGCGCAGCGTCGCCGAAGAATTAATACCGAGTAAATTGACTCCGCGCAGGATGAACGGCATCACCGTGGTGTGCAGCTCGGCACCGCCCACCAGACCAATGCTGGCGATGTTGCCGAAGTTATCGACCGTGCGGGTGAGCCAAGTGAGTATCTCGCCACCGACGTTGTCGATGGCACCAGCGAAGCGCGCCGCTTCGAGCGGGCGCTTGCCGTGGTCGATCTCTTTTCGCAGCAGCACCCGCGCCGCGCCCAGCGACTTCAAATAATCGATCGACTCGGCCTTGCCGCTGACGGCGATCACTTCATAACCGCGCCCGACAAGCATGTCGATGGCGATACTGCCGACACCGCCGGTTGCACCGGTCACGACGATCGGTCCTTTGGCAGGCGTTTGGCCGTTGTGCTCCATGCGGTGGATCGCCAGCGCCGCCGTGAACCCAGCCGTACCCAGTGACATCGCTTTGAAAGCACCGAATCCAGGCGGCAGCGGGATAACCCATTCGCCGCCCAGTCGCGCGTATTCGGCATAACCCCCGTCGTGTGTCTCGGAAAGACCGCAGCCGGTCACTAGCACATGATCGCCGGGTTTGCAGCGCGCGTCGGTCGAGCTCTCGACCACCCCCGCCAGATCGATGCCGCCCACCAAAGGATATTTGCGCAAGATCCGGCCGGTGCCAGTCGCTGCGAGCGCGTCTTTGTAGTTGATGTCGGAGTAAAGCACGCGCACCACGACCTCGCCAGGCGCAAGATCATCGAGCGTCAGCCGCTCGAAACGTCCGCCGATTTTCTGGTCGATTTCGTGGATGCGATAAGCCTTGAAGGTCTTGGTCATGTTGCACTCCCGAGGTTCAGACACGCCGACGGCGCGCGAGCCACGCCAGCAGGCCGTCGGTGTTGAGCTCGACATCGCCGTCCAGCCAAAGTTCGGCAGTCGACTCTGCCACCGTCGAACCAAATCGTCGCAGCTCACCATGGATAATTTCTTTGATACCAGCACGAATTTTTTTCCGCGCCGCTGCCGCTGGCAACGCCTCGTGGGCGAGCGCCACCTGTACGTGCGCTTCGATCATACGCACGAGATCGACAGCAATCCGTTCGAGCCCGGTGATACGCGCATAGTGCGTCAAAAATGCCGCTTGCGGACGCCGCGCCGCGATACGCCGAACCGAATCGATAAGTTGCGCAGGATCAAATTGCGACGGACTCGTCGTCGGTACCACAAATGCCCGGCCATCGACATCGAGTGCACGGTATGACAGCCCGAAGGTATCTCCCGTGAAAATACTATTGCTGCCGAGATCAAAGAAAGCCTGGTGATGCAGGGCGTGTCCCGGCGTGTGCATGATCTCGAACTCGCGCTTGCCGAGTTGCAGACGCTGACCGTCTTGAGTCTCAAATGCGCGCCTGGCGTCGATCGGCAACAGTTCACCGTACAGTCGGTCATAGTTGTCGCGCCCATAAACCGCAACCGAGGCTTCGATGAGCTTGCGCGGATCGATCATGTGCGGCGCGCCACGCGGGTGCAGCACCGCGCGTGCATTCGGCAGCACCTGCAGCAATTGACCCGCACCACCCGCATGATCGAGATGCACATGAGTCAGCAGCAACCAGTCGACGTTTGCACGCGCGATGCCGAGTTCATCGAGCGCGTCGAGCAAACGCGGTACCGAGTGTGCAGTACCGCAATCGACAAAAGCTGCGCGATCGCCCTCGACGATCAGGTGCACGGCGTCGAATAGCGGCTGGTGATACTCGGTGTCGATGGCATGAATGCCGTGCTCGTAGCGATGGGTGATCATCGATCTTGTCCCCTTTCGAGCACGTCCTTCCACTTTTCTTCGAACGCCCAGACGTCGCCGAATCCCACCATGCGGCAAAACTCATCGAAACTGAACAGCGGCACTTGGGGCGAAACGCTGGTACCGGTGCGCTTCAGTTGTTGCATGGCGCGCTCGATCGCGACACTTGCCGACAGCGCCGCCAGCGCGGGCCAAATCGCCACGCGATAGCCGAGCGTCGCAAGCTCGCGCGCAGGGCGAAGCGGCGTCTTGCCCCCATCAGACATGTTCGCCATCAGCGGCGCAGCGATCTCGGCGCAGGCGCGACGCATCTCGTCCTCGGACTGCAGCGATTCGACGAATACGATATCGGCACCGGCCGCGGCATAGGCCTGACCGCGCAGAATCGCTGCCTCCAAACCGAGACCCGTGCGGGCGTCGGTCCGCGCGATTACCAAAAAATTCGGATCGAGTCGTGTGTCGACCGCCACCTTCACCTTGCCGACCATGTCGGCGAGCGGAATGACCCGCCGGTACGGCGTGTGTCCGCATTTCTTCGGGAATTCCTGATCTTCGATCTGGATCGCACTCACCCCGGCGCGCTCGTAGCCGCGCACCGTGTGCTGCACGTTTAAGAGGCCCCCGAAGCCGGTATCGGCATCGGCGATCACCGGTGCCGTCGATTTCTCGACGACTCTGGCAACACGTCCGATCATGTCGGTGTAGGTCGCAAGCCCGGCATCGGGAATCCCAAGGTGCGAAGCGGTCAGCCAGAAGCCCGAGGCGTAGACCGCATCGAAACCCACGCGCTCGGCGAGCATCGCCGAAATCATGTCGAACACCCCGGGGGCGACGATGAAGTCGCCAGCATCGAGTTTCCGTCTCAGGCGCGGGTCAGCCATCCTCTATCCGCCGCAAAATTGACTGTGGGATTGGAGTGTATTCGGAGGTCGGGCACCATAGCAGACATGCCCTACCCTGACATCGGCCGTGCGCCCGGCCTGCTGCGCGTGCTTTTCGTTGTGACCACCCTGCTACTCAGCAGCACCAGCGGCGCCGCGGTGCGCGAAACCCGCGGCAATCTGGTGCTTGATGGCGTTCCC
The DNA here is from genome assembly GCA_016874555.1 of Gammaproteobacteria bacterium. GTDB lineage: Bacteria > Pseudomonadota > Gammaproteobacteria > Steroidobacterales > Steroidobacteraceae > UBA964. The sequence continues at coordinate 22,313 of VGTW01000012.1, read as the reverse complement.
GAACACTCGCCGCGCGTGCTCGCCACACTCGATGGCTGGCTCAGCGGGCGCAGCGCGAGCTTTCAGGATTTCTTGCCAGACGGCAGCATCCTCATCAGCACGCGTTTCGGCGATGCCGATCAGATGCACCACGTGGCAAAACCCGGCGCTGATCGCCGTCAGCTGACTTTCGATATCGACCCCGCTGCAGGTGCTAGCGCCAACCCCGCCCCACTTACCCGGCAAATGCTGTTTGCCCGCGATCGAGGTGGCAACGAAAACGCGCAACTTTATTTGCAAGATCTCGATACCCGCCAGGTTCGTCGACTCACCGACGGGCAGTCGCGACACGGCGGTGCGCTGTGGTCGCGCGACGGTCGTTACATTGCCTTCCAGGGCAATGCGCGTAATAGCGTGAATCAGGACGTCTACATCGTCGACGTCGCCAGCAATGCTGCGCCGCGACTGGTGATCGCCTCGCAGGGTCAAACCTGGACGCCACTCGATTGGTCGACGGATGGTCAAAGATTATTGCTGCTCGATTATCGGTCGATAACCGATGCCACTTTGTATGTCGCTGACCTCGCGACCGGTGCGCTCAAAGCTGTGGTGCTGACAGCAAATCCGGCCAAGCCTGCGCCACAAACCGGGATCGGCAGCGCGCGCTTCGCCGTCGACGGTCGCGGTATTTGGCTGAGCGCTGACCTGGGCGGTGAGTTTCAGCAGCTGCATTACCTCGATTTGCTTGACGGCAGTCTGCGCACTCTAACCGCCGACCTGCCGTGGGATGTCGATGACCTCGAGGTCAGCAGCGATGGTCGATGGCTAGCCTATGTCGCTAACGTCGATGGCTACAGTGAATTACGCATCGCCGATCTCGGCGCCGGCACCACACGCACCGCCAAAGGCCTGCCGCCGGGCATCCTCTACAACCTGCGCTTCGATCGTCAGGGCGCGAAGCTTGGCATGACGCTCGAAACGCCGACCGCACCGCGCGACGCTTGGACCTATGAAATCGAGACCGAGCAGGCGACGCGGTGGACAATGAGCGAAATGGGGCTGGTCGACCCTGCTCGTCTATCTCCCATGGAGGTGTTTCGTTATCCGACTTGGGATCGGGTCGGCGGCGCACCCAGGCGCATCCCCGCCCTGATCCAAAGACCCGCCAAGCCCGGACGCCATCCGGTGGTGATCGATATTCATGGTGGTCCCGAGGGTCAATCACGACCGGGCTACAGCCCTTTCCTGCAATACCTCACGGCCGAGCTCGGCTACGCCGTGATCCAGCCCAACGTACGCGGTTCGACGGGCTATGGTCGTAACTATACGATGCTCGACAACGGTCGCTTGCGCGAGGATTCGGTGCGCGACATCGGTTCACTTTTGGTGTGGATCGCCGCACAACCGGATCTCGATGCTAATCGCGTGGTAGTGATGGGCGGCTCTTATGGCGGGTACATGGTGCTCGCATCGCTGATAGCCTACGGCGATCGCTTGCAAGGTGGCATCGACGTCGTGGGCATCAGCAACTTCGTGACTTTTCTCACCAACACCGCAGGCTATCGCCGCGATCTGCGCCGTGCCGAATATGGTGATGAACGTGATCCTGCGATGCATGCGTTGCTGCGACGAATTTCACCGCTGGAACGCGCCAGCGCTATCCGCCGCCCTTTGCTGGTAGTGCAAGGCCTCAACGATCCGCGCGTGCCTGCCTCGGAAAGCGAGCAACTAGTGAAGAAAGTGCGCGAGCAGGCGGGCGAGGTGTGGTACCTCGCAGCCAAAGATGAAGGTCACGGATTTCGAAAGAAAAACAATCGCGACTTTTATTTGCGGACCGCCGCGACTTTTTTGGAGCGGGTCAACGCTTCGCGGTAGCGGGCGCCGGCCGCTTCGATGTCTCTAGACCCGGGCGCTGCGCCGAGTAGTAAGCGGAGATGGTCTTGATGTCTGCTGCCGAAAGCTGCGATGCAAAGCCCGCCATGATTGCGTTCTTGCGCCCGCCACGTTGGTACTCGGTCAACGCGCGCACCAGATAGTCTGAGTGCTGGCCGGCGAGCGTCGGGTATTGCGGCGTGATGCCGACGCCGTCGCTGCCATGACAGGCCAAGCAGGTCTGCGCCGCGTCGGGAGCCTTGCCCAACGACTGCGATGACAAGGTGGGTTGCACTGCCGGGCCGGCAAGAAAGGCGGCCATATCGGCCAGCTGCGTATCGGTCCAGTTCGCCGCATTGGCATACATGGTGGCGTGGCTACGCTCACCGCTGCGGTAGGCCTGCAATGCGATCAAGAGGTACTCGGGATGCTGACCCCACAACTTCGGCACGCTGTAGCTGGGATAAGCGTTGCGGTAATTCGGGATGCCGTGGCAGCCCAGGCAGGTGTACGCGAGTTTCGCGCCGCGTTCGGCGTTACCCTCGGACTGAGCGAACGCGGACGGTGCGGCCAACGCCACCACCGCGGAAAGCACCACAAGGAACTTCGACACCGTAACCCCCGGAACCAGTATCAAGCGAAAAACCGGCCGCGATGTTAAGGTTTTGGCACCTGAATTGCCACCGATCAGGGGTTGCATGATCGCCCTCATCCAACGTGTCACCGAAGCGAGCGTCAGCGTCGCGGGCGAGCGAATTGGCACCATCGGACCAGGCTTGCTTGCTCTGGTCGGCGTGCGCCCTACCGATGACAAGCAGACCGCGCAGCGGTTACTCGAGCGCCTGCTCACCTACCGGGTGTTTGCCGATACCGAAGGCCGCATGAACCGGTCACTGAGCGATACGGGGGGTGGCTTGCTGCTGGTGCCGCAATTCACCCTCGCAGCCGATACCCGCAAGGGGAATCGGCCCAGTTTCAGCACGGCAGCGGAACCTGCCCAGGCGGAACGTCTGTTCGAACATCTGTGCGCTGTCGCACGCGCCGGCCATCCGCAGGTCGCCACCGGCCGCTTCGGTGCCCACATGCAGGTTACCCTGGTAAATGACGGTCCAGTGACGTTCTGGCTGCAAACCCCGGAAAACGTCTAACATCGGCACCTCAGTCAACGCTGCAGACAGCAGAGGTCGCTATGGGAATCGGAATGCGCGAATTGATCATCATCCTGCTGGTGGTCCTGCTGGTGTTCGGCGCGAAGAAACTGCGCTCCATCGGCGCCGACCTCGGCGCGGCCGTTAAAGGCTTCAAGAAAGGTATGGACGATGGCGATGCCGAAGAAAGCCTAAAGCAGATTAAGCAGGAAGCAGCCGATGCGGATTTTCCGGAATCATCGGCTAAGACCGCGGCGAACAAGCCTGCCGATCGCAACGGCTGATTCCGCCCGCCGCCTGCGGGCCTGAGAAAACATGTTCGAAGTCGGCTTCAGCGAACTGCTGCTGATCATGGGCCTCGCGTTGCTCGTGCTCGGCCCCGAAAAATTACCCAAAGTGGTCGGCGAGATCGGCCGGTGGATGGGCCGCGCACGCGCCATGGCCCGACAGTTTCGCGAGCAACTTGAAGACGAAGCCGTCGAAAGCAGTCGCCGCCGTGCAGCGGCGACGTCTTCGAACACAACGCCCGCAGCCGAACCTGCTCCTGCCGAGCCCGCGCCCGTAGACGCGTCAGTCACGCCTTCTGCCCCAGAATCCGCACCCAAAGCAGGACCGGACAGCACGCCATGAGCAGCGAGCCTGAAAAACTCGCTGAAGGTACGCTGATCTCGCATCTGCTCGAGTTGCGCGATCGCTTGCTGCGCGCATTTTTGGCGGTCATCGTGGCCTTCGTGCCGATCGCGTTCTTTTCCAACGAAGTGTTCACGCTGGTCGCGCAGCCGCTCATTGACAAACTGCCCGCCGGTTCGTCGCTCATCGCCACCAGCGTGATCTCGCCCTTCATGACGCCGTTCAAGCTGGCGTTTTTCGTGGCACTGTTCGCAGCCATGCCCTATGTGCTCTATCAGGTCTGGGCATTCGTGGCGCCCGGTCTGTATCGGCACGAAAAACGTTTCGCGCTGCCGCTGCTGGTGTCGTCGATCATCCTATTTTATGTGGGCGTGGCGTTCGCCTATTTCGCCGTGTTCCCCGTGATGTTCGATTTCTTTGCCAGTACCACGCCTGCGGGCGTGCGCATGATGACCGACATCACAAGCTACATGGATTTCGTACTCACCATGTTTCTGTGCTTCGGGCTCGCGTTCGAAGTGCCGGTGATCGTGGTACTGCTTGTGCTGACGGGTCTTGTCAAAGTGGACAAGCTGGCCGAGATCCGCGGTTATGTACTGATCGGCATCTTCGTCATCGCGGCTGTCCTCACACCACCAGATGCCATCTCGCAGACCATCATGGCGGTACCGATGTATTTGCTCTATGAGGGCGGCCTGTTGATGGCGCGACTCATGCAACGTATACGCAGCAAAACTGCTGAAGCCGGAGAAGACCCGCAGCTCACGATTTCAACGGGGGAAACAAAAAATGAGTGACAAAACTTTCCTCGGCCATCCGCGTGGTCTCGCCACACTCTTCATGACGGAATTCTTCGAGCGTTTCACCTACTACGGCATGCGCGCCTTGCTGGTACTGTTTCTGGTGGCTGCAACCGACGAGGCCAATCCGGGTTTCGGGGTCGATCGTGAAACCGCTGGCGCTATCTACGGGCTCTACACCGGCGCGGTTTTCCTGTTCTCCTTGCCGGGCGGCTGGATCGCCGATCGATTGATCGGCCAACGGCGCGCCGTTTACTGGGGCGGCATCATCATTGCCATCGGCAATTTTTTGCTCGCCGTGCCGGGTGGCACTGCATTGTTCTATCTGGGTCTCGCCACCATCGTCATCGGTATCGGTCTGCTGAAGCCGAATATTTCGGCAATTGTTGGTGCTCTCTATGAAGGCCAGCCCGGCGCACGCCGCGATGCCGGCTTCTCGATTTTCTACATGGGCATCAACCTCGGCGCGCTGATTGCGCCGTTCATCGCCGGCACCATCGGCGAATCCTGGAACTGGCGCGCCGGCTTTGCGGTGGCAGGCGTCGCGATGCTGATCGGCGTGCTGCAGTACCGTATGACCGAGCATTATCTCGGTAATGCAGGTCTCGCGCCCGCAAACGTCACGGGTGAGGAACGTGCGCGCGGCTGGCGCAACGTGGCGATCGGTGGCGCCGTGGTCGTGCTGCTGACGGCACTGATTTATACAGGCGTCATTCCCGTGACGATCACGGGGCTGGCACAGATCTTTGCCGGCGGCATGGTCGCGGTCGGCTTCATTTTCTTTGCAGGCGTGCTGCTCTTCGGCAGTCTCGATGCCGACGAAAAGAAACGCGTGTTGCTGATCGCGCTGTTTTTTCTTTGTGCGGCACTATTTTGGGCGGGCTTCGAACAACAGGCTACCACCTTCAATCTTTTCGCCCAGGACTTCACCGATCGCTCGTGGTTGGGCGGCATGTTCGCCGACGGCGAACACCCGGCTGCGTGGTATCAGTCGGCCAATCCCATCTTCGTCGTCATATTTGCGCCCGTGTTCGCTTGGATGTGGGTCGCACTCGGGCGGCGTAACCTTGATCCTTCATCACCGGCCAAGTTTGGTCTCGCACTGGTACTCGTCGGGGTCGGGTTTTTGGTGATGATGTGGGCCGCGCAACTCGTCGTCGCCACGGACAGCAAAGTTGCGCCGACGTGGTTGTTACTCACCTACCTGCTGCAGACTTTTGGCGAACTCTGCCTCTCGCCAGTGGGTCTCTCGAACGTCACCAAACTCTCACCGAAGCGCTATGTCGGTCAGATGATGGGCACTTGGTTCTTGGGTGCTGCGGTCGGTAATGCGCTGGCTGGACTAATTGGCGGTCACGTCGGCTCAGGTGAAGCCGCAGCAATGCCGGTGCAGTTCCTGCAGATGTGCTTCATCGCCGGTGGCGCAGGGCTCGTCCTCATCCTAAGTTCGCCGTGGCTCAAGAAACTCACCGGGAGTCAGCAATGAACGTACCGCTGCCGCCGCAGCTGACGCTTCGCGCCATCTTGCTTGCCATCGTGTTGGCAATGATCCTCGCCGCTGCGAATACCTACCTCGGTTTGTTCGCAGGCATGACGATCGCCTCGGCGATCCCGGCGGCGGTGGTCTCGATGGCAGTGCTGCGTCTGCTAGGTGGTGGCGGCATTCTCGAAAACAATATCGTGCAAACCGGTGCCTCGGCCGGTTCGTCGATTGCCTCGGGCGTGATCTTCACCATTCCGGCGTTGGTGATTCTCGGCTTCTGGCAAGACTTCGAGTATTCCTGGGTTGTGACGATCGCCGGGCTCGGCGGCATTTTGGGCGTATTGTTCTCGGTGCCGCTGCGCCGCGTACTGATCGTCGATCAAAAACTCGCCTTTCCGGAAGGACAAGCCGCCGCCGAAGTTTTGAAGGCCGGCGAAAATCCGTCGCAGGGCATTCGCATCCTCGGTTTTTCGGCGTTGGGCGGTGCTTTCGCTAAACTGGCCGCAGGTAGTGGTCTCAAACTGATTCCCGACACCGCAGCAGGCGCCGGTTTCTTTGGCGGCTACCTGGGGTTCGTCGGTACCAACTTGTCACCCGCGCTGCTCGCTGTCGGCTACATCGTCGGCGTCAACGTCGGCGTCGTCGCGCTCGCCGGGGCGATGATCTCCTGGAACATCGCCATTCCGATCTACGTGGCTAATATGCTTCCCGCGAACGCGGAGCTCGCGCAGATCGCTGCCGGCTTGTCAGCCGAAGATCTGGCCGGACTCATCTGGTCGAAGCAAATCCGCTATCTCGGTGTCGGCGCCATGCTCGTCGGTGGTTTTTGGGTACTGATTTCTTTGAGAAAGTCGCTGGTCTCGGGTATTAGCAGCGGGCTGGCAGCGGCTCGCGCCAGTGCGGCGGGTCAGGTGATTGCTCACACCGAACAAGACCTGTCGATGAAGTCGGTGCTGATCGGTATCGTGCTTTTCATGGTACCGCTATGGGCGCTTTATGAAATCATCGTCGGCTCACTCGCCGTGAGCATGCCAATGACGGTCATCATGGTCGTCACCGGCTTTCTATTTTGTTCAGTGTCGGCGTATATGGCGGGTCTCGTGGGCTCTTCGAACAACCCCGTGTCGAGCATCACCATCGCCACGATCCTGTTCTCGTCAGTCATGCTGCTTATTTTAATGGGTCCGGACAGCAGCCTCGGGCCAGTGGCGGCGATCATGGTCGGTGCTGTGGTGTGCTGCGCCGCCTGCATCGCCGGCGATAATCTGCAAGATCTTAAATGTGGTCATATCGTTGGTGCGACGCCGTGGCGGCAACAGGTCATGCTCGCGATCGGCGCGGCCAGCAGCGCGCTTGTCATGGCGCCCATGCTCAATCTGCTGGAAAAAGCCTATGGCATCGGTGTGCCCACCGAGACGCACTCGAATCCATTACTCGCTCCGCAAGCGACGCTCATGGCTTCGGTGGCCAAGGGGCTTTTTGGTGGTCAGCTGCCATGGGACATGATCACCATCGGCGCTGCGATCGGCGTTACGATCATCATCATCGACGAAATTTTGCGGGCGCGTGGTTCGAGTTTCCGTACTCCGGTGCTCGCCGTGGCGGTCGGCATCTATTTACCCATTGAACTCATGACGCCGATCTTTCTCGGCGGCATGCTGGCTTTCCTCGCCGACCGACACCTGCGTCGCGCAGGCCGTACAGAAGCCGATCTCGGGCGATGTGGGCGCAAGGGTCTGTTGTTTGCGGCGGGCATGATCACTGGCGAAGCACTAATGGGTATCGCCATTGCCATCCCCATCGTCACTTCAGGTAGCGCCGATGTGCTCGCGCTACCAGCTGGGCTGCACTTCGGTGAATGGCTGGGTCTCGGCGTGCTCGTGCTACTGGGCTATCTGTTGTACCGCACCGCGACTCGCGCCGAAGCTGCCGCGCACGCTGGCTAAGGCTGGCGTACCGCCAAAAAAATAAGTGCGCGGTCAGGTCGACGCCTCGCGACGTACGAAACTCGTCGTTTCGTTCGCGATCATCTATCTCATCTGGGGCTCGAGCTACCTGATGACGAAGATCGGCGTCAGCCGCTTGCCGCCGTTTGCTTTTGGCGCGGTACGCTTCATCACTGGCGGACTGCTGCTCTTCGTCTTAGCGCGGCTACTCGCTCGACGAGCGGGTCAGCCGTGGCTGCCCGCCTTGACGAGCGCCGACTGGAAAACCTTCGCCACCGTCGGTTGTCTTGCGGTTTTCCTCTCCAATGGTGCGGCGTTGTGGAGCCTGCAGCATCTGCCCTCGAATCTCGCGGCGCTGCTCAATGTCTCTTCGTCTTTCTGGATTCCGCTGCTCGGCATCTTCGGTGCTCGCGCCCAAAGCATTTCGTCACGAGTAGTGATCGGTCTTGTGACGGGCTTCGCCGGCACCAGCCTGATCGTCTTGCCGGGCGGCGACGATACCGCCGTCGCCTCGATTTGGCCGGCGATGGTGATGGTGTCCGGATGCATCTGCTGGTCTGCGGGCACCATACATATCCGTAACACCAATCCGGCACTCGATCTCATGACCTTCACGGCTCTGCAGATGTTCTGCGGCGGGCTGATGCTGCTGGTCCCTGCGCTGTTGCAAGGCGACGTGGCGCGCTGGAGTTGGGATACGCAAGGCTTGCTCGCGCTGACCTACATGACCATTGCAAGTTCCTGCGTGGCGTATACCGCTTTCGCCTGGCTGTCTGTCAACGTAACGCCGGCGCAGCTTGCGACCTATGGTTTCGTGAATCCGGCGGTCGCCCTGCTGCTCGGTTGGTGGGTGCTCGATGAACGGCTCGGCGGTCTGCAAATTTTCGGCACAGCGGTAATTCTAGTCGGCACGATTCTCGTGAACTGGCCGCGTACGCCGCTCAACAACGAGAAACGAGAGTCTCCGCCCGCAGCTTGAGTAAATCGACCGCCGGCACAGTACGCCGCTCGCGCAGCGGAAATTCGATGATCGCCACGAGATTTTCGTTGTTGTCATCATGAATGTTGGTGAGTCCCTCATAGCGCATCAAAACTTGATTGGTCTTGCGGTAAGACACTTCGATATACGGCAGAAACCAGCCAAGCACCCCCGAAAGATTTAGGCGGATCACACTGGCAGTCGCGCCCTCGATTTTAGCTTCATGATGCTTCTTTACTTTGAAGTTCAGGTAGTCGAGGCGACTCGGGATCAGAAACGGAAAACGAACGCTCTTGCCCGTCTCGAGTTCAGCCCAGTGCTTGCGCACGAATTCATCGAAGCCCGCGTCGGAGACGATTACGGTCTTGGCGGGCACCGTGGCTTCACGGCGTGGTGCTCGTGTGTTTTCTTGATGAAATACCAGCGGGCCCTGCGTGGTGCGACGCAAACCCTCGAGGTAGCCACGACGGGCATCGATAAAACTGAATTCGGGTTCTTCGCGCACGCTGCTATAGGTGAGCTCTTTGCGTGCGAACGCCGCTCCATTTATGCGGCAGCGATACATGACGATACGCGTTTCGCCGACCGCGCCCGCATTGCGCACATGGTGCGATTCGACGTACAGCAAGCGCCCGTCATCGTGCGACCGCGCATACCCCGTAAACTGCAGATCAGTCGCCATCGCTGGCGGCGCCCATAAGGTCGATATCAGGGGTGTCGAGGCCAACAGTACGGTCAGCCTGCGCAGTGCGTGTCCTTGCATGTTCCATCTCCTCCTACGCGTACACCGCCTACAGGCTATAGTCGACCCGTTTTCAAGTCAGGGGGTTCCCATGTCGGTAGAATACGCTGTTATTCATGTTGTCATGCTCGTCGCACTGATCGAGTACTTTGGCTTCGCTCTCGCCGTCGGTCGCGCTCGCTATCGCTTCGGTGTAAAGGCACCGGCGACCAGCGGCAACATCGACTTCGAACGCTACTATCGAGCGCAGATGAATACGCTTGAGCAGCTGATCATCTTCATCCCCTCACTGTGGTCGTTCGCATTGTTCATCAGCGTGATCTGGGCTACCGTACTCGGCGCCATATTCGTCGTTGGTCGTTTGCTGTATTTCACAGGCTACGTCAAAGCCGTCGAGAAGCGCAGCGCAGGCTTCGGGCTTGCGACTTTGCCGATGTTAGTTCTCCTGATCGGCGGCCTGGTCGGCGCAATCCTCAGCTTCTGAGTCTGCAGCGATCGATCGTGATGTTGCGTCAGCGCTTGCTACGCAGCGCTACGATCGCGACCAGAATCAACGAGCCAAAGATAATCATAAAGGTGACGATACCGAAGTTGTCACGGATGAAAGGAATATTGCCGAGCAGGTAGCCGCTGCCAAAAAAAATGGTAACCCAGGTGATCGCGCCCAACACGTTGTATCCCTGAAAGCGCCGATACTCCATGCGCGCTACACCCGCCACGAATGGCGCGAACGTGCGCAAGATTGGCAAGAAGCGCGACAACATCACCGTCTTGCCACCATGCTTGTCGAAATACGCTTCGGTCTGCTGCAGATACTCCACCCTGAGCAATCGGTGGCGACCGCTGAAGGCCGGCGGGCCGATGGCTTTGCCTATCGCGTAGTTGCAACTGTTGCCGAGGATGGCCGCCACGATCAACAACACCGTAAGCGTCGGCGCATGCAGCGTGCCACTGGTATCTATGGCGGCCAGCGTACCGACAGCAAACAGCAGGGAATCACCGGGCAACCACGGCGTAACCACAAGTCCCGTCTCGGCAAACACGATCACGAACAGGATCACGTAGATCCATGTTCCATACTGGCGCATCAACTCGACCAGATGACTGTCGAGACTGAGGATGAAATCAAAAAAATACTGCAGCGCCTCGATCATGTCCGTGACTTCCTATTTTCTGCAGTTCGCGTGCCCTTAGGTACACGGCGCTGCAGTTCACGCATTGCCGCTCGTACCTCATCGTCGACAGTGGGATCAGTGGGTGCGGAATCGGGGCCGGCCAGCACTACATCGGGGGCTATGCCGCGCTCGTTAATGTAGGCACCGGAGGGTGTCGCGTAGCGGGAAGTAGTTAGCTTAATTGCATGCCCATCGGCAAGCGGAATCACACTTTGTACAGACCCCTTACCATAGGTACGCCGACCGACCAGAAGTGCACGACCGTTATCTTTGAGCGCACCAGCGACGATTTCGGCTGCCGAGGCCGAGGCGCCGTTGACCAGTACGGCAATGTCGACGCCCTCGAGGATTTGTCCGGGTTTGGCGTCCATACGGAAGCGGGCATCGGCTGCGCGACCACGCGCGCTGACAATGTTGCCTTGATCGAGCATCGTATCGGCGACCGCAACGGCCGCCTCGAGTACCCCGCCAGGATTGTTGCGCAGGTCGATAACGATACCGCGCAGGTCGGACTGCTCGCGACGCAGCCGCTCGATCGTGCGCTCGAGATCCGCTGGCGTGGTATCGCTGAATGCAGCGATTCTCAGATATCCGTAACCTGTATCGAGTCGCTCACCGCTCACGCTGTGCACTTCGACGCGCGCGCGCTCCAGTACCACATCGACCAGCTCGTCGCCGGCGGCACGGCGTACCGTGAGTTTGACTAGAGAACCCGCTGGTCCGCGCATCTGCTCAATCGCGGTGGCAACGTTGGCACCGACCGGTTCACCGTCAATCCGTAGGATCAAATCGCCGGCGCGGATTCCGGCGCGAGCGGCCGGCGAGTCTTCGAGTGGCCGTTGGACTTTGATAAAGCCATTATCGGCGGAGACCTCGATACCGATGCCCGGATAGTTACCGGCGGCACCGCGGCGCAGCTCCTCGTACTCGCGCGGATCGAGATATTCGGAGTGGGTATCGAGCCCAGCGAGCAAACCACGCAAAGCTCCGTCGATCAGTTTCCCATCAGGGATTTCGTCAACATATTCGCGGCGAATCTGTACAACGGCCTCGGCGAGTCGACGCGCATCTGCGGCCGGCAGCGGCTGCGCAATTGGCACTGCGGCATCCGCACTACGCGGCGGCGAACCGGCCACGAGCTGATCAGCCGGCGGAAAAATTACGAAGCGCGCCAGCACTATGCCGGCCACCAGACCTGCGATACCGATGATCGGAAATAAGGCGCGATAAGATTTCACGACGACAAATTCTACAGACATGGCGTTACGGAAATACGCGGCGCAGAGACGAACTAAGTCGTACCGTAAATCAGGGCTGTCGATCTTTGAACCAAGGCGCTGGATCGAGCGGTCTTGCCGACTGACGGATTTCAAAATAAAGCTCGGGCTGGGCGCGGCCGCCGGTATCGCCGACGCCGGCAATGGTATCGCCGGTATTAACCTGATCGCCGATGGCGCGGAATAACTGTTCGTTGTGCCCATAAAGACTGAGATAACCGCCGCCATGATCGATGATCAGCAGCAGACCCAGGCCTGCCAGCCAGTCGGCATAGACCACCCGACCACGATGGATCGCCCGCACGGGCGTTCCCCGCGGCGCCGAAATCAGTATGCCTTCCCACTTCACCGTGCCGGCGCGCTGCTGCCCGAAGCGCGCGACCAGCCGGCCGCTCGCGGGCCAAGTTAGCTTGCCACGCATATTGGCGAACGGACTGCGATTGTCGGGGGGGAACTTCGGCGCCACACGGCGCAGTTCGCGCAGCAATTTTTCGAGTGCGGCCTGCTCGCGTTGCAGTCGCTGCAGACTCGCGCTGCGCGCCATCGATTCTGCAGTCAGACTCGCCAGCACTTCGCCACGCTCACTGCGGGCTTTTTCGAGGCGTAGTACTTCACCACGCTGGGTTTTTTCAAGCCGTGCAATGCGCTCCTGCTCGGTCTCGAGGCTCGCTTCCAGCAGCTCGATTTCGCGTACCCGTGCTTCGATTGCGCTCAGTTGCTCAGCACGCGCCCGACCGAAGTAACCATAATAGGCAAACATGCGCCCGGCGCGCGCCGGGTCCTGCTGGTTCAGAAACAGCTTGAGCGGCTCTTCGCGGCTGATAAGATAGGCGGAGCGCAGTTGGGCGGCGAGCTCGCCGCGTTCACGCGCCAGTTCGGCTTCTTTAACGGTTTTTTGCGCAGCGAGGTCAACCCGGCGCTGCTCGCGTTCGGTGCGTTCACCACGCAAGCGGTCGAGTTCGCTACGGGCACGATTTGCGGCGGTTTCGGCGGTCCGTAACGCGCGGGTGAGACGGTCGCGCTCGGCGGCATCTTTTGCGACCTGACCGCGGATTCGTTCGATTTGGCTGCGCAATTGGCGCAGTTCTGCCTCTGCGCGTGCAGAATCCTGAGCAATCGCGACGCCGAGCAGCGCAGACCCTGCCAACACCAACAAAATACGGGTCATACGGCCGAGCATCGGCGTAGATTGTATAATCCTGGCTGTGGAAAAGTTGCCAGAGTACATCGCCAATCACCCATGGCTCGTGCTGATGACTGCGGTCGCAGCCGTGCTCGTGCTGGTATTCGAGCTCCGCGCCCGCCGTGACGCCTTCGCCGGCGTCTCAGCGCAGGACCTCATCCGCATGCAGAACCACGGCGCCCTGATCATCGATCTGCGCAAGCCCGAGGAGTTCGCCGCCGGCCACATCGGGGGGGCGCGACGCATGGATTCGGCCGACATGCTCACCGCCCGCGACACCCTCAAAAAGTACAAAGAGAAAAACGTGATCGTCTATTGCGACTCCGGTTCGACCGGTGCCGCGGCCGCGCGCGTTCTGGCCAGACAGGGTTTCAAGCAGACCTTCAATCTCAAAGGCGGACTCAGCGGCTGGCGTGGCGAGAATCTGCCGCTCGCGCGTGGCGAGGCCATGACCAAGGGCAAGTCATGAGTAAGGTCGTGATGTATGCGAAAGCATGGTGTCCGTACTGCACGCGGGCACGCCAACTGCTCGAACGCAAGAACGCAAATCTCGAAATCATCGATGTCGGCAGCAACTCGGCGCTGCGTCAGGAAATGATGACGCGCAGCGGCCGCCACACCGTACCGCAAATTTTCATTGGCGCTGTGCATGTCGGCGGCTGCGACGATCTACATGCCCTCGATGCGCAGGGCGGACTAGATCCGCTGCTCGCCGCCTGACCCGGCGCACTGCACCGGCCTACACGTCCATAAATACCCGTTCCATAGAGGCCAGACCAAATGTCCGATCCCGATCCGCGTGCCGATAGCGTTGCCCAACCTGGCGAAAATACGAACGCCTTAGAATTTTCGCTGCAGTCCGTTTATTTGAAGGACTGCTCCTTCGAGGCGCCCAAAGGTCCACGCATTCAAGGTGAGTGGAATCCACAAATCGGTCTCGACCTGAATACAGCCTCTGAATCCGTGTCGCCGGAAATGCGCGAGATCGTGCTCACGGTGAGCATCACGGCTAAGATTGGTGACAACACCGCCTTTCTCGTCGAGGTACAACAGGCGGGACTTTTCGGTGTGCGCAATCTAAATGAAGAAGAGTATCGACGTGCTGTAGCTGCAGTCGCTCCGGCCGTGCTCTTCCCTTACGCGCGCGCTACCATCGCGAACCTCGTCACGCAGGGCGGTTTCCCGCAACTGCTGCTGCCACCGGTGAACTTTGATGCACTCTACATGCGCTCGCTGGCCGATGCCGCCGCAGCGCAGCCGCAGACGGAACAAGTACCGCCGGTACTGAATAGCTGATCGATGAACGACACGGCCGCCGCACTGGCCGTGCTCGGTGCCGGATCCTGGGGCACCGCTCTCGCCATACAGTTCGCCCGCGCCGGGCATCCGACCCGCCTTTGGAGCCGTGATGCCGTGCATCAAACAGCCATGGCGCACGAGCGTCGTAACGCACGCTACCTGCCGGGTGTGCCTTTTCCAGAACGTCTGAGCGTCGCCCGAAATCTCGTTGAAGCTCTGAGTGGCGCCGGTGAAATCCTCATCGCCGTGCCCAGCCATGCGTTGCGTAAGATACTCAAAGAAATCGCACCGTGCCTCGACGAGCAGATGCGTCTCGCCTGGGCCACCAAGGGTTTCGAACTCGAAACTGGCTTGCTTCCTCACCAAGTAACTCGCGAAATACTGGGTGATCGCCACGCCTTTGCCGTGCTCTCAGGTCCTACTTTCGCGCGCGAAGTCGGCAGCGGTCTACCGACGGCTATGACCATCGCCTCGTCAGACGAGACCTTTGCCACCGAGCTCGCCAAACGTCTCTCGGGCGGTAGTTTCCGTGCCTACACCTCCAACGACATCGTTGGTGTCGAGGCAGGCGGGGCCATCAAAAATGTTCTCGCGGTGGGTGCAGGACTCGCCGATGGTCTTGGCTTCGGTGCCAACACGCGGGTCGCTCTGATCACGCGTGGACTCGTGGAGATGACGCGACTCGGCGTCGCGCTCGGTGCAAAACGCGAAACCTTCATGGGTCTCACTGGCCTCGGCGATCTGGTGCTGACCTGTACCGATGATCAATCACGCAACCGACGCTTCGGTTTGCTGCTGGCAGCCGGCAAATCCGCGGAGGATGCGCTCGCCGAGATCGGTCAAGTGGTCGAGGGTTATCTCGCGGCGCGTGCCGTGCACTCGGTCGCCGCACGCCAAAACGTCGATATGCCTATCTGCGAGGGTATTTATCGACTGCTCTACGAAGGATTACCGGCACGCGAAGTCGTCAAAGCACTGATGTCCCGTCCGATCAAGGCCGAGTTCGGTGAATAGACACCGGGGTCAGCTGCCAGAAAATCTGTTCTGTCGCCAAGCCTCATAGGTGACGAGGCTCACTGCATTCGATAAGTTTAGGCTGCGATTGCCTGCGCGCATCGGGATGCTGACCAAAGAGTCGTTACCGAACTCGTCGCGCAATTCTTCGAGCACCACGGGCGGCAAACCACGCCGCTCTGAACCAAACAGCAGCACATCGCCCGGTCGCCACACGACTTCATCGTAGCGGCGCAGACCTCCGATTTCGATGGCGTACCACGCGGCCGGAACAGCCCGGGACGCGGCGCGCAAGGCCGCTCTGCAGGTGACGAAGTCATCGTGCACATGCACGGCGGTCATCCAACGGTAGTCGAGTCCAGCGCGGCGCAGGGACCGCCGATCGAGATCGAAGCCGAGCGGCTTGATCAAATGCAATTCGACGCCCGTGTTCGCACACAGACGTATGACGTTGCCAGTGTTGGGCGGAATCTCGGGCTCGAACAAGACGATGCGAAACATGCTGCGCATGGTAGCAATGCCACGGGGGTCTATAATCACGGCATGTCTTCGTTGCGCTATCGCTTTCTCGGCATGGATTTCTCGTCACCGATCGTGCTGCTCTCGGGCTGCGTCGGCTTCGGCGAGGAATACACGCGGGTCGAGGGCTTTTCGAATACCGATTGTGGTGCCGTGGTGCTCAAGGGCACCACCCTGGAACCGCGGCTCGGCAATCCGCCGCATCGCGTCTACGAAACCCCCATGGGCATGCTGAACGCGATCGGTTTGCAAAATCCGGGCACCGATCATGTGGTGCACAACATCCTGCCCACTCTCGACTTCAGTGAGACACGTTTCATCGCCAACGTCTCGGGCTCGACCCTCGAAGAATATGCCGAAGTAACGCGGCGCTTCGACGACTCACCAATCGATGCGATCGAAATCAACATCTCCTGCCCGAATGTCAAAGAAGGTGGCGTCGCCTTCGGCAATTACCCGGAGATGTCGGCGCGGGTGGTCACCGCCTGTCGTGCGGTGACCAAAAAACCCATCATCACCAAACTTTCACCTAACCAAACCGATATCAAGGAAAACGCCCGTCTCTGCATCGAGGCAGGCAGCGATGGTCTGTCGGTGATCAATACCATCATGGGCATGGCAATCGATGCCAAAACGCGTCGTCCGATCATCGGCAACGTGCAGGGTGGGCTGTCGGGCCCGGCCATCAAACCGATCGCCTTGCTCAAAGTATTTCAGGTTCATGATGTTGCCAAACGACACAAAGTGCCGATCATCGGACAGGGCGGCATCACCACCGCAACCGATGCCATCGAGTTCATGATTGCGGGGGCGAGCGCCGTTGGCATCGGCACCTCGCTGTTCTATGACCCGATGACCTGCAAGAAGATCAATGCCGGTATTGAAAAATACCTCGCCGACAACAATCTGGCGAACGTGACCGACCTCGTCGGTACGCTGCGACTCGGCAGCTGATCTGGCCGGCAAAACTCGCGGCTTGATATCGTCTATTGTCTGACGGCGACGTTGCGCGTGGGGTAGGCAAAAGAAATGCTGGCCGCAACGAACGCAGCATGGATCGTCCGGCTCACCGCATCATTGACGGTAACGAGGTGGCCGGGCACGGCGTTCCAACCCGGCACGAAATACACCACCTCGAAGTTGAGGGCGTATTCGCCAAAGGTGCGCAATGCGCAGTACTCGAAGCGTGTCCCCTCCACGGACTCGATTGTGCAGCGCACGACCGACGAGACACTGGCCAACTCCTCCGGTGTCGTCTCGTAGGCCACGCCGAGCTTAAACAACATTCGTCGTTCAGGCATGCGTCCAAGATTGCATACCCGACTCTTCAAAAGATCAGCGTTGGCAATGATCACCTGCTCGCCCGTCACGCTGCGCAAGCGCGTGCTGCGTACGCCGATGAACTCGACCGAACCTTCGATATCATCGACGCGCAACAGATCACCGACACGAAACGGCTTATCGAGCGTGATCGAAAGTGGGGCCAACAAATCGCCGAGTACGGTCTGTACGGCGAGAGCGATCGCGATACCGCCGATACCCAGACCCGCGACCAAGGCGGTAATGTTGACGCCGAGGTTGTCGAGTGCGAGCAATACGGCAAGCGCAAAGATGGCGACACGAGCCACGAACCGCAGCACGCTCATTGGTCCCGACTGGCTGATCTCGCCAGCGGCAATCATTCGTTCCTGACGCTGTTTGAGCGCGAACTCGGCGGCGGCCACCCCCCAAAGCGCCGCCTGTATCCAGAAGGTCAGCACGATGAGCGCGGTCGAGACCGACTCGATCCGCGGTGAGGCTGAGGAATCGCTCGGCCGCATAAAGCGCGACTACGACCAGGAACAGACGAATGGCGGGCAACACGAAGAAACAGACCAAGAACGCCGCAGCCGCGAGCAGCTACTGCGTCACGGTATTGTCGAACCAGACCATGTCGAGGATTTGCTTGGTCATCTTGCACCCGATCCCGTTCGTCTATCTTCCCGACGATAGATCGAGGCGCACGTTAGCAAAAATAATCAGGGTCCGCGCGGCCGCGGCGCGAGTGCATTCACTGCCGAGGATCGAGCATCGACATCCACTTGGCGAAGCGCCGCTGATCGAACACGTTGTCATCACGCAGATCGTCGAAGAGTCGGTTGATCTCCGCGCGCTTGCCTTGATCGAGTTTCAGACCCGCCAGCATGACGACCATGCCCATCGAAGCCTGCTCGGCGGCGGCCGGATCGGGAAACTCGCCGCGCCGCGATGCATCGACCAAAGACTGCGCGACGGCATTCAACTGCGCTGCCGACCAATTGACCTCGGCAAGTTGTTTCTCGGCTGACGAGAGCGCCGTTCTGGTTTGCGACAAGGCCGCTCGCAACGAGCCTGCATCACCATGTGTCGCTTTTTGCAAGGCAACGATTGCCCGATCAAGATCGGTGCGCGCGTTCAACTGCAGCGCTGCAGTCACGCGGCGCAACACCAATAAATGCGCATCCTGCCAACGCAAATCACCCGGCTGGTTGCCAAGCGCACTCGAACCACCGAAAGCGGTCAACCGCAAATCACGATGACAAGAGTGACAGGCGAAGACGCCGAAGTCGGGAATCGGGCCCATCCGCCCGGTGCCATGCTGTTCGATCAAATTGAGCTGATGACGCGAGGAGTCCAGTAATCCCTTCACCCACGTCGATGAGTGATTCGTCGGGGCTTTTTTGCGGTAATGCTCGCGACCAGCACTGGTGCGCCACAACTCGAGATAAGTATCCAATTCGAAAACAAGTCGGGGATGTCCCGCCGCCATCATGCGATGGTTGGCAAAGCGATTTTGATCGCCGACGTGACAGCCAAGACAAGTCCCGGCCAGCACTTCGGGCTTCTCGAGCGCGACCAGGCCATTCGCCAAGTGCTCGCTGCGCGGAATTCGCGGGCTCTGGTAGTGAGTCGCCAACCACTTCTCGGCGCCGCCGTGACAACTCTCGCAACCAACGCCATCGTCGAGCTGGAACTTCACGCCGCGCTGGGCTGCGGGTACGGCATCCGAATGACAGGCAAGGCATGCTGGTGCCTCGTGGGCAGGACCGATACCCAGCCGACGAGCGATCTCCTGTGATCGCTTGTTGAGCAAAACTTTGTAGGCGTTGCTGTGTGGGTCGAACTGCGACCACGTGGTGTACTCGTTCTGCAAGGCGCTGTCGAAGGCCTTCAGCGGCTGACTCGAACCATGGCACAAGGAGGAAGCACAGGTCACCACCCCTTCATGCCGAACTTTGGCATCGTCCGCGAGCGCAGCCAGCATTGTCAGGGCAGCAACACCGAACGCTGCCCACTTCAATTGGGTGTTCGTCCAACTCATCGTGGGTTCCTCTGCGCCTGCTGCACGGCAGGGTTGTCCTCGACGTACCAAGGCTCGCCATCGTTATCGAGATACAGTCGCTGCATTTCCTGCAGATTGAATGGGCGTGCACCGCGGCGACCGAATACCGCCACTTGGCCACCACTTTCGTCGACCGCGCGATCGCGCTCCAAAGGTCGCGAGAGGCTGAGCGCGGCGGACCGCATCGCCTTGTGCGCGATCAACTCCGGGCGCGGTTCCGGGCTGAAGCCGTAGAAGTTCGGCTGCGAAGACGGGCTCGTCAACTGCACGACTTTCAAACCGCCCTGCCCATCGGCGACATACGCAAAGAGCGAGGCATTCGTCGAGGCGATCATCACGTCGCGCGAATCGACGAGACCACCATCGGCATTCCACTTCTGGAACAAACGCGCTGCGTGCGGACGCTTCACGTCGATGATGGCGAGCCCCTCACGTCCGTTCGCCACGTAAGCATAGGTGCGGGCGACGGTGAAGCCGCCCGCATTGGCTAGCGGCACCGTTGCCTCGGCTCGTTTGCGCGGGCGAGTCGGTGTGGTGATATCGACCACCTCGAAACCACGCGCTGTAGTCACGAAGAGGTAGCGGAACTGCACTGCCACGGCGCGCGGTGAATCGAACGGAATTTCGGCAGCAATCTTTGGAGCGCTCGGCGTCGACAGATCGACTACAACCACTTGATTGCCGGTGACGACATACGCCAAGTTGCCGGCGATGGTCAGATAACGCGCGCCGGTCAGCTTGCCCTGCGGATTCCAGGTCACGAAGCGCTTCAGGAAGTTGTTTCTGAATTCACCATCGGCGAGCGTGTTGATATCGACCAGCACGAGCCCTTCAACCGAGTCGGTAATCACCGCAAAGTTGTAGATCGGCAAAAACGGCTGCTCGAGGTTCGCCTTGCGCATGAGATCGCCCTCATTGCGCGGCGGGTGTACCGGCTGCGTCGTCGCCAAGGCGACACAGGTGGCATTCGCCGTCTTGACCTGCGTGTTGTGGCCGAGCGGCGAGAACGGCGCACTGATCAGCTTCTGGCTGATGCCCTTGTTGGCGATACCGGCTGCATCCAGCACGCGCAGGCCGCGCTTGCCCTCTGCCGAAAACAAATACTCGCCACGCAGCTGAACGCAGCCCGCCACGTCACCGCCCAAGGCGCTGCTGCGCTGCAGCTCACGGCCTCGACCGAGATGCTCGGAGTACCACTTGGGATAGGCATAGCGCTGCAGATAACTGCCGATCACGGCTTGCGGCTCGTCCCACTCCGTAACCTCGATGGCGGTCACGCCCTTCTCGGTACCGACCCAAGCATTGAGACCAGCGAAATTGATGAACTGCGTCCCGTAGCCCAGCGTCTGCGCAATGATCGCGTTGTTGTCGCCTTCTTTGGCGAGATGGCAATCACTACAGGTCTTCGTTTCGGTTTTGCGCTCGGTGTGTGGATAGTGCGGATTCATCGCCTGCGAGCTGTAGCCCGAGGCGGAAATCGGCGGCTGCTGAATATAGATTCGCTCGCGGTTGGAGTTTGTCGAGGACAGTACCAGCGCCGACGAGGAACGTACCGGCGCCATTTTTCCGCCCTCGCTCGGGCCGCGCCAACCCAGCATGAAGATGTCTTCGCGTAACACCTGCGGGTTGTAGGTTGCGAAGTTGCGCGTCTCGCCACCCTCGTAGCGATGACTGTCGGTCTTGGCGTTGGCCTCGATCGGCAAATGACAACCTCCACAACTCGTCGTCCACGGGGTGTGGCAGGTGTAGCACTCCATCTTGTCGTCATTGTGGGCGAGCATTTCCCACGGAATATCCGGTCCGAAATTTTGCTTCTTGGGATCCTTCGCCATCGTCTTGGCGCGCGCAGCCTTGGTGTTGTAGTGGGGATTGCCCGGCGTGACCGAATATTTGACCTGCGATACTTCCCACTCGAGTCCCGGGGTCACGGCAGATCTTTGAATCAGCGTGTCGCCACGCCACTCGAAGCGAAGTTTGCCATCCGGGTTGCGGATAAGGCCGAGCTTCGTGCCTAACTTCAGGGCCGCAGGGCCGGAGGTGCGCAAGTTGGCGACTGCGGCGGTCGTCCCGTGACAGTCTTTGCAATCGATTTCCACTGCCGCGGCAACCGAGCCATGCAGATAGCCGTTACCGTGCGCATCTTGTGCGAAGTGGCAATCGACACAGTGCATGCCGACATCCACGTGAATCGAAGACATCTGTACCGTCTTCTGCCACTTCTGCGGATCATCGTTGGCGACGATGTTGCCGTCGGCATCGAGCAGGTTGCCCTCGCGATCACGCTTGTGGATCGCGCGGAAATTCCAGCCGTGACCGTGATAGTCGGCGAACTGCGTGTCCTTCAACTTGGGATTGAGCTCACTGACGCCCTTGAGGAACTCCAGATCTCCCCACTTGCCGCGCGGCGCGGCGCCTTCGGGATTGCGATCGAGCACATGACGAATGTGCTCGGGCGTCGGGAATTGCTGCTCCTCGGGCCACATGGACGGTGCATCCGACTCGTAGTCCCACATGGTGTAGCCGAGGAACGAGTTGATGAACATGTTCGGCTGGTGCATGTGACAAATCATGCACTGGCTAGTCGGTATCGACCGGGTGAACGAATGTGTCAGCGGATGCCCGCTATGATCCTTCGGAATCGTCGGATCCACCGTCTGCGTTCGGCCGTCATGGCCGAACTTGGCATACGGACCGGCATGTCGCGGATCGCGATCGTTGGCGTACACCACATGACAGCTCGTGCATCCCGACGAGCGGAAATCGCCCGGGTTGTCATTGGTGCCCATGAACCACATCAACGGGTCGTTCAAACGTGTCTTGTGGATATTGAGCACCGGTACGGCGATGCGACCGCCGGTACCGGGGCCGCGGTTGGATTGCTTGAAGTCTGGTCGACCCGGCTCTTC
>VGTW01000011.1 GCA_016874555.1 Gammaproteobacteria bacterium | reverse complement strand
ACCTCAACGACGGAACAATGGGCGGTTATCGCCGTGCAAGGCCCCAAGGCCCGCGAGATCCTCGCGCCGCTCGTCGATGGGCTCGATATCTCGGCGGCGGCGCTGCCGCACATGGCGGTGCTACGCGGCAGCTTGCGCGGCATACCCATGCTGCTCTTTCGTGTAAGTTTCACCGGTGAACTCGGTTTCGAGGTGAACGTGCCCGCAAGCTGCGGGCAAGCGGTCCTTGATGCTATTCGTACCGTGGGCAAAAACCATGGCCTCACACCCTACGGTACCGAGACCATGCACGTGCTGCGCGCCGAGAAGGGCTTCATCATCGTCGGTCAAGATACGGACGGCACGCTCACGCCCGATGACGTCGGGCTCGCCTGGGCTATCGGCAAGAGCAAGCCGGACTTCGTGGGCAAGCGCGCCCTCGCCCGCGGCTCGATGCAGCAGACCGATCGCAAGCAACTGGTCGGTCTCTTGACCAAAGATTCGGCGCTCGTTCTGGAGGAAGGCGCGCAAATCATCGAAACCACCGGACAGAAAATGCCGATGACCTTGATCGGTCATGTGACCTCGTCCTACGCCAGCGCCACGCTTGATCGCTCGATTGCGCTCGCCGTAGTCAAAGCGGGTCGCAGTCGAATCGGTCAAACCCTCTATGTACCCATGCCGAATGGCGACATCCCGGTCGAGGTTTGCAGCCCGATATTCTTTGATCCGCAGGGAGCGCGCCTCAATGTCTGACGCGACGCCTTCGCCGCAGGATTGGCTGCAGGTACTGCCGCCCGCGAAACGGTACATTTTGCAGGGGCCGCCTGCAGCGCTCGCCGCCGCGGATTCAGCACTCGGGTTGATGACGGCTGACGTCGCCGGTCGCGCTCGCAGCAACGATCGCGTAAGCGTGCTCTGGCTCGGCCCCGATGAGCGTCTGCTCATCGCGACCTCCGGGGCAGCGTCGTCGGGCCTTGATCTCAAGTCCGCGCTGCGCGGCGCACTTGCGACGCAGCCGCACTCGCTCGTGGATGTCAGTCATCGACAGCTCGGCTTGAAACTTTCGTGCACATTTGTCGAAGACTTGCTTAATTGCGGTTGCCCACAAGATCTGTCGCTGACTGCCTTCCCGCTCGACATGTGTAGTCGTACACTCTTCAACAAGACCGAGATCGTGCTTTGGCGACGGGGCGTCCACGAATTTCACATCGAGGTCTGGCGATCTTTCGCCCCTTATCTCGAAGGCTGGATGCGCGAGGCCGCGCAAGATCTCAGCTGAGCACGGTTCGTACGACGCCCGCCCAGCGTCGGGCGCACTCAGCGCTGGGCGGTCTGCCAGTTACTCGCCACGTAAAACTCTGCCGTCGCGCGCGGCAGCATAGGTCCACCCAAAATATGATCAGCAGCTTTCTCTGCCAACATGATGGTAGGTGCATTGAGATTGCCGGTAGTGATCGAGGGCATAATCGACGAGTCGACCACGCGCAGTCCTGACACCCCTCGCACCCGGGTCTCGGGATCGACCACGGCGAGTGCGTCGTTGGTAGCCCCCATGCGGCAGGTCCCGCATGGGTGATATGCGCTCTCGACGTGCTGGCGCACGAAGGCATCGATCTCGGCATCGCTCTGCACACCCGTGCCCGGCTTAATCTCCCGACCGCGGTAGCGCTCGAAGGCAGGCTGGGCAAAGATTTCGCGGGTAAGCCGCACACAAGCGCGCATTTCGGTAAGGTCGTCGGCTTCGCCGAGATAATTGAAAAAGATGCGCGGCGCTTGGGTGGGATCAGCCGAGCGCAAGCGCACCCAGCCGCGGCTACGAGTACGCATCGGGCCAACGTGCGCCTGAAAACCGTGCTCCGACGCGCCGCTAGACCCATCGTAGGCGACCGCCAACGGCAGAAAGTGGTACTGCAGATCGGGATAGCGAACGCCGGCACGACTGCGAATGAAGCCACCCGTCTCGAAATGATTGGTCGCACCCAGACCGCCGCGTGACAGCAGCCAGCGCGCGCCGATCCAGGCTTTTGCAAATGGATTCATTACCGAGTACAAAGTAATCGGCTCGCGGCAGGCAAGCTGAAAATAGAACTCGAGATGATCATGCAAATTCTCACCGACGCCGGGGAGATCTTGCACCACGCCGATACCATACTCGCGCAGCTCAGCCGCCGGGCCGAGACCCGATAGCTTGAGGAGTTGCGGCGAATTGATGGGCCCCGCGCTCACGATCACTTCGCGATTCACAAAAACCTTGTGGCTGGTTGTGCTGCGCCGATATTCGACGCCGACTGCCCGCTCACCCTCGAAGAGGATGCGCTGTACGAGTGCGGCCGTGCGAACCACGAGGTTGCGGCGCGAGCGTACCGGGTGCAGATAAGCGACCGCAGCACTGCAGCGCTGCCCTGCGCCCACCGTCATGTCGAAGCGGCCGAAGCCTTCTTGCTGGTAGCCATTGATGTCGTCGGTCAGCGGATACCCAGCCTCTCGACCCGCCGCGAGCCACGCAGCGTGCAGCGGGTTTTGCAGGCTGCCGTAGCAGGTCTGCAAGGGACCTTTTTCACCGCGGTAAACATCGCCACCGCTCGTGCGCGTTTCAGCGCGCCGAAAGTAGGGCAGCGCATCGGCATAGCTCCAACCACTCGCGCCCTCTTCCTGCCAACGTTCGAAATCGAGCGGATTACCACGGATGTAAACCATGCCGTTGATCGAAGACGAACCGCCGAGCACCTTGCCGCGCGGTGTATGCAATCGGCGACCGCCGAGTCCCGGCTCGGGCTCGCTGTAATAGAACCAGTTGTACCGGTGGCGATTCATCGGAATCGCCAGCGCCGCGGGCATACGGATGAATACCGATCGATCGGAGCCGCCGTGCTCGAGCAGCAACACGCGATGCTGCCCACTCGCGGTCAAGCGATTGGCGAGCACACAGCCCGCGGAGCCTGCACCCACGATGATGTAATCGAACTCTTCGTGCTGCATGGCGGGGCAGGCTCAGTACGGCGCGTCGATATCGCCTTTCGCGACGTACACACTCTTGAGCTGGGTGTAGTACTCCATGGTGATGCGCCCGTTTTCACGGCCAATGCCCGAATGTTTATAGCCGCCGAAGGGCAGTTCCATTGGACAAATATTATAGTGATTGATCCAGCAGCTGCCGGCCTGCAGCTTGGCGATCACCCGATGGGCGCGATTCAGATCCTGGGTGAATACACCCGCCGAGAGACCGAACTCGGTCGTATTGGCACGCTCGATAGCGTCTTCTTCGTCGTCGAAGTCGAGCACCGTCATCACCGGACCAAAGATTTCTTCACGTACGATGCTCATGTCGTCGCGGCAACCATCGAACACAGTGGGCGTCACGAAGAAGCCTTTACCCAAAGTACCTGCGGTCAGTCGCTTGCCGCCGATCAGTGCTCGCGCGCCCTCCTGCTTGCCCATCTCGATGTACGACATCACCTTGTGCAAGTGCTCCTCGGAAATGAGTGAACCCACCTGCGTCGCAGGGTCCGCAGGATCGCCGATCTTCATCGCCGACACTCGCGCGAGCAACCGCCGCAAAAATTCATCTTTGATCGAGCGATGCACAAACACCCGGGTCGCGTTTGAACACACCTCACCCGCCGAGTAGAAATTGCCGAGCAACGCGCCCGAAACAGCCTGATCGAGCTTGGCATCCGCGAAAATCAGCAGCGGCGATTTGCCACCCAGCTCGAGAGTGACGTGCTTGAGCGTACTCGCCGCATCACCCATCACTGCCTTGCCGGTTTCGACCGAGCCCGTCAAAGACAGTTTGGCAATGCCCGGATGACGGGTGAGCAGACGGCCGGTTTCGACACCGCCCTGCACGACCTGAAAGATGCCATCCGGAACCCCGGCGGCTTTCATGATGCCGGGAAGCTCGGCGGCGCTCAGCGGCGTGAGCTCAGCTGGTTTGAAGATCATCGCGTTACCAAACGCCAGCGCCGGCGCGGTCTTCCAGCAGGCCGTCTGCATGGGGTAATTCCACGCACCAATTCCCGCCACGACGCCCAAGGCCTCGCGTCGCGTGTAGCCGAAGCCCGCAGACCCAAGATCGATATGCTCGCCCGCGGCACCGGTCGCGAGCGCGGCAAAATATTCGAAGCACTCGACCCCCGAGACAATGTCGACCACGCGGGTTTCTTGTATCGGTTTGCCGGTATCACGCATTTCGATCAGCGAAAGCTCATCGTTACGCTCACGCAAAATGCCGGAGACGCGCCGCAGCACCCGCGCACGCTCGGTACCACTGAGTGCGGCCCACGCCGGTTGTGCCGCACCCGCCCGCTGCACCGCCTCGTCAATCTGCACCGCACCCGCGATCGGCACCTCACCCAGCAATTCACCTGTTGCCGGGTTGTAGCTCGCGAGCTTGGCGACTGGAGCAGGAGCACTTTTGGCTGCGGCTGAGCTCGCCGCCGGTGCAGCAGTGGCCTCGGCTGCAAGCCGCTGCACGGCAACCAAAGCGAGCGGATCGAGATTTTTGACTCGCGCAGCAGTCACCGCTTCGATGATTTCTTTACGCATGCGCGGATCCCAAAATTTGTAGATATGGTCGGCGATACTGGCTGGCGCCTTGTCCCGACCCTCGTGGGCAAAGAAACCGGCGATCTGGTTCGCCATCCTTACGAGCTTATCCACATTCATGTCTTGATCCTCTCAGGTGCACTGAACACCTCGAATCCGTCATCGCGCGCGATAGCGACCAATGTCAAACCTGCGGCTTCGGCCGAACGAACGGCGAGTACCGTCGGGGCTGACACCGCGACCAGCAGCCCCGCGCCCATCATGGTCGCCTTCTGCACCATCTCTATGGAGACGCGGCTCGAAATCAGCAACATCCCCTCGGCCGCAGACTCGCCACCCCGCGCCAGCGCACCGGCAAGTTTGTCGAGCGCATTATGCCGGCCCACGTCCTCGCGCACCGCCATGACGCCTCGGCCGCGCAGCCAGTAGCCTGCCGCATGGACGGCGCGGGTCTCGCGATTGAGCGCTTGTTGCGCACTGAGTGCACTGAGCGCATCGCGGATTTCCTGCGGTGTCACGATCGCTGACGAGCTTACGGGCGGCAGCGGTCGTAGCGCCTCCTCCAGACTTTCGATGCCACAAATACCGCACCCGACCGGGCCTGCAATGCGCCTCCGGCGCTCGGCCGTACGCTCAGCCGCAGCGCCGACCAAGGTCATGCGCAGCTCCAGTCCAAGCTCATGGCGGCAAACTTCAATCTCGGCCAGTTCGTCTGCACTGCCGATCAAGCCTTCGTTGAGGGTGAACCCGACCCCGAAATCTTCGAGATCGAGCGGCGTCGCCATCATAACTGCGTAAGAAGCGCGGTTGTAGGTCAATGAAATCGCCACTTCCTCGGGCAGCTTGCGCCGCTCCGCCGCAGCCGCCCTGCCGACCGCGAGGCGTGCGACCTCAGCTGCGGGCGGTGGCAGAGCCATTCGCGGGCGAAACCTGCACGGCGGTGACTTTGTACTCCGGGCAGTTGGTCGCCCAGTCGGAATACTCCGTGGTCACGACATTGATTTGCGTATCAGGATGATGGAACGTCGTATAGACGACGCCTGGCGCCACACGATCAGTGATATCCGCACGTAATTCAGTGCCACCGGTACGACTCATGAGACGCACGAGATCACCGTCACGAATACCGCGTTGCTCCGCATCGTGCGGATGAATTTCGAGCAGATCACCCGAGTGCCACTCCATATTCGGCGTACGCCGGGTCTGCGTGCCCACGTTGTATTGAGATAAAATGCGTCCAGTGGTGAGCAGCAACGGGAAACGCGCCGACGATCGCTCGTCGGTCGGTACGTACTCAGTAATCATGAAACGTCCCTTGCCGCGTGCGAAGCCCGCGGCGTGCATGACCGGCGTGCCGCTCGGCGCCGTGTCGTTACAAGGCCATTGAATGGAGCCAAGTTCGTCGAGCCGCGCATAACTGACGCCGGCAAAAGACGGCGTCGTCCGCGCAATTTCATCCATGATCTGCGCGGGATGTTCGTAGTGCATGGTGTGCCCAAGCGCCTTGCAGACCGCCATCACGGCCTGCCAATCGGTGATCCCAGCGCGTGGCGGCATGACTTTGCGCACGCGACTGATGCGCCGCTCGGCGTTGGTAAACGTACCGTCCTTCTCGAGGAACGATGCTCCCGGCAAAAACACGTGGGCATACTTGGCCGTCTCGTTCAAAAAAAGATCATGAACGACGACGCACTCCATCGCACTTAGTCCCTCCACTACATGCTGGGTGTCCGGGTCGGACTGTGCGAAATCTTCGCCCTGAATGAAGAGCCCCTTGAAGCTGCCATCGATGGCTGCATCGAACATGTTCGGAATACGCAGGCCCGGCTCCGCCTGTAACGGTACACCCCAAATATTCTCGAAAAGTTCGCGGGCGGCATCGTCCGAGACGTGCCGATAGCCCGCGAACTCGTGCGGGAACGAGCCCATGTCGCAAGAGCCCTGCACATTATTTTGCCCCCGCAAAGGATTCACGCCCACACCCGGCCGACCGATATTGCCAGTCGCCATCGCGAGGTTGGCAATGCCCATCACCATGGTTGTGCCCTGGCTGTGCTCGGTCACACCGAGCCCGTAGTAGATCGCGCCGTTACCGCCCGTGCCATAGAGCCGAGCGGCGGCGCGCACCGTCGCCGCGGGCACGCCGGTAATGCTCTCGGTCTGTTCCGGGCTGTTACGCAGCTCAGCCACGAAGTTTGCCCAACTCGAAAACTCGGCCAGATCGCAACGTTCGCGCACGAAAGCTTCGTTGACGAGCCCCTCGGTGACGATCACGTGTGCGAGTGCATTGACGATGGCGACGTTGGTTCCCGGTCGCAGCTGCAGGTGTTGGCTCGCCTCGATATGCGGCGTGCGCACGAGATCGATGCGACGCGGATCGACAACGATGAGCTTCGCGCCTTGGCGCAAGCGGCGCTTCATGCGCGATGCGAACACCGGGTGACCATCGGTGGGGTTAGCGCCGATCACCATGATGACGTCGGCCTGCATGACCGAGTCGAAATCTTGGGTGCCAGCCGACGTACCGAAGGTCTGCTTCAGACCGTAGCCCGTGGGCGAGTGACAGACCCGTGCGCAGGTATCGACATTGTTATTGCCAAACACGGCGCGGACCATTTTTTGCACCAGGAAAGTTTCTTCGTTGGTGCAACGCGAGGAAGTCACGGCGCCGATCGCGTTTCGCCCGTACTTCGTTTGAATACGTCGAAATTCACCCGCGATGTACGCAACCGCCACGTCCCAACTCACCTCGCGCCATGGATCGCTGATGCGCTCGCGAATGAGCGGCATCCTCACGCGATCCGGGTGGGTCGCGTAACCCCAGGCAAACCGGCCTTTGACGCACGAGTGTCCGTGGTTCGCCTTACCGTCATCGTACGGCACCATACGCACGACTTCGTTACCGCGCATCTGCGCTTTAAAGCTGCAGCCCACCCCGCAATACGCACAGGTCGTGATCACCGAATGCTCGGGCTGCCCGATCGCGATCACCGTCTTTTCATTGAGCGTTGCCGTTGGGCAAGCCTTGACACAGGCACCGCAAGAGACGCACTCGGAATCGATGAACTTCTCGTCGGCACTCGCCGCAATCTTTGACTCGAAGCCACGACCTGACACCGTGAGCGCCAAGGTACCCTGTACTTCGTCGCAGGCCCGCACGCAACGCGAGCAAACGATGCACTTCGAAGCATCAAAGGTGAAGTATGGGTTAGATTCATCTTTAGGCGCATCGAGATGATTGGCACCCGCGTAGCCGTAGCGCACATCACGCAAGCCGACGGCACCCGCCATGTTCTGCAACTCGCAATCGCCATTGGCCGAACAGGTGAGACAGTCGAGCGGATGGTCCGAAATGTAGAGTTCCATGACGCCGCGACGCAGCGACTTGAGCTTTTCAGTCTGCGTGCGAATCCGCATGCCCTCGGCGACGGGCGTGGTACACGAGGCCGGCGTGCCTGCGCGACCGTCGATCTCCACAAGGCACAGCCGACAAGAGCCGAACGCCTCGAGCGTCTCGGTCGCACAGAGCTTGGGAATCGAGACACCGGCTTCGGCAGCCGCACGCATCACCGAAGTCCCCGCGGGCACTTCGATGCGCTGGCCATCGATTTCCAGCGTCACGCGGGTCTCAGCCTGTACGGCCGAAGTGCCGAAGTCACGATCGATAACGGCGTTCATGAGCGTCTAAAGTCCTGCGGGAAATATCGCAAGGCGCTCAGCACCGGAAACGGCACGAAGCCGCCGAGGGCGCAAAGCGAGCCCAAGCGAAGTGTATTGCAAAGATCCTCGAGCAAAACCAGATTCTCATTGACATCACGGTCCGAAACGATTTTGTCGATGACTTCCATACCGCGTACCGAACCCACGCGGCACGGGGTGCACTTGCCGCAAGATTCAGCGGCGCAAAACTCCATGGCGAAGCGCGCCTGCCGACTCATGTCGACTCGGTCATCGAACACCACAATGCCACCATGCCCGAGGAGCCCCTCGCGGGCTGAAAAGGCCTCGTAATCGAAGGCGGTATCGAACAATGCGCGCGGAAAATAAGCTCCCAGCGGGCCGCCCACCTGAACGGCGCGCACCGGTCGACCAGTCGCCGTGCCGCCACCGACCTCATCGATAAGCTCCTGCAAAGAAATGCCAAAAGGCACCTCGAAAAGCCCCCCGTGCCGGATGTTTCCGGCGAGCTGAATGGGGATAGTGCCGCGCGATTTACCACTGCCGAGCGCAGCGTAAGTCTCGGCACCGCGTGTGAGGATGGCCGGAACCGTCGCCAGCGTCAGCACGTTGTTGACGACGGTCGGCTTGCCAAAAAGTCCGCGATGCGCGGGCAGCGGCGGTTTGGCTCTAACTTGGCCGCGCTTGCCCTCGAGGCTTTCGAGGAGCGCGGTTTCTTCGCCGCACACATAGGCACCGGCGCCGATACGCAATTCGATCTCGCAATCGCTCAAAAGACCGTGCTCTCTGGCAACGCTCAGCGCGTCCTCGAGTACCGTAATCGCACGCGGATATTCGGACCGGATATAGATGAAACCCTTACGCGCCCTCACCGCGAGCGCACAGATCGCCATGCCTTCGAGCAGCGCGAAAGGATCGCCCTCCATGAGCATGCGATCGGCAAAAGTTCCGGAGTCACCCTCGTCGGCATTGCAGACCACGTATTTGATGTCGGCCGCGGTGTCGTGCACGGTGCGCCATTTGATGCCCGCCGGAAAACCGGCACCGCCCCGCCCGCGCAGGCCCGAGGCCGTTACGGCAGCGAGCGTCGCTGCTGCACCCTGGGCACGCGCCCAGGCGAGACCCTGCCCACCGCCATGCTCAATGAAATCGCTCCAAGAAAGCGGATCGACAATTCCGCAGCGAGCGAAAGTCCAGCGATCTTGTCGTCGCAGAAACTCATGCTCCTCCACCTTGCCGATGCAAAGCGGGTGTTTTCCCGCGTGCAACCAATCGACGGCGAAGAGCCCGGTCACATCCGCGACGCCAACAGGGCCATAGCCGATTCGACCCATTGGGGTTGCGATCTCGACCAGCGGCTCCAGCCAGTGCATGCCGCGCGAGCCCGTGCGAATGATCTCGATCGATTTACCGAGGCGCAGCGCCTCGGCGGTGATTGCTTCCGCAAGCGCTTCCGCGCCGAGCGCAAGCGCAGCAGAATCGGCAGGCAAGTAAATTCGGGTGGGTTTACTCATGTCGGGACCGGTCAATGGTCGCATTTGGCAAGCGCCTGCTGCAGGCGCAGCCAATCAGCGCGACCGACGAGCTCGGTCCCCACGAGCGCGGCGGGCGCAACCGAACACAAGCCGAGACAAAACACCGGCTCGAGCGTCACGCGTCCGTCTCGGGTCGTACCATGCCAGCTAGTACCCAATTTTTGGCTCACCTCAGCCGCCAACGCCTCGCTGCCCATCGCTTGACAGGCTTCGGCACGACAAAGTTTGAGGCTGGTGCGTCCGCCGGGTTCGGGTCGGAAGTCATGATAGAACGTGATCACGCCGTGAATTTCCGCACGGGAGAGATTGAGGGCCTCGGCCACCTGTGCCGTCGCCTCCTCCGGCAGATAGCCGAAAGCCTCATGCAGTGCCCGCAGCACCGGCAGCGCCGGCCCGTCGAGATGCCGATTAGCCTCGATGATTACCGCTGCTTTTTCTTTGTGCCAAGCCATTAGCCAGATCAAAACATCCCGACGACTTTGCCCGACTCATCGATATCGATATTACAGGCAGCCGGCAACTTTGGCAGTCCAGGCATGGTCATGATGTCACCGCAAATCATCACGATGAACTCGGCGCCCGCCGCAAGCCGAACCTCGCGAATATTGACTACGTGCCCATTAGGCGCACCGCGCAACTTTGGATCGGTCGAGAACGAATACTGGGTCTTGGCGACGCATACTGGATAGTGACCATAGCCGTTCTCCTGCAGACTGCGAATGCTCACGCGTACTTTCGCATCGGCAGTGATGTCAGCGGCACCATAGAGCTCGGTCGCCACCTTCTTCATCTTGCTCCAGAGTGGCAGACTATCCTCGTACATCATCGAGAAGTTGTTGGGCTGCTCGCAGAGACGTACCACTTCGTGGGCAAGCTCGGTCGCACCCACACTATTTTCGGCAAAGTGCCTGGAATTGAGAATCTTGACGCCGAGCTGGCTCGCGCGCTCTTGCAAAGCCGCGATCTCGGCCGGCGTATCCTCGGCGCGATGATTGATCGACACCACACAGGGCAAGCCCATGCGATCGCGCACATTGGCGATATGCCGCTCGAGATTGGCCATGCCTTTGAGCAGCGCGGCGACGTTCTCGGTCGGCAGATCAGGCACCTCGATCCCGCCGTGGTATTTGAGCGCGCGCACCGTGGCAACGATCACTGCCGCCGCAGGCCTCAGCCCTGCTTTGCGACATTTGATGTCGACGAATTTTTCTGCACCCAGATCGGCACCGAAACCCGCTTCGGTCACCACGTAGTCACCGAGTTTGAGCGCGGTACGCGTCGCGATCACCGAATTGCAACCGTGTGCGATGTTGGCGAAAGGACCGCCGTGGATGATCGCCGGATTATTTTCGAGTGTCTGTACGAGATTCGGCGATAGCGCATCTTTGAGTAGCACGGTCATGGCACCGTGCGCCTTCAGATCGCGAGCCAAAATCGGCTTTTGCTCGCGGGTGTAACCCACCACGATCTTGCCAAGCCGCTCTTTCAAATCATTGATGCTAGTCGCCAGACAAAAAATTGCCATCACTTCCGAGGCAACCACGATGTCGAATCCGTCTTGTCGCGGAAAGCCGTTGGGCGAACCACCCAAACCGATGGTGATGTCTCGCAAGGAACGATCGTTGACGTCGACCACGCGACGCCAGCTGATTCGACGAACGTCGAAGCCGAGTTCGTTGCCGTGATAGACATGGTTGTCGATCATCGCCGCCAACAAATTATTGGCGAGCGCAATCGCGGCGAAGTCACCGGTGAAGTGGAGGTTGATATCCTCCATCGGTACGACCTGCGCGTGGCCGCCGCCCGCCGCGCCGCCCTTCATGCCAAATACCGGACCCAGCGCCGGTTCGCGTAAACAAACGATGGCGCGCTTGCCGATCCGATTGAGGGCGTCACCCAAGCCCACCGTCGTCGTCGTCTTGCCCTCACCCGCCGGGGTCGGCGAGATCGCCGTTACCAGCACGAGCTTGCCCTCCGGGCGATGGACGAGCGAGTCAATGTACGAAAGCGACAACTTGGCCTTGTAGCGTCCGTAAGTATTTAGCGCCTCATCGGCAATCCCGAGGCGATCCTGTGCCAATGCAGCGATCGGCCGCAATTTCGCCGCTTGCGCGACTTCTATATTGCTTTTCAAAGCGTTGTCCGCGTTCGGTCTCTACCGATTTTGGGCGTCCGTCGAGGCAATTACCTGCCAGAAAGCGACATCCGTTAGAGCGCAAGCGACCGGGACCGGTACGCAACAGACACAAGTTTGAGGCTTTGCGGCGCTCTACAGACGACCCGCAGCCTCGTCTTCACGAATCATGCGCATGATCGACAACGCGAGTAGCACGCCAATGCCAAGCAGGGGCAGGCTCACCACCACGGTCGCCGACTGCACCACTTTTATACCGCCGTCGGTGAACAGCAACGCGGCGGGCGGAATGCCAATCGCAATCGCCCAGAACAGCCGGTTGAAGCGCGCGGGATCTTGCCCCACCCGAATATCGCGACTGGCCACCGAAGCCAATGTGTAGGACGCCGAGTCGTAGGTGGTCGCCATGAGAATCACCGCAGCCACGAGAAAGGCCAGCATGGTGATGGTCGGGAACGGCAAAGTCGCAAGCACTTCAGCGAGCGCATAGGGTCCCGATTGTTCGCGCATCAGTGTGGTCAAGCTCATCACCGAGGAGAGCTCGAGATGCATCGCGTAGTTGCCTAGCACGATGTAGAACAAGCCTGCACCCAAAGTGCCAAATACTATCAGGCCAACGATGAGCTCACGCAGCGTCCGCCCGCGTGAAATACGCGTAGCGAAAATGGCCACGAAGGGACCATAGGCCACCCACCATGCCCAATAGAAAATCGTCCAGCTCTCAACAAAGCCCTTGTGCTCGACGGGATCCGTCCAGGTCACCATGCGCACGAAGTCCTGGACGATCAAACCCAGCGAGTTGGTCCCCATCTGCAAAATAAACAGCGAAGGCCCTACTGCGATCACGTAGACGAGCAAGGTCAGCGTGATCCAGGTGTTCGCGTCGGAGAGCCGCTTGAAGCCTTTCTCAAGACCCAACCAACTGCTCGCGGCAAAAATCATCACGCTGATCAAAATGACGATGAGCTCAAGCGCAAAGTCGTGGGTCAAACCGCTCATCTTGGAAAACATCGCCGCGATCATCGGTGCCGTTAGGCCGAGCGAGGTCGCAATTCCGCCAATAAGGTTGACCATGTAAATGACATCGATCAGTCGCGCGCGCGCGCTACCCACACCGCCAGGTAAAAACGGCAGACACCCCGAACTCAAGCGCAGATGCGGCTCGCCGCGCATGTAGAACGCGTACGCAATAGCGATCGTCGGCAAACAAAAAATAGCCCACCCCACCGGGCCCCAATGAAATATGCCGTAAGTCGCCGCCCACTCGATCGCTTCGGTAGAACGCGGCGCGGCACCAAGCGGCGGCGCATCGATGTAGTAGGCCCATTCGACCACGGCCCAATAAATCAGCGAGGCCCCGACGCCCGCGCAAAAAATCATGCCGATCCAACTCAGGGTGCTGTAGTCGCGCGGGCAATCCGGACCGCCGAAGCGAATGCGCCCATGACGACTGAAAGCCAGGAAGCCGAGAAACACCATCAAGACGATCACGTACCACTGATACAAAAAACCAAAGTTTCGCGTCAGTGAATCGTAGAGCCCGTTGATATAGGCACCGGCTCGATCGGGCGCTGCGAACACCAAAGAGCACACGCCGAGCAGCGTTAGTGCAGTGATCGCGAATACCGGCCAGTCGACTGAGGGCTCGCGGCGATCAGTCTCGTTGGCCACAGTACAATCTCCCTGGCCGCGGCAGCGCAGCATGTTTAGATTCGATGTCGCGCAATCGCTCTTGCAGCGCTTCACTTGGTACCGATGACCGTCGCGTCTCGAGCGATACATGGAGCAAAAATTGTTCGCCGGTCGCGAGCAAGCGACCTTCCGCTGCGGCCTTATCCGCCGCGAATAGCCGATGGAAGAGGTGAAGTTTTTTGCCACTACCCGCGAGCAACTGCGTCACCACCCGCACGCATTCACCAGCGCGCACTTCGGCAAGGTGCTGCAGATGCGATTCGGCGGTGAAGAAGCTGCTACCCGCAGCCACGTAGGTGGCATCGCAACCGATGAGCTCCATGAACCGGTCCGCAGCACTACTGAAAAGATCGAGATACCTGGCCTCGTTCATGTGCCCGTTATAATCGGTCCAATCGATTGGCACCGGGCGCGAGACTGTCACGACGGGCTGCGACCAATCGGGCGGTGTCTCATCGCCGCGCAGCCGTTCGTCATGCTCGCGCAGCGTGCGACCTGAGGCCCAGTTGCGACCCTTGAGTGCGCGCATCATCGACACGAGATTATCGTCGCGGATCCGCTCGAGTTCGCGGATGCTGCGCATGCCCGACTGCGCATCCGACTGATCGGAGATTTTTTTGACTAATGCGTCATCGAGCTCAGGTACATCCATGAGTTTGGTCCAAGGCCATTTCAGACAAGGCCCGAACTGCGCCAAAAAATGGGCCATGCCAGCCTCGCCACCGGCTATCCGATAGGTCTCGAAAAGACCCATCTGCGCCCAACGGATGCCGAACCCGAAGCGAATGACGTCGTCGATTTCTTGGGTGGTGGCGATGTCGTCTTTTACCAGCCACAGCGCTTCACGCCAAACCGCTTCAA
Organism: Gammaproteobacteria bacterium; assembly: GCA_016874555.1. Taxonomy (GTDB): domain Bacteria; phylum Pseudomonadota; class Gammaproteobacteria; order Steroidobacterales; family Steroidobacteraceae; genus UBA964. The sequence continues at coordinate 13,307 of VGTW01000011.1, read as the reverse complement.
GAAAGCGATCGGCCACGTGAGCGTCGATTTCGCGCCGCAGACGCAGCGGCATCATACCGATCGAGCGCAGCGTCTCGATCGCATGGCTAATCGATTCTTCGCTGACGCTCGCGTGCGGTATCACTTCGACCACCGGTAGCAGATACACGGGATTGAAGGGATGAACGACGAGCATGCTCTCCGGGTGCGGCACATCCGAGCCGAGTTCGGAGGGCTTGAAACCCGAGGTTGACGACCCGACCAAGGCGCCACGCGGCATCGCTGCCTGAATCTGCGTCATCACTCGATGCTTGAGCTCGAGTCGCTCGGGAACCGACTCTTGTATCCACTCGGCATCCGCCACAGCCGCTTCCACCGTGGGGCAGAACCGAACTTTGCCCGCAGTCGGCATCACTACGTCATAGAGACTCGGCAGCGAACGGCGCGCGTTGGCGAGCACTTCGGTGAGTTTGCGCTCCGCTTCGGGGTCAGGATCGAAAACATCGACGTCCCAGCCGTTCAGCAGGAAACGCGAGAGCCACCCACCGCCGATGACACCGCCACCAATCACTGCCGCGCGGCGCGTCACCGCAGCCTGATGAGTCATGCGTGGGCCACCGGTGCGCGCTTGACGAGCCCGAGTTTGCGCCGCACCTCTTCGGGCATCAATACTCGTGCGCCCATGCGCTCGATGATGCCGACGGCGCGTTCGACCAACTGTTCGTTACGGGCAAGGACACCTTTGTCGAGCCAAAGATTATCTTCGAGTCCGACCCGAACATTGCCGCCCGCAAGCACCGCCGTAGCGACATAGGGCATTTGGTCGCGACCCAGACTGAACGCGGACCATGTCCAGTCGGCCGGCACGTTGTTGACCATGGCCATCAGCGTGTTGAGATCGTTGGGTGCACCCCACGGCACACCCATGCAGAGCTGCACCAAGGCCGGACTTTTGAGCACACCCTCTTCGACCAAACGCTTGGCGAACCAGAGGTGCCCCGTATCAAACGCTTCGATCTCAGGACGTACGCCGAGCGCAGTCATCATGCCGCCCATTGCGCGCAGCATCCCTGGCGTATTGGTCATAACGTAGTCGGCTTCGGCAAAATTCATGGTGCCGCAATCGAGCGTGCAGATTTCGGGCAGACACTCGGCGATGGGTCGCATGCGATCTTCTGCGCTGCCCATGTCGGTGCCGACCAGATTGAGGGGCAGCGGCGCCTCCGGTGGACCAAACACTAGATCGCCGCCCATGCCTGCGGTCAGGTTGATGACGACGTCGGTATCGGAGTCGCGTATGCGATCGACGACTTCGCGATAGAGCTGCGGGTCGCGACTCGCCTTTCCGCTGACGGGATCGCGCACGTGGCAGTGAACGACAGCCGCGCCGGCTTTGGCCGAGGCGATGGCACTCGCCGCGATATCGCGCGGTGAGCGCGGCACATGGTGGGAACGGTCCTGCGTGCCACCGGAACCGGTCACTGCGCAGGTGATGAAGACCTCTCGACTGATCTGCAGCGGCATTTGGACTTGCCTGTCGTCGGGCTTATGGTTATGTGACACAATCATGCCACAGCTTCGCGAATGGGCGAACTGGCCAGAGCCATGAATTTTTCCCTTACCGAAGAACAGCGGCTGATCGTGCAGACCACCAACGAGTTCGTGGTCAACGAGCTCTATCCGCACGAAGCCGAAATCGAGACCACCGGTCGACTGCGACCAGAGCTGCGTGACGACATCAAGCGCAAGGCGATTGCAGCCGGTCTTTACGCGGCCAACATGCCTGCAGACGTCGGCGGTGCCGGACTCGACACCCTCACTTGGCTGCTCTACGAAAAAGAACTCGGTCGTGCCAACTACGCTCTGCACTGGACCTGTGTCGCGCGGCCGTCGAATATCCTGCTCGCCTGTGAGGGCGAACAGCGCGAGCGTTATTTATTGCCCGCGATCCGCGGCGAAAAATCCGACTGCCTCGCCATGTCCGAACCCGATGTTGGTTCGGATCTGCGCAGCATGAAAACTCGTGCACGCGCGGACGGCGACGACTTCATCATTAACGGTAACAAACATTTCATCAGCCACGCCGATGAAGCAGGCTTTGTTGTGCTGTTCGCCTCGACTGGCGAAGAAAATACGCCGCGGGGTCCGAGGGCGCTGATCACGGCCTTTCTCATTGACCGCGACACGCCGGGCTTCAGCATCGAAGATGGCTACCGCAGCGTATCGCATCGCGGCTACCACAACTGCATCCTGCGCTTCGACGACTGTCGCGTGCACAAATCACAAATTCTCGGCGAAGTGCATCGTGGCTTCGAAATCGCCAATCAGTGGCTGGGTGCAACGCGACTGCAGGTTGCAGCCACTTGCCTCGGTCGTGCAGAGCGCGCACTCGAACTCGCCACGAAATGGGCCGCCGAACGCCGTCAATTTGGTCAGGCGATCGGCAAGTTCCAGGGCGTGGCCTTCAAGCTCGCCGACATGGCGACGGAACTCAAAGCAGCCGAGCTCATGACTTGGGAAGCGGGCTGTAAATTCGACGACGGCACCGTGACCGATTCCGACATGGCCATGGCGAAGCTCAAGGCCACCGAAATGCTCGCGTTCGTAGCGGACGAAGCGATCCAGATCCATGGCGGCATGGGACTGATGGCCGATCTGCCGCTCGAAAGAATCTGGCGCGACGCCCGAGTCGAAAGAATTTGGGAGGGCACGTCGGAAATCCAGCGCCACATCATTTCGCGAGCGCTGCTGCGACCACTCGGCGCCTGAATGCGCCTGCAACGACTGCTCAATCCGCGCTCGATTGCTTTTGTGGGCGGGCGTGAGTGCGTGGTCGCCATTGAGCGCACTCGGGCGCTCAGTTTCGACGGAGAAATCTTTGTTATCAATCCAAGGCGAGCAGAACTCGCAGGTCTCAAGACTCTCGCCTCTGTCAATGATATCGCTGGCTCACCCGACGCCGCCTTCATCGCGCTGCCACGCGACTCTACGCCCGAGATCGTGCGCGCCCTGCGCGCCCGCAACTGCGGTGGCGCCGTCATCTATGCCGCCGGATTTGCCGAAATCGGCGCCTGCGATCTGCAGCATTCTTTGCTCTCTGCCGCGGCGGGCATGCCGCTGCTGGGCCCTAACTGCTACGGTTTCATCAACGCGCTCTCACGCGTGGCGCTGTGGCCGGACGAACATGGTCTCGCGCCCGTCGAGCGCGGGGTCGCGATGGTCACGCAGTCAGGTAACATCGGCTGTAACATCACGATGCTGCAGCGCGGTCTGCCGCTCGCCGCCCTACTGACTCTCGGCAATCAGGCGGATGTGGATGTCGCCGGGGCGCTCACCGATCTCGCGCTCGATCCGCGGATCACCGCCATCGGTCTACATATTGAGGGGCTGCGCGACGCCGCCGCCTTTGCTGCGGCTGCGTCTGTCGCCAACGAACAAAAAAAACCGGTGGTGGTCCTCAAGACCGGGCGCTCACCGCAAGGTGCCCGGATTACGATGAGTCACACGGCCTCGATTGCCGGCACCGATCGCCTTTGCGATGCGCTCTTCGAACGCTACGGCATAGCGCGGGTGCCGACGCTCTCCAGCCTCATCGAGACCCTCAAACTCCTGCATGTCGGCGGCCCACTCCGCGGACGAAAACTTCTCTCGCTCAGTTGCTCGGGTGGCGAGGCTGCGCTGATCGCCGATCTTGCCCCGGCGCACGGGCTCGAGTTTCCGCCGTTCACCGCGACCGTCGCACAGCACGTGGCGGCGACGCTAAATGATTTGGTGACGATCGACAATCCGCTTGATTACCACACCTTCATTTGGGGGCAGCGCGATAAGCTGACCGCAACTTTCGGCGCTGCGCTCGGCGGCGGCTTTGACGCCGGTCTGCTGATTCTCGACACGCCGACGCACCCCGCGATGAAAGCGGACTCCTGGAAACTCGCGGCTCGTGCGTTCGTCGCAGCCCAACGGCAGACGGGCGCAAGGGCCGCGGTCATTGCGAGCCTGCCCGAAGGTATGCCGCCCGCGCTCGCCGACGAATTGTCGACCGCCGGCATCGCACCGCTTATTGGCATCGAAGATGCACTGCAGGCACTCGCCGCGGCTGCCATGATTGGCGAGCAGCAGTCGCGAGCGCTCGATACCCCCGAATTTCTCGGGAACAAAGATATTATGAGCCACGAGCTCGAAATCCTGCGCGAACACGCAGCGAAAATATTACTGTCGACCCATGGTCTCGAAATTCCGCCGTCTGTCGAATGCACTATTGATGAGGCAGCGGCAGTAGCTGAGCAACTGGGGTTCCCGGTCGCGGTCAAAATCGCCAACGATGCCATCGCGCACAAAAGCGATGTCAGCGGCGTAGCACTCTCACTACGTACCGCAGGCGCGGTGACGGACGCCGCCTCCAGCATGACGAAACTCGGGGATCGGGTGCTGGTAGAGCGTATGATCGACGGCGCAGTTGCCGAGCTCATCGTGGGTGTGGTGCGTGACCCGCAGTTCGGGCTTGCGCTGCTCGTCGGTGCGGGCGGCGTACTGGCCGAGCTGATGACCGATACCGTGACCCTTTTGCTACCGACGACTCGTGCCGAAATCGAACGGCGCGTCCGGCAATTGAAAGTGTGGCGACTCGTGCAAGGGTTTCGCGGCCGCAAGGCTGATGAGCAAGCCCTGCTAGGCGCCATCGAGGCGATCGTTGCGTTCGCCCTCGCCCAACGTGATCGACTCGAAGAACTCGACGTCAATCCGCTACTCGCTCTACCGGACCGAGCCGTAGCGGTCGACGCGCTGATCAAATTTCGCCAGAGGTCAACGGAAACGCCAATATGACAGCACCGATTCGCACCCTCCGTGACGGCGCCGTACTCGAAGTCATCATCGATCGGCCAAAGGCCAACGCCATCGACGCGGCTACGAGTCGACTCATGGGTGATATCTTTGCCAGCTTTCGTGACGACTCTGAGTTACGAGTCGCCATCCTCAGTGCGGCAGGTGAACGATTTTTTTGTCCAGGTTGGGACTTGAAAGCTGCCGCGGCCGGCGAACCCCCGGACTCGAATTACGGTGTCGGTGGCTTCGGCGGCCTGCAGGAGCTTCCGGGCCTCAACAAGCCCGTGATCGGCGCCATCAACGGTCTCGCCTTCGGTGGTGGATTCGAGATCGCCCTATCGTGCGACCTGCTGATCGCGGCCGAGCATGTAACGTTCGCCTTGCCTGAAATCAACTCGGGCACCGTCGCCGATGCGGCCTCGATCAAGCTGCCGCGACGTATTCCCTACCACGTAGCCATGGACATGCTGCTGACCGGCCGCCGGATCGATGTGCACGAAGCGAAGCAGTGGGGACTAATCAATGAAATCGTTACAATCGATCGACTCATGAGTCGCGCTCGTGAGCTTGCGCAGCAGCTGGCCGAAGGGCCACCACTCGTCTTTGCAGCCATTAAGGAAATCATTCGCGAGACGGCGCACCTACCGATTCAGGAAGCCTTCGATAAGGTCACCAAGCGCCGCCTTCCCACCGTCGATGTACTGTATGGCAGCGACGATCAAAAGGAGGGGGCTCGCGCCTTTACCGAGAAGCGCAAACCAGTGTGGCGCGGTCGCTGAGCGGCTGCTGCCCGGCGCGCTTCAATCAACCCAGTTAGTGAGCCCTTCGGTATGACCATCGACGGCGAGCGCCTGCCCTGAAATCTTTGCTCCTGCCGCTGACGTCAAAAAATACGCCATCTCGGCGACGTCCTCGGCCTCGACGAAAGTACGCATCGACGTTTGCCTGAGATAGATATCGCGGATTTGTTGCGGTCGCATGCCACGACTGGCTGCATCGCGCTCGATGATACCATCGATACGCGGCCCACTGACGCTGCCCGGACAAATGGCATTGACGCGGATCTTCTCCGGCCCGAGCTCCATCGCAAGCGTTTTCACAAAACCAATGATCGCCCATTTGGCGGCGGTGTACGGCGATCGCAAAGGACAGCCGAAAAGACCTGACGTCGAGGCCATGCAGATCAAGGAACCGCCACCCGCGGCACGCAGCATCGGCACCGCCCGTCGCGCACAATAAAATTGCCCATTGAGATCGACGGCGATGGTGCGATCCCAGTCCGCTGCTGCGATGTCCTCGACCCGGGCGGTGGGGCCAGAGATACCCGCATTGTTGATGAGCACATCGAGCCGACCGTGCGTTGCCTCGAGTTCATCAAAAGCACGATCCACCTGATCAACATGGCCGACATCACAAACACTGCCGGTCGTACCCGGGTGCTCGACAATGAATTGCGCTATCGACTCTGGATTGTTATCAGCCACATGCACGCGACTCCCCGTTTCCAGAAACCGGCGTGCAATCACGCGACCGATGCCGGTGGCGCCGCCCGAAATGAAAACGACCTGGGTATTCATGCGGACAAGTGTGGCATCGACACGAAGCGCGCTGCAATCATCGCCCGTAGGCTAAGATGGTTGCCGGGTCATTTCGCTAGGGCTCACGATGACAACATACCGCCTCGCCGTGCTCGCGCTGTGCTCGAGCTGCGCTTTTTTTGTAGCGTCCACAGGGCATGCCGATGCGCCGGCGACAGCGCCTCCCGCCACGCCTGTTTCGACACTGGTCGACAACTCGACCTTCCTACCAAGTTCGCGTGCCCAAGCTGCCGAGCCTTTCGTCGGGTCGGTGCGCATCGCCCAGTCGCAGATGCAGGCGGAGCCTGCGCTCAAGTCAGCGCTCATCGACGGGCGCGATGCGAGTCTTTTTCCAGCACTGACGCTAGATCTTTTCAGCGACGGCGAGGCGCTGGTTCCCGTGCAACGCGGAACCATGGTGCGCGAGCGCGTCGCTGCCAGCGCGGCGGCGGCCGGCCGTTCTGCCGTCAGCTATTGGCGCGTCATCCCGCAATTTGGTCGCGTGTGGCGCGAGCCGGGTGATGGTGGTTGGTCACGGGCCGCCCTGCCACTGATTTTGGTAAACGACACCGAGAACCACGCACATCAGGGCGTGGCCATATTCAGGTATCGTGGCAAGCGGCTGAGCACGCTGCAATTCCAGTTCACACAACAAACCGCCCCCTACTTGTTGCATCAGCACAATATTTTTTGGGGTGGTTCTGCTCTAGAGCTGGCTGCGACCATGCTCAAAAATATCGATACCGAGCGCCGGGCTGCTCGTCGCGAACTCGCCGAGCGCATCCCGGCAAAACCCTGGATCGAACTCGAACGCCAATTTTCGCCAGGTACGCTTGATGGCTTCGGTGGTCCGCTGCTGCCGCGTTGGCAGGTGATCAACGCGCTCGTCTATCGCGGTACGCTCTATTACCAAAACTCGAACACAACGCGCGGTCCCTACCCCTACCCGCTCGAGATGCGCTTCGGCGTCCGCTCGGTAATGAAAAGTATCGCCGCTCCGCTCGCCATGCTGCGACTTGCCGAAGTCTATGGGCCGTATTTGTTCGATCTGCGTATCGGCGATTATGTCGTAGGGCTCAATCCGAAATTTTCGCGCGTTCGATTCATTGACGCGGCCAACATGGCGACCGGATTCGGAGGTACCGGCAGCTTCCGTACGAATCCTAACAATCCATATGACGGGTACCTCGATGCCGATTACGACGCGTGGTATACCGCTGGCCCGACCAAAGAAAAACTCGCGCTCATAAGCCGAAACCTGAAGCCCTATCCCTGGGATCCGGGTACCGTGATGCGCTATCGCGATCAGGATTACTTCTTGCTAGGTCTCGCGCTTGACGCCTTCCTGAAATCCGTTCGTGGACCCACTGCCGATCTTTGGGAGATGCTGGCGAGCGAGGTGTTCAAGCCAATCGGCATCCACCACGCCCCCGCTGTACGCACTCGCGAGACCGCCGAGCGCGACGGTCTGGTCTGGGCGAATGCGGGTTATTACCCTTCTCTCGATGATCTCGCCAAAATCGCGCTGCTACTGCAAAACGGCGGCGCGCACCGAGGCCAACAGATTTTGCATCGCGCGTTGACGCACGAACTGCTCGCCGCGAAAGCGGCTCTCGACCCGGCGGGCGATGCCAGCCTAGGTACGATCGAAAATCCTGATGCGCTGCCACTGGGTGTCGCACCTAAGGAACTTTATCGCAGCGGCTACTGGTTCGTACGTCATGTCGATCGCGGCGGCAAAACTCGCTATCTGCCATCGATGCAGGGCTCAGGCGAGAATCGCGTTACGCTCTATCCGAACGGCATCATCACGCTGCAGATGGGCAAAGCGGCCGAACTTCCCACAGGCGAGAAGGCGCTTGCGGAAGACATCGATGCGACCCATCGCGTCATTGAGCACATGCTGCCCTTCGAAAGCACACCCCAAAAATAGCCGAGATACATCCATGCTCAGCGACTTTGCGCTGATTTCGGTTCTTTTGATCGCGGCACACCTGCTGCGTGCGGCGGTCCCGGCGTTCTCACGCTTTTTGATCCCTACCTCGATGATAGCCGGCATTCTCGCGCTCGCGCTCGGACCCGGCGGCTACGACCTGCTACCCTTCGCACGCGACGCCGCCGGCAAGGCAGACCTACTCGCCTACCCCGGGATTTTGATCACGCTGCTGTTTGCGACGCTGCTGCTCGGTCATCGCCCGACCATCAGTCTCAAGATTACCTGGCATGCTAGCAGTTCGTCCTTTCTCTACAACCTCGCCTCCGAGGTGATGCAGTACGGTGTCGTGATTTGTCTCGGTCTCGGGCTACTCGCGACGCTTTTCGTCGATCTTCGACCCGAGTTTATCGTGATGCTGCCCTCGGGCTTCGCAGGGGGTCATGGCACGGCCGCCTTGTTTGCGGATGCAATGCCGAGTTGGGAGGCTGCACGCAGCGTCGGCTTCACGTTTGCAACGATTGGTATTTTGTTTGCCGTTTTCGGTGGGCTCGCGACCATCAACATGGCACGCCGGCGTGGCTGGGTGAAGACACCGACTGATCCCAGATCAGCAGCGGCCGCCCAGAGCACCTTCCTGCCGCATGAGGCTCAGGAGCCGATCGGCAGAGCAACGGTCAATGGCATGGCCCTCGACTCACTGGCCTGGCATGTTGCACTGGTGCTTGGGGTGTACGGCATGACGATGGTCTGCATGCCGCAGCTGCGCGATTGGTTACCCGCGAATTTCGTGTTGCCAGCCTTTGGTGTCGCCATGGTCTTGGGTTGGTTGACGCAAGCTGCGCTCAATGTCGGCAAACTCGGCGAATATGTTGACCAGCAGATCATTAGCCGGATCGGTGGCTTGCTCGCCGATTATCTGGTCGCCTTTGGCATCGCTTCGATTAATGTGCAGATCGTGCTCGATTACGCACTACCGATCGTGGTTTTTTCTTTGCTCGGCCTTGCCATCTGCATGAGCTGGATGCTGATCGTGGCGCCGCGGGTGTTCGGTGAGCGCTGGTTCGATAAGGCGATTTTTACCTATGGCTGGAACACCGGTACGATCGCCTTTGGTGTCGCACTGCTGCGTATCGTCGATACCCGCAAGGACTCACGAGTGCTCGCCGACTACGGAATCGCCTTCATCGCCATCGGTCCGCTGGAAGCGCTGCTTTACACCATCGTGTTGACGGCGCTGGCGACAGGACAACTGCTGATGCTCGGTATTGCTCTCATCGTTATCGCACTGGCACTCGTCGCACTGGCGATCTGGCGTGCGCGCAGAGCATTCGCCGTACTACTTTGTCTACCACTCGCGCTCGCTGCCTACACAAACCAACTTCAAGCCTCGGAGGCACCGACAAAAACCATTGCCGAAATTGTCACGGCGATGACCACGGAGGAAAAAGTGAATCTGGTAGTCGGTACGGGGGTCACCTTACGCGAGCCTGTGCTACCTGCCGAGTTCCAGCGACCTACGACCGGTGACAAGCCGCTGCGCATCCAGGGTGCAGCGGCCGAAACCTATCCCATCGTACGCCTCGGCATTCCCGCCATCACCCTGGCCGACGGGCCGGCCGGGCTCCGTATCGACCCGCATCGCGAAGGCGCAACCCAAGATTTCTTCGCCAGCGCTTTTCCAATCGGCAGTGCGCTCGCGGCGAGTTGGGATACCGATCTTGTCCGTCGCGTCGGCTCGGCCATGGGCCGCGAAGCCCGTGCTTATGGGATCGATGTGATTTTGGCACCGGCGCTCAACATCCATCGTAATCCCTTAGGAGGCCGCAACTTCGAGTATTACTCGGAAGATCCACTGCTCAGCGGGCGCATGGCAGCGGCGATGGTCAAAGGCATACAGTCGGAGGGTGTGGGCGCGACGCTCAAACATTTTGTCGCCAACGATCACGAGTGGAACCGATTCACCATCGATGTTCGCCTCAGCGAGCGAGCACTACGCGAGATCTATCTTCGACCCTTCGAGATCGCCGTCCGCGAGGCCGAGCCGTGGGCGGTCATGTCGTCCTATAACAAAGTCAACGGCACCTACACGTCAGAGAGTCTGCGCTTGCTGACTGACATCTTGCGCAACGAACTCGGCTTTCGCGGCATGGTGATGACCGACTGGTTTGGAGGCGTTGATCCTCTGGCTCAGGTCAATGCAGGCAATGATTTGCTGACACCCGGGACCATCCTCCAGCAGCAAACGCTACTCAACGCCGTCGCAGCAGGCAAACTATCGCCCGATATCCTTGACCGTAATGTCAGTCGTATTCTCGAACTCATCCGCCGTACGCCAAGCCATCGCGGGATTACGCCTACCAACCATCCCGATCTGACCGCACACGCGCTCATCGCCAGAGAGGCCGCTGCCGGAGGGATGGTGCTACTGCAAAATAACAATGCGCTGCCGTTGAGATCCGGCGCGCGTATTGCGCTGGTCGGTAACGCCGCGTATGCAACCGTCATCGGCGGCACGGGCAGTGGCGACGTCAACGAAGCCTACGCCGTCTCGATCGCCGAGGGCTTGAGTGAGGCCGGGTTCAGTGTCGATCGCAGCCTCGCTGCACACTACGCCGCACTGATCAAAAGCACTCGCGCTCGTCGCGGTACGCCACAGTCATTACTGCCGCAGCCCATGAGCGCAGAATCCCCCATCGCGATGGACCGTATCGAGCGTAGCGCCCTAGAGAATGACGCCGCCATCCTCGTCATCGGACGAAAATCCGGAGAGTTCGCGGATCGCTCGAAAGCCGCTGGCGATTTTGCCCTGAACGAAAGCGAAGTCATGCAGCTGCGCGCCTGGTCACGTCACTTCCGTGCTCGGCAAAAGCCGTTCGTCGTGGTGCTCAACGTTGGCGGCGTGATCGAAACCGCGAGCTGGAAAGATCTTGCCGATGCGATTGTGCTCAGCTGGCAACCGGGCCAGGAAGCCGGTCACGCAGTTGCGGCGGTACTTGCTGGACAAATCAATCCCTCAGGCAAACTACCTACCACGTTCCCGATCTCTTTTGCAGACACCCCATCCTCAAAGAATTTTCCAGGTCGAACGCTGCTAGGGCCCGACCCGAAAGCCCGTGGGCTCTTCGCCGTCACCGACCGTGCCGCCGAGATCGTTTACGAGGACGATATCTGGGTTGGCTACCGACACTTCAGCACGCGACGCGTGCCAGTATCCTTTCCGTTCGGCTTCGGCCTCTCGTTCACACGCTTCGACTATTCGAAACCACAAATCACAAGCCAGCTGTTCAAGGACCCTGTTGTGATGGACGTGAAGGTCAAGAACTCCGGACGGGTGCCGGGTCGTGAGGTCGTGCAGATTTATGTCTCGCCACCCGATGAGGCCGGGACAAACGGTACCCCAGAACGGCCGACGCTTGAGTTGCGCACGTTTGCAAAAACCAGATTGCTCAAGCCCGGCGAATCGGAGACTCTGAGATTTTCGCTGTCGGTCCTGGATTGCGCTTTCTTTGATGAAGGGGTCTCGTCGTGGCGCGTGCCGCCCGGCAAATACACTATTCACGTCGGGGCTTAGTCGGCAGATATCCGTGGCTCCGTACAGTTTCCGGTGAAGGCGGGTGCCCTACCACGCTGAAGATGCTCGGGTCGACTCAGCACACAGTTGTCGTCGTGCGTCCCGCGTCGCTGGCGGTGCCGCCACTCTCCGATTGCCTGTGCTGCGGTTTTTGCATATTTTCTACCGTAGCGATCAACCGGCCCGGCGGCCGTTCAACGAGTGAGTGGATTGAATAAGCAAACATCGGATAAGCCCCCTAATTGCTGGGAGTGTCAACACCTCGGGGTGACCTGGGAGACGGTTTTCCCTTACTTGTGCAAACAAATGGGGTTCAAGAGTGCGCGCCTGCCGAGCCAAGAAGTGCTCGCGGCAGACGGCCATCCCTGCCGAGCGTTCTCCAGCAAAACAACCGTGCCAAAAATACCGCGCGAGCGCTCAGATTTCCGGAAATAGAGCCGACCAGGGGGCTATGCACATTGGATACGCAGCACAATTGCTCCATCGCTGGTCTGCCCAGGACCCGATCAAGCGCGAATTTCGCTGCTCCCGCTGTGGCAGGCGCTGGCAGCCGAACGCCGCCTCCCCGCAGACGACCAGTGACTGCGAGACCTGTCGAGCCAAAGCTCCGACGTCCGACCCTGTGCCCACTCGTCGGGAGTGGATCGCCTAGTCGCACCGACCATTACGCAACTGCGCGGACGAGTCTGCGAGTGCGAAGCGCTCTGTTGCTTTTAACCGCCGCTTGTCTGAGCGCCCTGCTCAGCGCCTGCGACTACTACTCGATGAGTCCACAAAAAATCAAGGCGGACCGTCGAACTTATTTCGCTTGCGTGGGTTTCGTTCGTATTCACAAAGAACAAAAATCTGGTCGAGAGCTTTATTCGGTGCTGTTCACCGATTCACGGGGGATCAAAAGATCGCTGGAATCGGTCAAGTTGCTGGAAATCACGCCCATTGCGTCTCGGGTTACGACGCCCATGCCCTCGCCTCTACCCGACCCGATCAAAGATAAAGACGATGACGGCTTACCGTTCAAAAACGGTTGGACGTATTCGTGGCCGGACGGAACCGCCGCCAAACTGGTCAATGGTCGTTGGACTCCCACACAACAACGTAATCCCGTGTGCGTACCCGAGAATTCCTGATCACGTGGAAAACCTTCACCGTCGCTGCCATTCCAGGGATGGCGGGCTCGGCCTGGGCCACTTTGCGTCTCACCCCAATCATGGAAGGTGTCGATCTTGCAGAGTGGGTGCTTCTGACGTCGCTGCTCACGGTTGTACTCAGTATCAGCCAGTTCGGAATAAAACCCGGCTACATGCAGGAGGTGGCGGATCGCGGCAAGGAAGCGCGCTATGCGGCGCTGCGGATCTCCTTACTGTTGATGGGTACAACAGGTTTTTTAGCGGGTATTGCAGTAGCAATCGCTCTTTTATTT
>VGTW01000010.1 GCA_016874555.1 Gammaproteobacteria bacterium | reverse complement strand
CGGATCACTTTCGAGGCGCTCGCCTACATTGCAAGCCATGGCGATCTAATTAACGCCTTCGGCACCGATGCGCTCGCCGGGGTCAAGCACTACCTCAACTGGGGGTACAAAGAAGGCAGACAAGTGGTCTTCGACGCCCTCGGCTATCTCTCGCGGCACACCGATCTTCAGCAAGCCTTCGGCAGCGATACCGTCGCGGCCACCAAGCACTACATCAACTGGGGGTACAAAGAAGGCAGAGGATATTCATTCACCGTATCTGTCTCTATCACGGGTGCCGGTTCGGTGTCTAAAACTACTCAATACGTAAATCCCGGTGAAAAAGCTGCATTTAGGTTTTTACCAGAAAAGGGGTTTTTCATTGATTCTGTTCGTGGGTGCAGCGGAGTATTAAATAACAGCACGTACACAACCGGCCCAATAAACGCGAGCTGCGTCGTCAGTGTGCGTTTCGAACGGGACATCCCGGTGCTGGTACGGATACCTGACCCAGTGGATTACTACAAGTCGCTTTGTGTCACCGCAAATATTTTTTTCGTGATACCGGCAAGACTTAATCAAGATAATACCTCTGACTTTATCGTGCATTATTGGTGTCAAGCGGCTGGGGGTAACGGCAGCGTTCTAACTACTCCGACCCCAGATGCGTTAGTCGCACTTGTTAGTCAGTCTGATGGATCATACAAAGTTGATAATGAGCGGGTATTCGGCGAGCGCATCTATAAGTTAGGAGGTGCGGCTAGAAAATATGTGTCAGGGGACATCAACGGGGATGGACGAGCGGACTTCGCTTTCGCAATGAATTGGGAGGATGGGCGCCTAGCGAAAGATCCACTCACCAATGCAACGCAACTGAGCGTTTTACTCTCCACTGGAGATTTCGGCTATCGCGCTGTGCGGCTAGGTAAGCCTAATTGGAATCACGCTGTTGAGATCGTGCGAAATGAAACGTCGGTTGACATAGTTACGGCGGGATTTGTCTGTTGTGAGAATGTCCAAGCTTTTAGATATCAGATAGGTACTTTCAGAGATGTATCCTCTGAATACGTGACCGATAACTCGAGTTGGGCTTCCGCTTTCAGGGCAATTAACGATCAACGTACTGGTGTAGCAGGTCAGGTAGTCGGCGTAACGAATCGACAGCTGGCGGGCGCCAGTGGATTACGGGAAATAGGTATTCAGTTTCTTGAAAGAGCGCGGACAGGCTGGTCAGTCCTCTCCGAGTTCTGGCAACGCGTGGATTTCTTGGTTAAGTGGATTAGCTGGCAACGGACCGAAGGGACTAATACTGTCATCAGTATTGATGGTCTTCAGTACTTCGGCGGATCTTATGACGAATTCTGTGTTATGCCGGCACTGCGAGCGGGCGGCCCGCGACTGCTTTTGGCGAAGTTAGGTGTCGCTAAAGACAAATTTGGTCGTCAGTTAGTCGCCGGCGGTAGTTATGATGAATTCGAGGCTAAACCAGTAAACATGTTTGTTTTTTATGAAATAGAAGAGGGGCAACGAATCAAGCAAATCTCATCGCCAATAGTTAATGAAGAAATTGAATCAAACTTTAATTTTTTTGATTGCGACAAAGATCTGAATAACGATAATCTGTCGGATCTCGTCGCCTACTCGTACACCCGCCCCGGGTTTGCAGAGCGCGTTGCAGAGAGGGGGAAGCCGACCATTTACCTCAATAACGGTAATGGCAAGCTTGTGCGGGCGGATCTAAGCGGGTGGCCGGGGCACTCGGCGGGTAATGAACTTCAAAGCACTATGACCGACGTTAATGGTGACGGTATCATTGATCTCCTGCTCTACGGCAGCGCGACCGATGCCGGCGGGGGTGTGATAGAGATTTATCTCATGCGAGCCCCGCCACGACTCTAGTTCTATCTCGTACGCATATGTTTAGGTCACTTCAACGAGCCTTAGCCACCCTAGTCGAGTGTGAAACCTAGCCGAATCACGAACCACCAGGGGATCTGTCCCTCCCACCAAATTGCTATCGTCCCGACTGATAGACACCGGCAAGTTACATTTTCTTTTCGGCGGTGGTGGCGTTGCAAAAACAAATATTACCCCGATCCCCGCGGCCCGAGTAACTAGTTGCGCCCCCCCCAGTCTCGCGCTAGCCTCGAGGGAGACGGGGGTTGTTGCGGTGGGAACTAAAAAGATCTCTATCCTTAAGGCGCTGTGGCTGGGGCTGCTACTGCTGGGGTCTGTGGCGGTCAGAGCGCAGACGGTGCCGCTCTCTGACCTTGATGCGCTTCGCTACATTGCGAGCCATCCTGATCTTGTCCAAGCGTTCGGCTTTGACGCCGCCAAAGGCCGCAGCCACTACGAGACCTGGGGCATCAAAGAAGGTCGCAAGATCACCTTCGAGCCT
The DNA here is from genome assembly GCA_016874555.1 of Gammaproteobacteria bacterium. Taxonomy (GTDB): domain Bacteria; phylum Pseudomonadota; class Gammaproteobacteria; order Steroidobacterales; family Steroidobacteraceae; genus UBA964. The sequence goes on along the minus strand of VGTW01000010.1, from coordinate 27,130 downwards.
TTGAGATACACCGCAAGTCATCCTGATTTAATTCGGGCCTTCGGGATAGACGAAATCAAGGCGGTTACTCATTACATCGAGTGGGGTTTCAAAGAGCAACGCGCGACGACGCTTTTCGACCCAGTGTCATATCTCGCAAGGTATGCAGATTTGCGGTCCGCGTTTGGCGACGATTTAAAAGCTGCGACTCGTCATTACATCCAGTTCGGGTACGCGGAGGGTCGTTTATTTACCCCCATCCTCAACGTGGAACTCGAGTTTTCCGTTGACCGAGCAGTCGTATTAGCAGGTCAGCAAGCTGTTTTGACCTGGACGACGAAAAACTCTAGTGGCTGTACGGCAACGGGGGCTTGGAGCGGTCTGAGGCCCACACAAGGCAAATTTGTAATTGCGAGTTCCGTACCTGGTCGTTTTGACTACACCATCGATTGTCGGGGTACTGATGGTTCCGCGAGAAAGAGCCTCACTGTGGTAGTGGCCTATCCGGTTTTCTCGACTTCTTATGATAATAAGAACTCGCTTGCTTTCGACGAAACGCAGCTACGTAACCTAGGTAACTCCGGGTTAACTGTTGACAAAGACGAGCGCGGCCTAAACAACGAGGCAGCCTTCGCTGATTTTTTCAGTGAGGGCCGGATGGGTGCGTTTTACGTATCGACTCGTTTCAGAGGGGTGTACTCGCCAGACGAAAAATTTCCGGCCTATCCCGATAGCCCCGCCAAGGTGTATTTCCTCAGTCGAACTGACGCTGGCGCCTGGATCGACCGCACGCAAGAGATTTTGCCAACCGCCACGGATCGCGATGCCTGCGTGACTCCGTTCCCGATCGTTTCCGATTTCAACAAAGACAATAAACCCGATGTCTTCGTGGCCTGTCGAGGTATCTTGCAGAATCTGCCAGGTGGCGAGAATTCAGCAAATCACCCGAAATACTCTGAGATTTATCTCGCGAATCAACTTTTGTACCTCAGCACTGCCGGGAAGACCTATCGCAAGGTTGTCCTGCCGTTTCGACTCCTTGCGAGCACTGCAGCTGCTGCCGATATTGATCGAGACGGAAATGCTGATATCGCAATTGCGGATGGAAAAGAAGTTTTTATTTTATTCGGAAACGGCGATGGGGGTTTTCGTCGCTCCGATCCAATCATCCCTCGTAAAACACTGGACGGTACTAACCTCGATAACGGAATTGGTGGGCTCGACAACATTCACTTGATACCCCTTCACGGACGAATTGATTTGGTGCTTAACGGGTATCAGGGCTCGGCGTGGTTTCAGGGGAGCTCTGAAGGTTTTGATACTTGGACTATGCGGCGGGTTAGCTGGCCGATCTCTTCGCGGAACAAGGCTCAATACTCTGCCAGAGACGTGGTCCATACACGTGGACAGTTCTTTTTTTACCTCACTAACTATCAAAACGAAAACAAAACTTCAGACGCTGCGCTTTTGCAGACCGACTTCTCCTCGAGACACCTTCTACTTTATCCCGTTGCGTTTTCTTCTGGCGGAACAGCAGACACCTACCAGCAGATCGGAGGTCGTATAAAGATTGCCTCTGACGGGTCAATCATTGGTTACGCTCCGGAGTGTTTTAAAATCAATGGCCTGTGCACGATGCGGGTAACGGCTCAGTCGGTACCAACATTGGTTGACATTGATGCACTCAAGTACATCGCAAGTCACCCCGATTTGATTAGTGCATTTGGCGCTGACAGCGTCAAGGGACGTGCTCACTTTGAACAATGGGGATGGAAAGAAGGCCGAAAAATAACCTTTGATCCCCTAGATTACGTTGCTGCCAATCCGGATCTCATTACAGCCTTCGGAGTGGATGAAACAAAAGCCGTCACTCACTACATTAATTTTGGCTTCAAGGAGGGTCGGCGTGCTACTCCGTTTGATGCGCTTGGCTATACGGCGAGCTACGGCGACGTTATCTATGAAGTGGGTTTTGATGCAGAGGCCGCAGTCAAGCACTACATCCTGTTTGGGTATGCCGAGGGACGTAAAATTAATTTTGACGGTGCATCGTATTTAGCAAGTCATGGAGATTTGATCGATGCGTTCAAGGGTGATGTGGTGGCCGCTACCAAGCACTATGTCCGGTACGGTTTTGCGGAGGGTCGAAGAATTATCTTTGATGCCCTCGCATACATCGCGAGCCATATCGATCTTGCGAGGGCTTTCGGAACGGATGTGGTGGCAGCGACCAAACATTACATTCAGTATGGTTATCAGGAGGGTCGCCGAATCTCCTTCAATGCTTTTGCGTATCTGGCATCCAATGCGGATCTGCGTTCCGTTTTCGGAGCAGACACGGCAGCCGCAACCCGCCACTACATCAACTGGGGTTTTACGGAAAAACGGCTAACCGCAGCGCCAGCTAACTCGGCAATCACGCGTTTGGATGCTCATCGTTTTCTGGTTCAAGCTACGTTTGGGCCGCGAGAGAACGATATCCGCCGTCTACTGGGCTTGGGTTACTCGGCCAATGGATACAAGCGATGGATAGACGAACAAATCGACAAGCCGATGTCACTAAGCCTAGCCGCGACGATTGCGGCCGTGCCAAATCCAAGGCCCGCGAATTTTAATCCAGACTTCGCACACAAGGAGCGAAGAGAGGTGTGGGCGCAGAGCGTGCTCTACGGTGAAGATCAGTTGCGGCAGAGGGTGGCCTTCGCGCTCTCGCAGATCATGGTGGTGTCGGGATCTGGGGCGCTATTTACATTACCTTGGGCGACAGCAGATTACTACGATATGCTCGTTAAAAACGCCTTAGGTAACTACCGCAAGCTTTTGGAGGATGTGACCTTACATCCGGCAATGGGGATATACCTCTCTGCATTAGGAAATCAAAAGGCTGTGGAGGGGACTAATCTTCGCCCGGACGAGAATTACGCTAGAGAGATGATGCAACTGTTCAGCATTGGTCTTGTGCAGTTGAACTCGGACGGAAGTCGAAAACTTGATGTTCGCGGGCAATCTATTCCGACCTACGATCAAGCAACAATCTCGGGCTTTGCCCGGATTTTCACTGGGTGGAAATGGCAGTGTTCAGTCAAGTTCTGGCCCAATGGTAATTGTGGCTGGAACAACAGCTCTAGAGATTATTGGCCTGAAGATGCGCCGCGACCCGAGGATTTCAATCAAAGACGACCAATGAAGATCTATGAAGAGCAGCATGAGCAAGGCGTGAAGCAACTTTTAAAGTATCCCGGCGTTGTGCTTCCTAACGGTCTTGTTCCAGCCGGCCAGGGTGGCACCAAAGATTTAAAGGACGCACTGGATAATGTCTTCTACCATCCAAATGTCGGGCCATTCATTTCCAAGCAGCTTATTCAAAAACTTGTCGGCAGTAACCCGTCGCCGGAATATGTCGGTCGAGTCGCCGGCGTTTTCAATGACGATGGTACCGGCGTCAGAGGAAATCTTCGGGCGGTGGTAACCGCGATTTTGCTCGATCCTGAGGCACGAAATCCCACAAACCAAGAGACGTCAGGAAAGCTTAAGGAGCCGATACTTCGCTTGACTCAAATTTGGCGTGCGTATAACGCGGCCTCTCCAAGCGGAAGTTTCGGCGCGATAAACTGGGGCTGTGATGCAGAGTTCTGCACCTCCATGAGTTCGTTCGGTCAGAGCCCACTCGATTCGCCGTCGGTGTTCAATTTTTTCAGTCCTTTTTACTCGCCTCCAGGCGAGATCTCGCGAGCCGGTCTGGTCGCGCCAGAAATGCAGCTCGCCAACGAGAATATGCATACGCAGATGCAGAATTTTGTCTATGACCAAATTCTGCAAGTAACTCCTAAGCCTGTCGGTAACGCAGTCGATGTAGCCAGTCGAGAAAAGAGAAAGGTCTACATGAATATCGATGTCGAGAGTGCCGTGGCGGATGACACCGACAAGCTACTAGACGTCGTTGCCGAGCGTTTGCTTGGGGATCCGGCACTGCTTTCACAGGAGTCGCGTGCGGCGTTTCGCACCCATCTCGCGACAAGTAAAACGGATCTGTGCTGTGCGTCCGATCCAAAGAAGCGACCGGATATCTCTACCGAGCGCAGGCAACGTCAGATTGGGGACGCCATCCTTTTGATTGCCACGTCGCCAGAGTACGCCGTGCAACAGTAGTTGAGAGTCTCTATGAACTCACCAAGACGACGATTTTTGAAGTATGCCTCGGCCGGTGGACTCGCCTATGCCTTGGGGAAGACCTCGGGGAGCGGTTTCGCGCAGATGACAGGAGTCGGAGGTTTTTCTGACTACCGAGCGTTAGTCTGTATTTTTCTTTTTGGTGGAAACGACTCTTGGAATATGATCGTGCCAACGAGTGCGGCAGAATACAATGTTTACGCCAAGTCCCGAGGTGCGGGAACGAGTTCTAGTCTGGCGTTAGATCGTTCCAGTCTGCTTCCCATCTCACTAATTGGTGCGTCGGCGAGTGACCCGACATTCGGATTCAATCCGAACATGCCGGAGATGAGGGATCTTTTCTCTGCAGGGCGTCTTGCCGTAATCCCGAATGTCGGACCTCTCATACGACCGACGAGTAAAACTCAGTACCAATCCGCGAGTACGACAGGTCATGAACTTCCCCCTCAGTTGTTCTCCCACAACGACCAACAAGACCAATGGCAAAGCTTGAGTGGCCGTGCACTACTGAACACGGGCTGGGCAGGTAGGGCAGCCGATGCGTTGATGGCGCAGACGGGATCGCAACAAATTCCGTTGAACATATCGCTTAGCGGGCAGACGCTCTTTCAAGCGTCACAGATCACTAATCCGTATGTGATGGGCGGCGGAGGCGTCAACGTCTTCAATTTTCTAAATTGCTGTGGGCCAAATATTTCGAATCGTCGTGTAGCCGTGGAGTCGTCGTTGGCTGCAGCTTCCGCATCGAATCGGAACTCCATTTATCACCGCGGTTACGCACGCGTGCAACAACGGGCTATTCGCTATGCCGATTTACTCAAACGTACGTTGGACAGCTCCCGCGACTTTAAAGCCCTGCCCGCAGCCGCTGGACGAGAGGCAAGCTGGCTCACGGCGCAGCTTCGAACTGTGGCGAAAATGATCTCCCAAAGATTGGTCCTCTCGATGTCGCGCCAGATATTCTTTGTATCGATAGGCGGTTTTGATACCCACGATACTCAGCTCGTAGATCATCCAAAACTTCTCGCCGACGTCAGTAAGTCGATCAAGGCTTTTTACGATTCAATGATCGAAATCGGTTTGGAAAGGCAGGTGACTGTGTTCACCCAGTCGGATTTCGGGCGAACTTTGACATCGAACGGTGATGGGTCCGATCACGGCTGGGGCGGTACGCAAATGGTCATCGGCGGAGCTGTCCTCGGGGGACGATTTTTCGGAAAGTATCCGACGCTGGAAATGGGAGGCGAGCTGGAGATCGGCAACGGTAATATCATCCCGACGCTCTCCTGTGACCAATACGCGGCTACGCTTGCCCGCTGGTTCGGCGTTTCCGACTCTGCTATTTCGACCGTTGCGCCGAACATCGTGAATTTCTCTCAGCGCGACCTCGGATTCATGGTCGGTTGAGAGTTCGCTCGGTTGTGTCTCCCATGGCCCGATGCTGTCCCTCGTGGTGGTTATCCTAAAGAATCGTTCTGATGGTGCTCAGCCATGAGGTATCGCCGTACTTACCGTTCAGCATCAGGTGCGTGACATCGAAGCTCTGATCGCAGATCTAACTCCCGCCTGCCAAGCTGAAGTCGAGCGCCTAAAACGAGCACCCTCAGATTGCAGCGGCTGTCGAAATACCCAAGAGGAACCAAACATGACCGTCTCCGAAGCCGTGCGCAACCGTCGTTCGATACGTAATTTTTTGCCCGATCCGGTATCGGTCGAAGTGCTACGTGACGTCTTTGATGCTGCTCGCTGGGCCCCTTCGGGCAGTAATATCCAAGCGTGGCGCATCATTGCCGTAACGGGTACCGAGCGAGACGCCGTCATTCGCATGACGCTCGAGACGCAGCCGGACCCGGCGCGTGGGGCCAGCGACCCTTACCCTATCTATCCACCCAATCTTTGGGAACCGCTACGTACGCGCCGCTTTGCACTCGCTGAAGACATGTATCGCGCACTCGAGATTCCGCGCGAGGATAAACCCGCGCGATTGCGCCATATTACCCGTAACTTCGAATTCTTTGGGGCGCCGGTCGGACTTTTTTTCGTGATCGATCGGCGGCTCGTCCACGGGCAGTGGGCGCACCTTGGCATGCTAATCCAAACGGTCGCGCTGCTACTCGAGGAGCGCGGACTCGGCACCTGCATGCAAGAGGCCTGGGCGGCCTTTAGACCAGAGCTTGCCCGGATGTTCGCACTTGGTGACAACGAACTCGCCTATTGCGGAATGGCGGTCGGCCACCCCGATCGCTCGCGACCGGTGAACCGGTTTGCGCGCAATCGGATCAGCATCGATGAGCTCGCGGAATTTCGCGGTTTTTGAGAGCCGCGCGACGTTGCGCTGCGGTCAAAGCCGGCACGTTGCCGCTCAGTCGGCAGTCGCGCCCCCGTCGATGACGAGCGGGTGACCGGTGATAAAACTCGCGGCATCCGAGCATAGCCAGAGCACGCCAGCCGCCACCTCTTCGGGCTGACCGAAGCGACCGAGCGGAGTCATGTTCTCCATAATTTTGCGGATCTCGGGATGCGCCGCCACGCCCTCGACCATGGGTGTGTCGATCACGCCAGGACAAACGCAGTTCACGCGAATACCTTTGCGCGCCCACTTAAGTGCACCGTGCCGCGTTAATCCGACCACAGCGTGCTTAGTCGCGGTATAAGCCGGCTGCGAGGCGTTGCCGACGAGCCCATTGATCGATGCCGTATTGACGATCGCACCCTTGCCTTGCGTTAGCATCACCGCGGCCTCGGCCCGCATACAAAGCATGACGCCAGTGAGGTTAACACCAACGCTGCGATCCCAGTGTTTGGATTCCCACTCGTCGGCGGCGAGACTGTTGATGCCTGCGTTGTTATGGGCGAAGTCGAGGCGACCGAATTCATTGACGGCACGCGCGGTGAGCGCTTCAACATCAGATGCGGACGATACATCGCAACACTGAAATACGGCGCGACCGCCTGCCGCCGTGGCCAAGGCTACCGTCTCCTCGCCGCGTGCAGCTTCGAGATCAGCCACCACGACGGCTGCACCGGATGCAGCAAAGGCTACTGCAGTCGCCCGACCAATCCCTGAGGCTGCGCCTGTGACTACCGCCACCTTACCTTCGAAATCGTATCTCACCGATGCTATCTCCTCTGTAATTCTTTCGATCGTTTACACTAAATTCACCCCGGGCCAGCAGCCCTACACCCAGCTCTGGCAGACCCCCATGCTGCTCGCGCCGGTACCCTCATCGGGAAAACTCATCACAGATCGCGAGATCGATTGAGCCGACGCACGTTTTCGATCATCGAGCAGTCGGCAAAGTGTCCCCGTCGAGATGCTGCTCGCCGTGCCACTCGCCGTGGTAACGCCCATCAAACTCCGCATACAGACTTGTGCCCAAACGAAAACGCTTGCCGTTGATCGGGTGCGCAATAAAGCGCCGTGTACAACCACCGGTAAGCATCGGATCGAAACTCGCCTCAAGCAAGCGCAAATTACCGGGATCAAATTGCAGTCGTAGCTTGATGCGCGACACCAGTACTCGACGTCAATCCGGATATTCGAATGCCCCCTGCACTTTTTCGTGGCGCTAGCCCTCACCTTCGTAGACGATGTGATACTAAATTTAGTGATACGCCGAGGATGCAGACCCACAGAGCACCGGATTCCGTACGGTGATCACTCGAGGCGGATAACTATCCATCAGGTCGGATTGCGCCTGGTATCGGATCACCATCGGCCGGACGCCCCCACTGCGATCGCACGCCATCAGCCAATTGCGCATCTCGGTCCGCACTCCCTCGACCTCGATCCACCCGTTCGCCGTTCCAATCTGGTGGAAGCTAGGCGGTCGCCGCGAGGGTACGCGTTACCCTACACTGGCGCATCACATCGTGGTCCGGGTAAAAGGGCATTGCCCGGGGGCTGCAAACGCAGCACCAAAGGCTCCACGCGTTACTACCCCCCTCCCGGTAACGCTAGCTCCCAAGGATCGTGATGTTCGAGCACCCTGCGCCCGGCGCCGAGAACGCGTCGAGTTCAGGATCTTATCGACGTGGGTGAGCGGCGCGCGGCCAAGACATCAAACGCGACGCACGCTCGATCACGCAGCGAGTTCTAGAGCCAGGTATCGCGCGGATCGGGCCAAGGACTAACTTCGCTTGCGGACTGATCGTTGCTAAATCGACCGAAGCGGCTCGCATGAAAGGCGAGCGGCTGCGCGTTCCGCGCGCTGACTTTGCCGATGGCCCCGACAATGATCGTGTGATCGCCGCCCGGATAGAGGTGCGACACGCGGCACTCGATACGCGCCAGCGCGCCGTCGATATCGGGGGGCGTCGGGTGGCTGCGCCACCAAGCATCGACTTCAAACTTTGGAGTCCCCGAACGTGCGAAATGCAACGCAATGTCTGCCTGACGCGCTGCCAAAATATGGATAGCGAACGGCGCGTCGAGCGCAAAGGCTTTAAGACTACTACTCTTGTTGGCGAGGCACCAAAGAACAAGCGGCGGATCGAGCGAAACTGAGGTCACCGAGTTGGCAGTTACCCCCACAGGCTCGGGCCCCGGATTGATGGCCGTCACCACCGTCACGCCGGTGGTGAAGAGACCGAATACTTTGCGTAGCTCGCGTTGATCCATCGACGGTCAGTAGACTCTCGCGGGATGCTGCTTGCGTGGCTCACCGAGCATCTCGCGGTAGGTTGGCGGCTGCTTACCGTTACGATCCTTGAGTCCGTAGTGTTGGGCGATCTCGGCGCCGACCAGAGTCTGCCCGGAGAGTTTAGAGTTGTCAGGATCGGCGGCGATGGCATAGAGAATATCGCCCGAAAACTGCGGGGTCTCAACCACCTCGAGGAAGGGCGCATATTGATCGGGCCGCTCGCGGAAAGCTTTTTGCGAGCGCTCGGTGAGCAGCGGCCCCATCCACAACGACACGCAGCAGACGCCCGTGTTTTCGAAATCCACCGCCATATCAGCTGCAAACTTGTCGACGCCGACTTTTTGCGCACCGTAGGCAGGGCCGTGCATGTAGCAGGCGGAGCCAAACGACGACGAGAAGGAGATCAGCCCCTTGCCCTGCCGCACCATGATGGGCGCGGCGTAGTAACACGCGTAATAAGCCGACTTCAAACCGACATCGATAATCCGCACGAGATCGACCGAACGCCTCCAAAAAGGCTCAGGCAGGATGAGCTCATCGTGGATGAAGGTGACGTTATTGTGCAGGATGTCGATGCGTCCTTGCTCGCGCTCGACCTGCTTGATGAGCGCCTCGATCTGAGCCGGCTGCTCGTGATCACATACGACGGCGATGCCTTTGCCACCCGCCGCGGTAATCTCATCCGCCGTGCGCTGCACCGTGCCGCCGAGAAAGTGATCTTCCTCTCGGGTGCTGCGCCCGGTGACATACACCGTCATACCCTTGTCGCCGAGCGCAAGCGCAATCCCTTTGCCTGCTCCGCGGCTTGCACCGGTAACGATGGCGACTTGCGGTTGGTAATCGGACATGACTGCTCCCCTGCTACGTGCGTCGTGCAAGATCAAGAAAGATCGGCTTTTCGCCACCGCCATGGACGGCAAGCTGTGCGCCGCTGACATAGGCCGCAAGGGGCGAACAAAGAAAAAGACAGGCATCGGCGACATCCTGCGGCTCGCCCATACGACGCAGCGGCAACATCTCACCAATACGCGCCACACCCTCGCTGCCACCGTAATGGGTCAATGAATTAGGCGTTGCCACCAGACCAACGATGAGTGCATTGACACGAATATTCTTCGGCCCCCACTCCATAGCCAGCGACTCGGTGAGATTCACGAGCCCAGCCTTAGCAGCGCCGTAGGCTGCACTCCAGGGCGAGGCGCGCACTGCAGAAACACTCGAGATATTAACGATGGAGCCGCCCGTCGGCTGCTGGTGCATCACTTGATAGGCCGCCTGACTCATAAAAAAAGGCGCCGTGAGGTTCAGCTGGATGATTCTCTCGGTAAGCGCTGGGTCGGCATCGGCCGATGGCACCTCGGCACTGCCGCCGGCGTTATTGACGAGGGCATCGAGGCGACCGTGCTTTGCGACGACGCGCTCGATCAACGATCGGCACTCCACGGCCTTGCGCACATCGCCGCTCAGGTAATCGACCGTCCGCTCGGCATGGCGCGGCAGCTCCGCAGGGGCGCGACGTGAACAGGCGACCACCGTCGCCCCCGCCTCCAAAAACCGCGCGCTGATGCCTGCACCGATACCGCTGACGCCGCCGGTGACCAGCACCACCTTACTGGTGAAATCGAGTGCCTCGTCCAGTTGACTGCCTCACATGGCGAATGCGTAAAAAAATGCTATGTTATTTACGCGTAACGACAATTCTAGTACCAATTTATATGTCGGTCGCGAATTTTTCGACGGGGGTCAGCGACGAATCATGCAACCGGAGGGCCTCAAAACCCTACCCGGCGTCCTTGCCCGGGCCGCCGCCGTCTATGGCGTCTCGATCGCCATCGAGGAGGGCTCACAGCGCCTGAGCTTCGTGGAGCTTAAAGCGCGCGTCGATCAAGCCGCTGCAGCCTTTGTCGCTTCAGGAGTTAAGGTCGGCGATCGCGTGGCGATCTGGGGTCCGAATGCCGCGAGCTGGATCATTTCGGCGCTCGGCGCGCAGTCGGCAGGCGCTGCCATTGTCCCACTCAATACTCGACTCAAAGGTCGCGAAGCGGCCTACATCCTGCGTCGCAGCGGCGCCCGCATGCTCTGTCACTCGGGCCGGTTTTTGGGTATCGATTTTGTCGAACTTTTGAAAGACCAGTCGCTGCCCGAGCTGCACGAAACTATCGAGCTAGAGTCAACCGCTTGGGCAAATTTTTTCCTGCGGGCCACGCCGCAAACAGCGCTTGAGGTCACCACGCGACTCGCAAAACAGCAGCCGCAAGATCTCGCCGATGTGATGTTCACCTCGGGAACCACGGGTACACCCAAGGGTGTGATGGCGAGCCATGGGCAAAATGTACGCGTCTTCAGCGAGTGGAGTGCCATCGTCGGGCTCGGCCCGCAAGATCGCTATCTCATCGTTAATCCGTTTTTCCATGCCTTTGGTTATAAGGCCGGCTGGCTATCCTGCCTACTGACGGGAGCAACCATCCTGCCGATGGCCATTTTTGACGCCGCAGAGGTCATCCGGCGGATCGCGGCGGATCGTATCAGCGTGCTGCCAGGACCGCCTACAGTTTTTCAGTCGATGCTCGCGCATCCCGCGCTCGATCGGGCAAGCACCTCGAGCCTGCGCCTCGCGGTCACCGGTGCCGCCAACGTGCCGGTTTCTTTGATTAAAAGAATGCGGGACGAACTCGGCTTCAAAACCGTGGTCACGGGCTACGGACTCACCGAATCGACTGGCACGGTCAGCATGTGCCGATCTGGAGACGACCCGCAAACCATCGCGCAAAGCTGCGGCGCACCGCTCCCTGGCGTCGAGGTCAAGGTGATGGACGATTCGGGTCGCGAACTGCCGCGCGGCTGCGAAGGCGAACTTTGGGTGCGCGGCTACAACGTGATGCAGGGCTATTTCGATGACCCGGAAGCCACCGCCGCAGCCGTAGACCGCGAAGGCTGGCTGCACACCGGTGACATTGGGACTATGGATAGCTGTGATTACCTGCGCATCACCGACCGCAAGAGAGATATGTTCATCACCGGCGGTTTCAATTGCTACCCTGCCGAGATTGAATCTTTAATCAGTGCCCATCCTGCCGTGGCGCAGGTCGCCGTAATCGGTATCGCCGATGAACGCTTGGGCGAAGTGGCGGCCGCCTATGTGGTGCTGCGTCCGGCAGCGCAGCTCGAGCCCGCTGATTTAATTGCCTGGTGCCGCGACAACATGGCCAACTACAAAGTGCCGCGACGCGTGCATTTGGTGGATCATCTGCCGACGACCGCCTCGGGAAAAGTGCAGCGCTACGCCTTGCGCGACGCCCACGGCGGCCCGCGTAAAGCGTAAGTAACCGCATGCAAAGCCCCTGGTTCTCGCAGGCCGAGCAAGTTCACGTGGTCGAAGACCCCGAGGTCTTCCAGTGGGATCTCGAAACGGATTTTGTGGTGGTCGGCTCGGGCGCGGCGGGCGCGAGTGCTGCCGCCGAGGCGCGCGAACACGGGCTGCGAGTGACGATGATCGATCGGTATGCAGGTGGCGGCGCGAGCGCAGCGAGCGGTGGCGTGCTTTACGCCGGCGGCGGCACGGCGATCCAGCGCGCAGCGGGTGTCGAGGATAGCCCCGAGAACATGCTCGCCTACTTGTCGATGGAAACGCGCAAGTGCGTGACCGAGTCGACCTTGCGCCGATTCTGCGAGCAGAGCGCTGAGACCGTCGATTGGTTGGTAGCCAAGGGTGTGGAATTTCGGGCGAGTCTCTTTCCCGATAAAACCTCTTATCCGCAGATCGATTACTTTCTTTATCACTCCGACAATTCTTTGTTGCCGGAATATGCGGCGCGCGCCAAACCTGCCGCACGCGGTCATCGCGGCGCCGGACGACTCTCGCGTAAGCAGATGCTCACGGCCGTGGGTCTTGGCGGCTCCATCGTCTGGCCGCTGCATGACTGGCTGCGCGAGCATGGGGCAAGTTTCATGCCTTACACCGAGGCGCGTCAGCTATTGGTGGATCGCAGCGGGCGGATCATCGGCGCAAAGCTCCTCGAACTGCCGGCGGGCGAAGCACGCGATAAGTTCATCGCTCACCAACGAGCCGCACAGCGGCTCTACGAACTGATTCCGCCTATTCTTCCCGGGGCGCATCATTTACTGCGCTTTGCCGCGCGGCGCTTCAAGAAGGCGGCCGCCATCGAGGCCACGCACCGTGTGGTGCGCTTCGTCCGTGCGCGCCAGGGGCTCTGCCTTGCGGCGGGTGGCTTCGTCTTCAATCGCCGCATGCTCGCACATCACGCACCGCGCTATCTCGCGGGTTATCCGCTCGGTACACCAGGCGATGATGGCAGCGGCATTCACTTGGGGCTCTCGGCGGGCGGCATCACGGATCGCATGGACACCGTGACCGCGTGGCGCTTCATCAATCCACCCAAGGCTTGGGCTGAGGGGATCGTCGTCAATCGACGCGGTGAGCGCATGGTTAATGAAATGGCCTACGGCGCACGGCTCGGTCACGAAATTGCCGAGAACCATGACGGTGAAGGCTGGCTGATCTTGGATGGCGCGCTGATCGAGAAGTCGAGACAACAGATCGCGCCGGGTAAGACGCTCGCCTTCCAGCGCGATCTCGCGAGGCTCAACATGATGCTCGGTGGGCGCAAGGCAAAAAGCCTGGCGGGTCTGGCAGAAAAACTGGGGATCGATGCCGTGGGGCTCGTACGCACAGTCGAACGCTATCAGCGGGCCGCGCAGGGTGTTGCGGTCGATGATTTCGGCAAACCCGCCGGCGACTGCGCGTCGCTGCTGCAGCCTCCCTTCATGGCGATCGATGTCGGGCTTGCCGCGAAGCTCTTCCCCTGCCCTACCCTGACACTCGGCGGGTTGGTCGTCGATGAGGATACGGGCGCAGTACTCAACAGCGCGGGGCAACGTATCGCAGGTCTCTATGCGGCGGGACGCACGGCGGTCGGCGTCAGCTCCGGGCTCTATGTCTCGGGACTCTCGATCGCCGACGGAATTTTTTCGGGACGTCGCGCCGGACTGCATGCAGCGCGTGGCGTGACTTGGCAGCGCGCTTGATACTGAATCATATGCTCAAAAATCAAACGAGGCAGGCGACGATGATCCAAGGCGAACAGATCATACGTGGCGGAATGTGGTTTCTGCTGGCGGCAAGTGTGGCGTCCTCAATCGGCGGACTGCCCTTCAATACCTTACCCATTCTGCTCGGTGCCTTTGCCGATCGCCTGGCGCTGGGTCCAGCGGAACTCGGCACCTTGGGCAGCGCCTGTACGGGCGGCTATCTCATCAGTACCCTGCTCGGTCCGCTCTGGGTTGATCGTGTGCCGTGGCGACTCGCGACGGGGGCTGCGGTCGCCGGAACCGCCGCTGCGCTCATGTGGAGTTCGAATGCTTCGGGCGTGCCCTACACATCACTCGCTGCGTTTGGTTTTTCGGCAGGACTGATGCATTCGCTAGGTATGCGCATGGTCGGTGAAGTTGTCAACAAAGAACGCGCCTTCGGCGTACGACTTTTGACCGAGCTCATCATTGTCGCCGCGTTACTCTTCTTCCTGCCCGTCCTTATCGCGAACAGAACCATCGAAGGGGGTATGTGGCTGCTCGCCATCGCGGTGGTCGCGCTGGGATCTTCCGCCTTCGTAATTCCACGTGGACCCATCGCCGCTCAGGATGCCGCAGCCGCGGCGACCTCGCCTGTCACGAGGGTCAGCACGGCAGGCTGGCTGGCGCTCGCCATTTTTATGGTGTTTGCCTGCGGACAGGTGGCGCTCTGGGTATTCATTGAACGCATCGGTCATAGCATCAATATTACAGCGAATGAAATGGGTCTCGTATTCTCGGTGCTGAAGGTGGTGGGTGGCCTGAGTGCGGCGCTTGTGGCGCTCCTTGGCGATCGACTTGGCGATCGCTTGCCGCATATCATCGGTTTCATCGTGATCGCCATCGGTGTCGCCCATCTCGCCGCCCCGAGCTCATTCATGATCTACGCGTTCGGCGCATGGATTTGGGAGGGCGCATTCACCGTGTGCTGCGTCTATCAGACTGCAGCCATCGCCAAGCTCGATCGCAGTAATACGCTCGTGGTGCTCGTTCCTGCCGCCTTCGCCGTCAGTGCTTTCGTCGGGCCGGAGCTTGCCGGTCGACTCGCTGAAAGCGGCGGTTTCACGCCGCTTTTCATGCTGGCGGTCGGCTGCGCGGCCATCCCGGCCGTCGCCTATTGGGCCTTGTCGAAGCGGATTGCTCCGACATGAGCGGCATTGCAGACCCGAAATTACAGCCACGCTTCGGGGACGAACGTAATCCAACCTTCGGGCAGGGAGCACTGCGGCGGCGCGTGAAACTGATCGCCGAGCAAGGCGTAGTGCGAGCCGGTGTGGAAGATTCTTATCACTCTTTTCGCTTGACTCTGCGCCATGACGGGACGCGTATCACCACGATCGAACCGTTTTTTTTGCGTGTGCCGCTCAGTACCTGCCCGTCCGCGGAGCAACCACTGCGAGGCTTTATCGGCATGCCCCTCGATCTGCCGTGGCGGCAGTTGATCGCGCAAGAAAATCCGCGCGCCCACTGCACCCATCTGCATGATCTCTGTCAGCTCGCGATGGCGCAGGCGCGTCGTGGCGGTTCGCGCGGCTACGAAGTGACGGTGCCCGATGAATTCCCCGATCCGGTGTGGACAACACTGTATCGCGACGGCAAATTATTTCTGCGCTGGAAAACCTTTCGCGGCACGGTGCTCGAGCCCGAGCCCTACGCCGAGCGGCCACTTCTTCGGGGCTTTTCTTCGTGGGCGAACACCGAGTTTTCGGGCGATGATCTCGAAGCCGCACTCGTGCTGCACAAAGCGTATTTCGTGAGTCGCGCCCGCTCCTGGAATGTTGAAGCGTCTGTAGGAAAAGGCGTGGCTCACCACGAAATGATGCGCGGCGCGTGCCACAGCTATAACGAACCACAGATGTCGGTAGCGATACGCAATCGC
Source organism: Gammaproteobacteria bacterium (assembly GCA_016874555.1). Lineage (GTDB taxonomy): Bacteria > Pseudomonadota > Gammaproteobacteria > Steroidobacterales > Steroidobacteraceae > UBA964. The sequence goes on along the minus strand of VGTW01000010.1, from coordinate 11,371 downwards.
GATAACACTATCGACACCAGCGATCCCGACCTACAACTGCTTGCCGATCTCGACTGACTTTTTGGAGAACCCTCGTGACCGGCGCCGGGCAAGGCATGGGCCTTGGTATCGCACGCGCACTGGCGACGTAGGGCACAAGCGTGCTGCTCAATGATTACCACACCGATCGTACATAGACCGAAGCTGCAGCTTTGTGTCAACAGGGGTCCGAAGTCAGCGCAGCCCCCCCCGTTGATATCACTGCGGCTGGCGCTCCTGAATCCTTGGCGGTCCAAGCGCCCGGTCGGCGCACCGGCCACCTGCTGCGTCTCTCGGCACAGGTTCTGCAGCGTACCGACGACCGGAAAACCATGGGGATAGGCAAGTGTACCCAGGTGGTAAGCCGGCACTCCTGCGAGTTGCGCAGTCGCGAGCAAAAGGGGATCTGCGGGCGTCGCAGCCCGCGACAAATTAAGCCCGAACGCGAGTGCAAGCCCGAGTATCTAAACCGGGACGCACAAACGGCGAAATCATTGGCGGGCGGTTGACGGTCACCAGACCCTCACCCTTCGCTGTTGCTGTTGCTCTAGCGCTTTTGCTCACCGCCAGCCCACCCGCAGCGGCAAACTTTTGAGTCCACCGGTGAAGTTGCTCTCAATGCCGCGCGCTGATCCTGTCACCTCGATCTCGGCCAATTGCGGCAGTAAAGTCGTAAAAAATGCACGAATCTCGGTCAAGGCAAGCAGGCGACCGAGACAGTGGTGTACGCCGTGACCAAAACCCAGATGCGGGTTCGGCTTGCGGTCAATCCGAAACGCAAACGGATCGGTGAACGCCAGCGAGTCACGATTGGCCGAATTGAAGAACAGTGTCACCGACTCCCCTTGCGCGATACGCACGCCACGTACTTCGGTGTCACGCGTCGCCGTACGGCAAAAATGCCGGACGGGCGTGCTCCAACGGACCACCTCGTCAGCGAGCGTACGCGCCATCTCCGGCGTCGGCTCAAAGCGTGCGCGTTCGTCGGGGTTTTCCACCAAGGCCTGCATCCCATTCGCGAGCGCAGCGCTCGTAGTTTCGTGCCCCGCAGTCACCACGATCAGCAGATAGGACAGTGTCTCGACCGGGCCTAGCGGTCGACCGTCGACACGGGCCCCAGCAATCAGACTGACAAGATCGTCCCCGGGATATTGTCGGCGATGACGCACGATATCGCGGAAATAACCAAATAATTCGCTGACCACATCAACGCCGTAGGCCTCCGATTTGCGTAATTCCGGATCGCTGGCGTTCAGCAGCTGCTGCGTGGTGCGCAGAATGAAGGGCGCGTCGGACTCGGGCAGATCAAGAATCGACATGATCACCGACAACGGAAACCACACCGCCACCTCCCGCGCGAAGTCAATTTCTTTCCCCGCCGCGCGCATTCGGACAATCGAACGCGCGACCATCGCATCAACCTGCCCCTCGAGTCGACGCACGCCGACCCCCATGAACCAGGACTGCGTGAGCTCGCGAAACTTGCGATGCTCGGGCTCATCCATATCGATGAGGGTACGCACCCGCTCGCGACGCCCGCGCTTGCGATTTTCTTCACGCGCCTGCAACCACTCGACGAGGTCGCCCAAGGGCCGTTGCGATAAGCGCGCGAGCGTCATCAGCACCTTCAAAGTTTCGCGGAGGCCGCCCGCCATGGCCGAACCCGACTGCTCCTCGATTTCGCGCGGGATGAGACAGAGTCTTGGCTCGTTGATAAAAAGCTCGTGCTGTCGCTCAATTGCCAAAATATCATCGTGACGCATGATCGCCCAGAACGGTCGATACGGGGCGCGATCGACCCAAGCGACGGGCGAGCTCTCGCGTAAGCGCGCAAACTCCACATCCAGAGCTCGCATATCGCCGTAAAGTTTTGGCGACGTGATGTCGGTATCGAGACTGGGACGGTCTCGCGGGGTTACGCTAGTGAGAGCACCATTGCGGCTCACGCAATCTCGCCCGCTGTGCGCGCCGTGTCGTGCGTCGAAGCGTGTGCGGTGGCGTGCAACGCAGCGAGATATCCAAAAGTCATCCCGGAACCCAAGGTCGCGCCCGCCGCCGGATAGCTCTTGCCCATCGGCGAGGCCGAGCAATTACCGGTGGCGTAGAGCCCAGGAATCGGGGCCCCATCCGCATTGAGCGCGCGTGCGTGCTCATCGGTGACGATGCCCCCGTTGGTACCAATATCGCAGGGCTGGGTGGGAATCGCGTAAAACGGCGCCTTGGCGAGTGGCGCAAGACAACTATTCGGTGTCACCGCAGGATCGCCGTAATAACGATCATAGAGACTCTCGCCGCGTGAAAAATCTTCGTCCTTGCCGCTAATTGCCTGCGCATTGAAACGCTCGATGGTCGCATGCAGATTGTCAGCAGGCACGCCGATCTGCTGCGCTAGTTCCGTGATCGACGCCGCCGACCGCAGGATGGCGCGCATGCTCGGGCGAATGCTGCGATCAAAACTCGGCGGGCCCGGAAAAATCGGTCCGACCGCGTACTTGCCGCGATAGCGCGCATCAAAGATAAACCAACTGGGGACTGTGCCACCGTCACTCGCCCGATAGCCGCGGGCCATCAACCCGCCGGTCACATGATAAGAGGCAGCCTCGTTGCAGAACCTGCGCCCGGCCCCATCGACCATGATGGATCCGGGCAACGAACGCTCGACGAACATCGGCCGCGCGCGATCTTCATCCGCGAGTTTGTAGCCCGGCGCCCACCACGCCGAATCAAGATTCGCCATTTTGACGCCAAGCTGCATGGCTGCCACCGTTGCGGAGCCCGTATTGAATGGATTTCCGGCCGACCAAGCCGTTGTGGTGGGCCCGGGCAGATGGCGCGCGCGCAACTCCGTATTCCGCTCAAAGCCCCCGGAGGCGAGGATGACACCACGACTCGCGTGAATACGCTGCGGAATACCGTTATTCAACACCTGCGCGCCCACGATGCGACCGTTTTTGACGATGAAACCGATGAGCTCGTTCGACAGCTGCATCGGCACTTTGCGCTTTCGTAAAGACCACCGCAGCCGCGCAACTAGTGCGCCGCCGCCCGTAAGCCTGCGGTCACGCGAGGTCTTCCAGCGCTGCCGCACGTCAAGGTAATACTTGGCGGCGATTTTCAAAAATATCTGCTTGGCCCCCTTCGACTGTGTGATCAATGGATGCGCCTCGCGCGCGGTCCAGTTGATGCGCCCGAAAGCCGTGGTGCCGACGTGCGGTGGCTGCAGCATCTCGAACTCGCCACCGAGTACATCGCAATCGATGGGTAGCGCTTGGCAGCTACGAAAACCTGGTCGGCCTCCCGGCAACTCCGGATGGTAGTCACAGTATTTGGTGAGACTTTCGAACTTGGCGTCGGTTTTTTCATCCAGCCAGCGAAACATGCGCGGTGCATGCTCGACAAAAGCACAAATGCGCTGCGGCGAAGAGAAACTCTCGGCAAGCGTCGTAATGTAGCGCTCAGCATCGTCGGCGTTATCGCTACCGCCTGCCGGGCCGATGAGATGGTTGTTCGGGATCCAGATCGTGCCCCCTGAAGTTGCCGAAGTGCCACCAAAAAGGTGCCCCTTCTCGATGATCAATACTTTGGCGCCCTGATCGACTGCCGTGAGCGCTGCCGTGAGACCACTCGCGCCACTGCCAACGACGAGCACTTCTGTTTGCTGATCAGGCAGCGAGGTCAATTGCACGCGTGACTCCTGAAATGAACTACTTGATCGAGGACCAGCGCGTCAGGCGAAGCGAACCGAGACCCGGCCCAGCTGATCAAGATCGAGCTCGAAAATATCGCCGGGTCGAGCCGGCTCCAGCGGTACCAGCGAGCCCGAGAGTATAATGTCGCCGGCCTCGAGAGTGATGCCGTAGGCGCCCAAGGTATTGGCAAGCCAAGCCACAGCGGCAAGCGGCGAGCCCTGAACGGCAGAACCAAAGCCCCGCGACAGCGGTGCGCCATTTTTGCTGACGCGAACCTCGAGGGCAGCGAGATCGAGCCCCTGCGGCGAGCACCGCTCGGCGCCCAGCACGAAAAGTCCACAGGACGCGTTGTCGGCCACGGTATCGACGATGCGGATATCCCATTGATCGATGCGCGAGTCGACGATTTCGAAACAGGCGACCACGCTCGCGGTCGCCGCGAGTACATCGGCCTCAGTGACTCCGAGCCCCTTGAGCGAAGCGCTGAGAATCAGCGCAATTTCAGCCTCGGCTCGCGGCTGGATCATGCGCTCGCCGATGACGATAGTGCCGCCATCATCGACCTTCATCGCATCCGTCAAAAAACCGAAATCCGGTTGATGTACGCCGAGCATGTCCTGCACGGCCTTGCTAGTGACACCGATCTTCTTGCCGACGATACGCTCGCCCGCTGCGATACGGCGCTCCATGAAGCCCAAAGAGATAGCATAAGCATCATCGATCGTGAGCCAGGGATGACTCGTACGCAGCGGCGGTAACGTCCGGCGCTCGCGCCACGCAGCGTGCAACTCCGCGGCAATCTGTGCCACCGCCGCGGCGCGCGCCGCGGCGGAAAGACTCGAGGAATCACCCGGCGAGGAAGTGGATGACATGACGATTAAACTCCGCAGCACGCTCGATCATCACCCAATGGCCGACGCGCGAATAAATCACGATTTCGCTTTGCGGGCAGGCAGCCGCCAGCTTGAGGGCGCTCGAGGCGGGGCAAAATTGATCCTCGACGCCCCAGAAACCGAGGATGGGTAGCGTGAGTTCCGGCAAACGCGGCGAGAGATCGGGGATCCGCATCCTACCGAGCACATCTTTGGGCATCAGCTTCAAAATCGCGAAGCGCTCGACTACTAGAGAATCGGTGACATGCTGCGGATCGAAAGCCAGCATCTGCAGAATACTGCGTAACCACTGCGGATTGATTTCACCACCGACGAAGCCCGCGACCATTTTCTGGATACCGGGCATTTTAAAGTAGGTTTCAGTTGTCTCGATGCCGCCGCAGCCCATCACGATGAGCTTGCGCACGCGACCCGGCCGTGCGAGGCAAATCCCAACCGAGACCGCACCACCTAAAGAATTGCCGACCAGCGCGCAATCCTGAATCCCGAGTGAATCGAGCAACTCCAGCGTCGTCGACACAAAGAGATCGAGGCTGTAGTCGAGACCCGTAGGCTTCGAGGAATAGCCAAAACCAATCAAGTCGGGGACGATGACGCGGTGTCCAGCGGCGCGCAGCGGTTCGATGTTCTGGCGGAAGTTGCTCCAGCCATTGGCTCCCGGGCCACTTCCCTGCAAGAGCACCACGGTCGAGCCACCGATCTGCTGGCTCGCCGGCCCGGTATCGTGGAAATGCAGTTGATATCCGCTCGGCAACTGGCGTAGCTCGCCTAGCGGTGGACCGCCCTCGGCCAGAGCCGCAGCCGCGAGTTCACTCACCGTCATACGCCCCCCGCACCCGCCTAACGGGCCCCAACAATAGTGCGTTTTCGAGGGAGCGGCAAACCCGGTTCGTAGAGCCAGCCGCCGAAAACGACGGGGAATGCGATTTCCGCATGCTGGAACGTTCGAATGCGTAAAAATATCATCGTTATTTTACGCACTTCGCTTGCAGACCCCCACCCCCCAGCGCTAGCATCTCGTCTGCTAGATAGAGCTCAGCGTTTGACATCTATCAGGGGGATCACCATGGCCACTGCCGCCGCCCACGTTCTCGAGGATCAGATTCCGACACGCGCCGAACTCGTTCGCCGCGCCCGCACCATGTTGCCGGCGCTCAAAGCTCGCCAGGCCGAGGCCTACGCTAACCGTCGAATGCCTGCTGAGACCATGCGCGAAATGGTCGAGGCCGGTTTCTTCCGCATCTTGCAGCCGAAGCGCTACGGCGGCTTCGAGATGGATCCACAAGTTTTCTTTGATGTGCAGATGACGCTGGCCGAAGCCTGCATGTCCACGGCTTGGGTACTCGGCGTAGTCGGCTGTCATCCCTATCAGCTCGCGCTGTTCGATGATCGGGCCCAAGCCGAAGTGTGGGGCTCGAATTCCGACACCCTCGTCAGCTCGTCGTACCAGCCCGTCGGCAAAGTCGAGGTCGTCGAGGGTGGCTTTCGGCTGTCGGGCCGCTGGGGCTTCTCGAGCGGCAGCGAATATTGCGATTGGATTCTGCTCGGTTCGCTGATCTTCAACAAGGATGGCCCGCCTGAGATGCGCACCTTCTTGTTACCGCGCAAGGACTACAAGATTCTCGATAACTGGTACACCTTCGGGATGCAGGCCACGGGTAGTCAGGACATCGTGGTCGAAAACGCCTTCATCCCAGAGTACCGCACGCACAAAGCCGTTGACGGTTTTATGTGTAAAAACCCTGGGCAGGCGGTCAATACCGGCCCACTTTACAAACTGCCTTGGGCTCAGGTGTTTGTTCGTTCCGTGTCAACGGCCAGCATCGGTGCCGTGCAGGGCGCACTCGACGCGTTCGTTGATATCGGTAAGAAACGCGTGTCGACCAACACGGGAAAGGCCACCAAGCAAGATACGAGCGCGATCCTCGCCGCGGCGCGGACGCAATCGGCCGTGGACGAAATGAAGACCCTGCTCTATCGCAATTTCGACGAGATGATGGCGACGGTGCGGGCGGGCGGCGAGCTCAGCATGGAACAGCGCGTCCGTTACCGCTATCAGTCCTCACAAATTGGTGGGCGCTGTGCTGATCTCATCGACGATCTTATGCCGCTGCTCGGCGGCCGCGCGATCTACACCGACAGCCCGATCATTCGTTACTGGCTCGACGCTAACGCGGCGCGTGCGCACGTCGCGAACGATCCGAAACTGATTGGTTCGACACTCGGCGGCATGTACCTGGGCGAGCAACCCCAAGATTTCTTCGTCTGACGCTATGGCCAAGACTGCGGACTACAACATAGGACCGCACACCTTTCCGCGTGGCTGGTTCATGATCGGCATCTCGAGCGAGGTGACCGACCAGCCGCAGGGCGTGCGTTATTTCGGGCATGATTTCGCGCTCTATCGCGGTAAAAAAAGCGGTAAGGTAATTCTGCTCGACGCCTATTGCCCACACATGGGCACACACCTCGCCAAAAATAAATCTTCGTATACGGCGCGCGACGGGCATGTGGTCGACGATGACATCCAGTGCCCCTACCACGCTTGGCGTTTTGGTGCGGACGGTCACTGTAACCGCATCCCTTACTACAACGGCGCGATTCCCAAAGCGGCCAGCGTCAAAAGTTGGCCGGTACGCGAGCACGCCGGGCTCATTTTTATGTGGCACGACGCCGAGGGGGGCGAGCCCGACTTTGATCTCCCGGCATTGGCCGAATACGGCCAACCGCATTGGGTACCATGGAACGTCGACAAACTCGGCGTGATGGCGTGCCATCCGCAGGAAGTCATTGACAACATCGCTGATCTACCACACCTCGGCCCGATTCACGGCTCGACCGTCGAATACTTTGAGAACGAGTTCCGTGGGCACAAGGCGATTCAGCGTCAGGCTGGCGGCCATCGCACTCTCGTCGCAGGTCCTAACGATAAGTTATACACCGACACGGTCTATCACGGCCCCGGGATTTTGGTCTCGCACCTCACCGGCCTCTTTGACACCGTGCTCCTGATCACGCACACGCCGGTGGATGACGGCGTGATCGAGGTTTGGCACGCCCTGCTTGTCAAAACTCAGAATGCCGTGCCGACCGATGCCGACCGTGAGGCTGCGCGCGGCTTCAATGAATCGAGCCGACTCGCGTTTTTGCAAGACTTCGAGGTCTGGGGTAATAAGCGCGCTGCTATCAACATTCTGCAGATCCCGACCGACGGCCCCTTCCACAAGGCGCGGATTTGGTACAAGCAGTTCTATCACCCGCGCAGCGAAGTCAAGCGCATCATCGGAGCGGTCGAGGGTGTGCACGTGGTTCCGGGCACATCGGGCTGGCCGCTCGACCGCGTGTCCTGATTCGGGGCGTCCGCGTCGATTTATCGGCGTTCATGTAACCTTGGGAGTGGGCGGGTTGGCGTTACAGCCCTACGCCGAGCGCCGTCTCGCGCGCCCAGCCGTAATCGGGTTTACCTGTGTTGGTGCGCTGTACCTCGGCCACAAAGATAAGCGCGCGAGGGACTTTATAATCCGCAACGAGCGTGCGGCAATGCTCGCGCAAAGATTCTTTATCCACGGGTTCACCATAACGCAATGAAACTAGGGCGACCACGCGCTCGCCCCACCGCGGGTCGGGCACGCCGACCACAAGCGCGTCAAACACGGCCGGATGCAACTTGAGGACCTGTTCGACCTCTTCCGGGAATACTTTCTCGCCGCCGGTATTGATGCAGGTCGAGCCGCGTCCGAGCACCGTCACCGAGCCGTCTGCTTCGAGCCGCGCGGAATCGCCCGTGATGGCGAGCCGCTTGCCATCAAGCGTGACAAAGGTGCGCGCCGTACGCTCCGCATCGCCGAAATACCCCTGCGGCAGAGGCCCACTGCGCGCGAGCACACCCGTTTCACCCGCCGCGGCAAACCGCGACTCCTCCACCAGCACGTGAATATCGGCCCGCGGCGCGAAGCGCATCAGGCCGCCGCCCTCGCCGGTGCCCGCACCGAGCGTACCGGACTCAGTGGTACCCAAAGAGCTACTGGTATGCAGTCGTGGCAAAGAATTACGCAAAGATTGTTGTACAGCCTGTGAAAAGACGGCGCCACCGGAACCCACATGCACCAGCGTCTCGAGTGACCATCGCCCCACATTCGCAGCTAGTGCGTCGGCGAGCGGCCGGCCCATGCCATCGCCGACGATGACCAAAATATTCACGCGCTCGCGAGCGCATAGCTCGAGCACGCCCAAAGGATCGAAACCGCGCTCCGCCGCCAGCACGATCGTGTGCCCGGCAAAGATCGATGACAGCGCGGCCCAGAGTGCAGCACCGTGCATCAGCGGCGCCACCGGAAACGTTACGAGGGGCGGTGATTCCCGCACACGCTCGATGATTTCTTCGGGCGCTGCGATCGGCCCCTTGCGCGAAAAAAATCCGCCGCCGCCGAGTGAGGCAAGCAGCATATCGTGGTGGCTCCAGACCACGCCTTTAGGCATGCCGGTGGTTCCGCCGGTATAGATGATAAGCGCATCGTCGCTGCGAGGTACGCGTGCTGGCGCAGGCAGATTCGCGCCCGCTCGTAGTGCAGCCCCGAAACCAGTGTCCTCCTCGCCCACGCCCTCGCCGACTGCGATCACGATGCGCGGACAGCATGAGAGACCGCGAACGCGCGGCAAGAATTCGTGCCCGACCAGAGCTGCAGCGGTCTTCGCGTTGGCGTAAAGATACTCGAGCTCGGCCTCGACGTAGCGGTAATTGACATTGAAGGGTAAAACACCGAGCCGACATGCAGCAAAGAATCCGATCAAGTATTCCACGCAATTGCCGCAGTGCAGCGCGAACGTATCGCCAGCGCGTAGCCCGCGATGATCGAGCGTAGCTGCCAAGTTTCCGACTCGCCTCACCAGTTCGGCATAGCTCAGGCGCTCATCGCCACAGACGAGCGCTGTGCGTTCAGACACCTCGCCGGCCACGAGCGCAAGCAAGTCAGCAAAATTGAAACTGCGACTCGTGATCACAAGCGTATCTTCATTGGGAGTATTTTCATTGGGAATAGCTTTACCCCTGATGCCGGATGCCACGGGCTACGGCTTCCGCGTGTAGGCTGCGGGCGGCTCGATGAATGATCAATGCACCCAAGAAACTCACCGCAATCGCCACCAACAAGCCGTAGCGCAAAGACTCGTTACCGAACCTTACCGCGAACAGATCCGAGAGCATGCCGGCAAACCACGGTCCCATCGCGATGCCCATCAGGTTGACTACAAACCAGAACACCGCAGTTCCGGTCGCACGCAAGTCGGGCGGCAACGCGTTTTGCGTGGTCGTTTGCATCGGTAATATCCAGCCACCGCCGACCAGCCCCATCGGAACGGTCAACAGTACGATGGCGCCGAACGAGGGTACCCAACAGGCCAGGCACAGACAGGCAGTAGCAAACGTGAGCATATAACTTGACGCGCGCACCGGCGCGTTGAGATCGCGACGGACGAGACGGTCAGCGACGAATCCCGCAATAATTGTTCCCGTCAGAGCCGACAACAGATAAGGCGGCGCAAATACCGTACCAATCGCCTGCAGATCAACGCCATGCGAGCGCATCAAAAAAGGCGCCGACCAGCCGGCGAAGGCCTGACCGCCGAAGACCCCAAGCGCCGTCCCTAAGCAAAGATGTCGAAAACTGCGGTACGCCCACAGGGAACGCAGCGCGGTCGCGAGGTCCGCACGCGCCGTATCAGCAGAGACCCTCGAGGCTTCCATAGCCCCGCGCTCAGGTTCACGCACGGTGAGATAGGCGAGCAAAGCCACCACGATGCCGGGAGCGCCCGCGTAGAGGAATACGTCACGCCAACCCAAGGCTGCGCCGAGCATCGCGCCCGTCAACATGCCTGTGACCTGGCCAAAATAAACGGCGAGACCGAGCAGAGATAGCGCCCGCGCGCGATAGAGCACGGGGAAGTAATCGGCGAGGATCGAATACGCCGGCGCGAGGAAGGCCGCTTCGCCGATGCCGACGCCGACGCGAAAGAATGCAAGCTGTTGCCAGGTCTGTGCGTAAGCCGTGGCAATCGTGAAACCGCTCCAGACGATGCAGCCGACAACGATGATGCGGATGCGACTTGCGCGATCGGCATAGCGAGCGATGGGAATACCGGCAAGGGCATAAAACACCGCGAAGGCGGGCCCGACGAGGAAGCCCATGATGGTGTCTGAGGCGCGAAGATCCTCTTTGACGAGCTGCGAGAGTACGTTGAGGACGGAGCGGTCGATGTAATTGAACAGGTATATGACGAACAGCATGCCGGCGACGTACCAGGCATATCGACCGGGCTCCGCTGCTGACTTTTTGCCGGCCGTGTCCTGCTCCTTCATCACCCCCTCCACGACTGCCGCTGTCCGCCCCGTTTATGGGAATTTCGTGTTGAAAATACCACTCCATTGCGATATTCGTAGTCCGGTAGCGTAGATAACGTCGCTTTGCGTAATTTTCATTGACACGGATTACGCAAATTGAAAGCATATGGCCGCCGGGTGATTTGCTTTGTAACGCTCATCGGAATTCGCCTTTCTGGGTTTGCTTAGGGCAAATGGCCGGTTACCAGTGCGGAAAAAGAACACGTCAACTGGAGGAATCAAAATCATGAAAATGAAGTATTTATCGGCGGCGCTCGTTGCCGGGCTTGTTGCTGCGTCCCTCACCGGGCTCGCCAGAGCACAAGAAGTCGATCAGGGTGGCCTAGAAGAAATCGTCGTGACGGCGCAAAAGCGCGCAGAGAACTTGCAGACGA
>VGTW01000009.1 GCA_016874555.1 Gammaproteobacteria bacterium | reverse complement strand
TACGTCGCTCGTAATCATCGACGTACATCATCTGCATGATCACCCAGTCTGTCGACGTCTCATGCTCGTTCTTGGAATAGACGATACCGCGGGCGTGATCCGCATCGGCGAATTCAATAATGTGGTTACCGATATGGTGCGAGGTTCCAGTGAACTGCGCGCGCAGGGTTTCATCCAGCCAATCGCGCAGAGCGCGCCGACCCGTGCGCTCGCGCCCCACCCGCACGTCGTCGACGAACAAACCGGCGAGCGCGTCGATGTCGCGCATATCGAGCGCGAGCCCGTAGCGCGCCGGCAGCTGGCGGATCTGTTCGAGCGATTCCAGACGGTCGAGCCGGGCCTCAATCGAAACAGTGTCTGACATCGACCACACCCCCCGAGAAACCGTTGATTTCGCAAATATAGTGCACCGTTTCTACGAATTGGTAATAAAATCTGCGCGCAACATGTTGTGTTTCGCGAAAAGGGACGGGCAACGGAACATGGCGCAGAGGATCAACGCCGCACTGATCGGCTCGGGGAATATCGGCACCGATCTCATGATGAAGTCGCTGCGGAGCGCGGAGATTAACCCGGTGTGGATGGTGGGTATCGATCCCGCCTCCGACGGTCTCGCCCGCGCACGCGCCCACGGGCTCAAAACCACAACGGCAGGTGTTGACGGCTTACTGCCGCATCTCGCGGCCGATGAGATTCGCATCGCCTTTGATGCCACCTCGGCCTCCGTACATCACGAAAACGCACGTAAGATACGTGAGGCAGGCGTGGTCATGATCGACCTCACGCCCGCAGCCATTGGCCCGTTCTGCGTGCCGCCCGTGAATCTTGCCGAGCACGCGGGCCGTCGTGAAATGAACGTGAACATGGTGACCTGCGGTGGTCAGGCGACGATCCCGATGGTCGCGGCCGTGAGCCGCGTGCAGGCTGTCGACTACGCCGAAATAGTAGCGACGGTAGCCTCCCGCTCGGCAGGACCCGGCACGCGTAAGAACATCGACGAGTTTACCCGAACCACTGCGCACGGCATCGAGGGCGTGGGAGGTGCGAAACGCGGCAAGGCCATCATCATTCTTAATCCCGCCGAACCGCCGCTCATCATGCGCGATACGGTGCACTGTCTCACAGCGACCACGCCGAACCAGCAGTCAATCACTGACTCAGTCAAAAAAATGATCGTCGAAGTACAACGCTATGTTCCGGGCTATACGCTCAAAAACGGACCTGTATTCGATGGCAATCGCGTGTCGATCTACCTGGAGGTCGAGGGTCTCGGCGATTACCTACCGAAGTACGCCGGCAATCTCGACATCATGACCGCTGCCGCCCTGCGCACGGCCGAGATGCTGGCACCGGAGATTACTGCAGGTGCCTATGGGCAGACCGCCCCGCAATCAGGAGCCCGCTCGTGAGGACCCGCAAGATAATTCTACACGACATGTGCCTGCGCGATGGTATGCATCCCAAACGTCATCAAATCACGCTCGAGCAAATGCAATCGATCGCTCGCGGTCTCGATGAAGCGGGCGTACCGCTCATCGAAGTGACGCATGGCGATGGCTTAGGCGGCGCTTCGGTCAACTACGGCTTCCCCTTGCACACCGACGAGGAATATCTGCGCGCCGTCATCGGTACGGTCAAGCGAGCAAAGATTTCCGCGCTGCTTTTGCCGGGGATCGGCACGGTCGAGCATCTGCGCCTCGCCAAAGATCTCGGCGTCGCCACCATTCGCGTGGCAACCCACTGCACTGAAGCCGATGTCTCCGAGCAGCATATTTCTCTGGCGCGCAAACTCGAGCTCGATACGGTCGGCTTCTTGATGATGGCGCACATGCTCGAGCCTGCGAAGCTCGTCGAGCAGGCGCTGCTCATGGAAAACTATGGTGCCCACTGCATCTATTGTACCGACTCGGCTGGATACATGCTGCCGGATGACGTGAAGGCGCGTGTTAGCATGCTGCGCGAGCGACTGCAGCCGGGAACCGAGATCGGGTTCCATGGGCATCATAATCTTGCCATGGGCATCGCCAATTCATTGGCGGCGGTCGAATGCGGCGCCGCGCGCATCGACGGCTCAGCGGCAGGATTGGGAGCTGGCGCCGGCAACACACCGCTCGAAGTCTTCAATGCCGTGTGTCACCGCATGGGCATCGATACCGGAGTCGATGTCATGCGCCTCGCTGATGTTGCCGAGGAGCTTGTTACCCCTATCATGGACGAACCCATCCGCATCGATCGCGACTCGCTCGTTCTCGGATACGCGGGGGTTTATTCCTCGTTCCTGCTATTTGCCAAGCGCGCGGCGGCTAAATACGGCGTCGGCTCGGCGGACATCCTGATCGAACTGGGACGCATGAAAACCGTAGGCGGTCAGGAAGACATGATCGAGGACGTCGCCATCAACATGGCGCGCAATAAGCAGTAGCAGCGCTCCCACCTCGTCAAGGGCACAACGCTATGGGCAGACTCACGGATAAAGTAACCCTCGTCACCGGAGCTGCTCGCGGAATGGGCGCGGCCATTGCCCGTCGGTTCATCGAGGAAGGCGCGTGGGTTACTCTCACCGATGTGCTGCCCGAGGTCACAGCGACGGCGGCTGCGCTCGGCGAACGCGCCGACTCAAAGATTCATGATGTCGCTGATGAGGCCGGTTGGGCTACCTTGACCGAGACCTTGATCGCCCGTCACGGACGCATCGATGTCCTCGTCAATAATGCAGGAATATTGCTATTCAAGGACTTGTTATCGACCTCAGTAGAAGATCTGCGACGGATACTCGATGTCAACGTGGTGGGCACCTTCAACGGCATACACGCGGTCGCGCCGCATATGATCCGCCAGCGTGCAGGATCGATTATTAACAACTCCTCCGCAGATGGCCTACATGGCGCCAACGCCTTGGGCGCCTATGTGAGCTCGAAGTTCGCCGTACGTGGCATGACCAAAGTCGCGGCGCTCGAGCTTGGTCCCCATGGTGTGCGTGTCAACTCTGTGCATCCTGGAGGCATCAACACGCCGATGGCAAATCCGCAGGGTCTGCCGACGGTACAACTCGACTTTGCCTTCAAACAATTCGCCGCACAGCGTGTCGGCCGCCCTGAAGAGGCCGCCGAGTGCTTCGTATTCCTAGCTGCCGATGAATCGTCGTACTGTATGGGCAGTGAACTCGCGGTCGATGGCGGGCTGACCGCGGGACACTATTACTTTGGCCTACCCGGCTCGCCGCCCGGAGTGAGCGCACCGCGCTACACGCCGCCAGCACAACCCACGGATAAATGAAGAGCGAATCGATGACGAGCCGATTTTGTTGGTTGATTGCAGCTGTACTCTCGATCCTCATAGCGAGCGCACCGGGACCAGCGAGCGCGCAAGTGCTGTCCACCGACTATCCGAAAATGAAGATGTCCCTCCAGACATCGCCGCGTGGGGCGCCGAACGTAGTGGTTGTACTGCTTGATGATGTAGGCTTTGCGGCGGCCAGTACCTTTGGCGGTGCCATCGACACCCCATCATTACAGCAACTCGCCAACGAAGGGCTGCGGTATAACCGCTTTCATACGACCGCCATTTGTTCACCGACGCGTGCGGCGCTACTTACGGGCCGCAATCCGCATGCCGTAGGCGTCGGCGCCGTGCTCAACACCCCCTCCGCCTATCCGGGTTACAACGGACTGCTGCCAAAGAGCGCGGTGACGATTGCCGAAATCTTGCGGCAAAACGGCTACGGTACCGCGGCGTTCGGCAAATGGCATCTCGCTCCCGAATGGGAGAGTTCCCCTGCCGGTCCTTATGACCACTGGCCCATTCGACAGGGTTTCGATCATTTTTATGGCTTTCTGCCGGCAGAGGTCGATCAGTTCGCGCCTACGCTAGTGCAGGATCAAACCTTTGTCACGCGACCGCGCCGAGCCGGCTACCACCTGACTGAGGATTTGGCTGATCGAACCATCGCCTGGATGCAGCGCCACCGATCGGCGACGCCTGATCGACCTTTCTTTGTATACTTTGCACCCGGTGCAGCGCACGCGCCGCTTCAGGCGCCAAAAGCGTGGATCGAGCGCTACAAGGGCCGGTTCGCCCAAGGCTGGGATCGTCTGCGTGAGGAATCGTTCGCTAGGCAGAAATCTTTGGGCGTGATTCCGACCGAAGCAGTGCTCACTTCAAGGCCAGAGGCCTTGCCCGCTTGGGATTCGCTCACTCGCGATCAACGCAAACTTGCGGAGCGCTACATGGAAACTTACGCCGGTTTCCTCGCGCACACGGACGCGCAAGTTGGCCGGCTGCGTATCGCCGTCGAGCAAATGGGTGAATTCGATAACACACTCTTCATCTATATCGTCGGCGATAACGGCAGCAGCGGCGAGGCCGGCCCAATGGGCTCGATCCGCTACATGTCATCGATACAGGGCGTCCCCGAAACCACCGCCGATATGCTGGCGCGCTTCAATGACATCGGCGGACCTAAAGTTCACGCACACTACAACGCGGGCTGGGCGTGGGCGCTCAATGCACCGTTTCCGTGGATGAAACAGATTGGCTCGCATCTTGGCGGCATCCGCAATCCGCTGGTGATCAGCTGGCCGAATCGCATCAAAGATCGAGGTGGCCTTCGCGACCAGTTCGCTTTCGTAGCCGATCTTGCGCCCACCATACTTGCGGCAGCCGGTGTCGAAGTGCCCACGACGGTCAACGGTGTTACACAGCAACCGATCGATGGACTGAGCCTACTCTCGACGTTCGATGATGCCAAAGCGCCGTCGCCGCGCCGCACGCAGTACTTCAATGTTTATGGTAATCGAGCGATCTATCACGACGGCTGGATGGCCTCCGCGTTCCGTGGCCGCGTACCCTGGGATGTGCGTACGCCGATCAGCCGCTCGGTTCTCGAAGATCGCTGGGAGCTCTACGACCTCAGCAATGATTTCTCGCAGTCTCGTGACTTAGCCACTGAACAACCCGCGAAGCTCGCTGAACTGCAGGCGCTCTTCTGGCATGAGGCTGGCCGGAATCAGGTATTACCGCTAATCAACAATGCGCAAACCGCAGGACTGCCGGTGCTGCTCCGTGGCCGCAAGCGAGTCACGCTTTACGCCGGCAGCCGTGGCATCCCCGAAATGCAAAGTCCGTCGGTCGTCATACGCTCGTATACTTTGACCGCACGCATCGGGTTACCGAAAAAAACCCGCGGCGGCGTCGTAGTCGCCTACGGGGGCGTCGCCGGCGGCTGGGCGCTGCATGTCGATACTCAGCGTCGCCCGGTCTACTCCTACAACTTCGTCGACGCGCAAACCTTGCCCATGGTGGGCGATCAGCCGCTGCCCGTCGGCGAATCAAAGATAACGCTTGATCTCGACTATGACAAACCGATGTCAGGCGGTCCTGCGACTGCGATCATGAAAGTCAACGGCCGCGAGACCGGGCGGATGCGCATCGAACGCACCGTGCCGTTCTTGTTCTCGATCCACGAGACTCTCGATGTCGGCATCGATCTCGGCGGCCCGGTTACGGACGGCTATGCATCCGAAACCGAGTTCGACGGTCAGGTTCGTGACGTCGTCATCGACGTGCGCTAGTCGCAACAACGCTATGCATAAAAGCGTTTGCCCTCGCGCACCATCTCGCGAAGCAAGCGCGGCGCCTTGAAGCGTTCGCCGTGGCGCTTGGCGAGCGCGTTGCACTCGCTCAAAACGCGGGCTGCGCCGAGGTGATCAACATACGAGAAGGGACCACCGGTGTAGGTTGGGAAGCCGACGCCGAGCACCGCGCCCACATCGCCGTCGGCAGCGTATTCGAGTACGCCTTCCTGCATGCACTTGATCGCTTCGATCAATTGGATGTACAACATCCGGCGGCAAACGTCGCTCACCGCCGGCTGCAGCTCACTCGACAGCCAAATATCCGCGAGGCCTGACCACAGGCGCTTTTTACCGCCCTGCGGGTAATCGTAAAAGCCACCGCCACTTTTGCGGCCGTGGCGCCCAAGCTCTACCGAAAGTTTTTCGACAATCGGATAAGCAGCACCCGGCTGCCACGCATCGTCAAGATCCGCCTTAGTTTGCTGAGTAACCCTCACGGCGAGATCGAGTCCGACCTCATCTTGGACAGTAAGTGGCCCGACTGGCATGCCGAGTATCCGCGCTGCATTTTCGATCAGCGCCGGCGTCACCCCCTCGCCCACCATGGCGATGCCCTCGTTAACATAACTGCCGAAAAAACGACTGGTGAAAAAGCCGCGAGAATCTTTGACGACGATCGGAGTCTTACCTAGCTGCTGTACGAAATCTAGCGCGCGAGCAAGCGTCGCGTCAGAGGTTTTTTTACCGCGGATAATCTCGACCAAGGGCATGCGGTCCACCGGTGAGAAAAAATGCAGCCCGATGAAATTTTTAGCACGCTTCGAATAGCCCGCCAGACTAGTGATCGGCAAGGTCGACGTATTGGATGCCATTACGACCTTCGGACCCAGAACCTCATCGGCCGCAGCGATGACCCTCGACTTGATGCCGCGATCCTCAAAGACCGCTTCGACCACAAGCTGCACGCCGCGCAGGGTCGCGTAGTCATTGCTCGGCGTGATACGTGCAAGGGTACTCTCGGCTTTGTCCGCGGCCAGTCGCCCCTTGGCAACCGAATCATTGAGGCGCTTGGCAATTCCAGCCTTGCCCCGCTCGGCCGTAGCCAGATCGACGTCCATCAGCACGACCTCGATACCAGCGCGCGCCGCAACTTGTGCGATGCCTGCACCCATAAGCCCGGATCCGATCACTCCAATCTCGGTGAATGAAGTCACCGGCACCTCAGCCGGTCGCCGGTATAGTTTGTCGCACTTCGTTTTGTTGATGAACAGTGTCCGTACCATGTTGCGCGCAGTGCCATCGATCAGTAGCCGCGTCATGTATTTGCACTCGAGCCGCAGTGCGAGATCCATCGGCAGCAGAGGGCCCTCGTAAAGACAGGAGAGTACGGCCTTCGGCGCAGGCAGGTTGTCTGCCGTCCTCTCGTGGGTCAGAGCGTTCGAAACCACCAGCATCCCGGCGACACGCGGGTCCATCGGGCCGGCACCGCCTGGTATTCGGAAATCTTTTTTATCCCAGGGCTTTATACAATCGGGACTCGAGCGGACCCACCGCTTAGCGCGCTCGACGATCTCGCCCTGGGGTACCACGGCATCAACGATACGCACCTTCAGCGCCGCCTGCGGATCGAGTGACTTACCCTCGAGCAAATAAGGCATCGCCGCCTGAATGCCGAGCATCCGTGCGAGTCGCTGTGTACCGCCACCGGCGGGCAGCAGGCCGATTTGCACTTCGGGCAAACCAAGCCGCAAGCCCGGAATATCAGCCACAAATCTTTGGTGACAGGCGAGCGCGATTTCGAGACCACCTCCCATCGCCGTGCCGTTGATCGCGCAGGCGACGGGCCTTCCGCAGGTCTCGAGCTTGCGCAGCAAGCGCGACAGCGAAAATACTTTCTCGAACATTTCTGCAGGTGGCAGCTTACGCATCGCCTCGTCGTTACGCTCTAGGTCATTGAGGTCGGCACCTGCCAAAAAAAGTGCTTTGGCTGAAGTAATGACTGCACCCCGCGTGCCACCCTCGGACTGCAGTCGCGTAATACAGGCCTCGAGATCATCGAGAAAAGTCTGATCAATCGTATTGGTGGTCTTGTGCGGGTTGTCGAGCACCCAGATAGCCAAATCCCCTTCGCGCTCGTAGCGAATAACCTGGTTCATGCCGAATTTCCTTTGACGCACCCGAGCTCAAACACGCTCGATAATGGTGGCCGTACCCATACCCGCACCGACGCAGAGCGTCGCGAGGCCGATACCGAGATTGCGTCGTTCCATCTCATCGAGCAGCGTGCCGAGAATCATCGCGCCGGTGGCGCCGAGCGGATGACCCATGGCGATAGCGCCGCCATTGACGTTGATTTTTTCGTGCGGGATAGATAGCGTCTCCATGTATCGCAACACAACAGCTGCAAAGGCTTCGTTGAGCTCGAATAGGTCGATGTCAGCAGTGCTCATGCGCGCAAGCTTAAGCGCACGCTGCGTGGCGGGCGCCGGCCCCGTGAGCATGATAGTGGGTTCAGAGCCAATTGACGCGAACGCGCGAATCCGCGCCCGCGGCTTCAGCCCGGCCTTGCGACCGAATGCAGCATTACCGACCAACACCGCCGCCGCGCCGTCGACAATGCCACTCGAGTTACCAGCGTGATGCCGATGCTCGATCCGCTCGACCTGCGGGTAGCGCAACAAGCCGACTCCGTCCGCGCCGTATTTCTCGCCCATCTCGGCGAAAGAGGGTTTGAGCATCGCTAAAGATTCCAGTGTGACGCCGCTGCGTACAGTTTCATCGTGATCAAGTAGCGTGACACCCAAGATATCTTTGATTGGTACAATCGAGCGCGTGAAACGACCTCCAGACCAGGCCTGGGCAGCGCGTTGTTGACTGGCGACTGCATAGCCATCGAGGTCGTTGCGCGAATAGCCGTATAGGGTTGCGATGAGGTCGGCACTCACCCCCTGCGGCACAAAATAAGTTCGGAATGCCACCTCAGGATCGGTGGCCCAAGCGCCGCCATCCGTGCCCATCGGCACGCGCGACATACTCTCGACGCCCCCACCGATTACAGCGATCCCTTGACCGGCCATAACTTTGGCCGCCGCGATGTTCACCGCCTCGAGTCCAGAAGAACAGTAACGGTTGATCTGGAAACCGGGAACTGACTCATCGTACCCCGCCATCAACACCGCGATACGCGCGATGTTCGAGCCCTGTTCGCCCACAGGCGCGACACAGCCCATCACCACATCTTGGACCAGATGAGTGTCGAGGTGGGAACGCTCGCGCAAGGCAGCAAGCGTTTGGCTGGCGAGATTGACGGCCGTTACTTCATGCAACTTGCCGTCGCTTTTACCTTTGCCGCGCGGTGTGCGCACGTGATCATAGATCAATGCGTCCATAGTTCAGCTCGCCTCACGCATAACCCAGTTGCTTAGCTGCCAGATCGAGCATGATTTCCTCGGAGCCGCCTGCGATCACGTTCGGCCGGACCTCACGGTAGATACGCTCTATTTTACAACCGCGCATGTACGACGCGCCGCCCAAAATTTGTGCCGACTCGCGCGCGCAATGCTCGAGAGTGCGCGTCCCCTGAATCTTGAGTAGTGCGATCTCGCCAGCGTCATCACGTCCGCGCATGACAGCGTCGCAGGCGCGATCGACCCACGCCTGAGTTGCAAAAACTTGTCGTGACATCTCTGAAAACTTATGACGGATCGCCTGATTTTGATTGAGCTTGCTGCCGAAGGTTTCGCGCTCGCGCGCCCAAGCCAGCGCCTCTTCGAGGCAGACCATGGCATAAGCGTTGGAGGAACTGGCGATCCCGACCCGCTCGCCATTGAAGTTGGCCATCAGACTGCGGAACGCACCGCCTTCCTCACCGATGAGATTTTCGACTGGCACTTCGACGTTGTCAAAGTAAAGCGTCGCTGTATCGGAGCAGTGCCAGCCCATTTTCTCGAGCGGTGACTGCGTGAAGCCCTTCATACCCTTCTCGAGCAGGAGTAGGCTAATGCCGCGCGCTCCCGGACCGCCGGTGCGCACGGCGATTACATAGAAGTCAGCGCGGATACCCGAGGTGATATAAATCTTTGAGCCATTGACAATATAGCGATCGCCCTTAAGCTCGGCGTGGGTGCGCAGCGCAGCAACATCGGAACCGCCCGAAGGCTCGGTCACACCGAGCGCAATGATCTTCTCGCCGGCGAGCACGCTAGGAACTACGCGTTCTTTGATCGTACGCGAGCCCGCTGCGATCACGGGCGGTAGCGCAACACCATGAATCATCAAGCTGGCAATCAGACCGCCCGCGCCGACCTCGGCGAGCTCGACGCCCGTGACGAGCCCATGAAAACGATCGATCCCCTCGGTGGTCCCGCCGTGCTCCTCGGGAAAACCTAACCCGAGAATGCCAACCTCAGCCGCTTTACGATGCAATTCGCGCGGTAACATACCGGCACGTTCCCAGGCGTCGATGTGTGGCGAAATCTCGCGCTCGACGAAGCGGCGAACGGTATCGCTCCATTCGTGATGGCTGTCGTTGTAGTGCGGGCTGCGCATGCGCCACTGGTCGAACATTTTCGACATGTCAATTCTCCCCTACTTCGGCAATCGAACGGCGCCACTCGCACCGAGTTCGGCAATCTGCGATTCAGCGAATCCCAATTTCTGCAAGACCTGCACGCCCTCGGCCCCAGGCACTGAAGCGGGGGCCGCCGCGCGCGCCGGTGTCACCGAGAAACGTGGCGCTGCGGCGGGATGTATCAACCCCCCCTGGTCCATGAAGGCCTCGCGCGCGCGGTTATGTGGATGCTGTCGCGCTTCGTCGAAATCGAGTACCGGAGCAAAACAAACGTCACTTCCCTCCAGTAGTGCGCACCACTCTTCGCGCGTGCGCCTGCGCACCGCAGCAGCGACTTGCTCGCGCAGGTCGGGCCACTGCCTACCATCCATCTGCGTGGCGGCGAGCTGCGGATCAAGTTCCAGCGCCCGCAACATAGCAGCGTAAAAAGGCGGCTCGATGCTTGCCAAAGTAATCCACTTGCCGTCCGCACACACGAAAACGCCATAGAAATGCGCGCCGCCATCGAGCAGATTTTCGCCGCGTCCGCCCGGCCAACAACCGCCGGAACGCATACCCCAGATCATTGAGGCTAAGGACGAAGCGCCATCCACCATCGCCGCATCGACCACCTGCCCGCGGCCGCTGCTGCGCGCCTCGATGACTGCCGCGAGCACACCCAAGGCCAGCAGCATGCCTCCGCCTGCGAAATCGCCTAAAACATTTAGCGGCACCACTGGCCCACTCGTGCGTGTGCCGATCGCGTCGAGCACGCCGGTAAGCGCGATGTAATTGATGTCATGGCCTGGCGCTTGCGCGAGCGGTCCCTGCTGACCCCAACCCGTCACGCGACCAAAAACGAGTCGCGGATTGAGGGCTTGACATTTCTGCGGTTCTAGACCCAAGCGCTCCATGACCCCCGGCCTGAACCCCTCAATGAGTGCATCGCTCTGCTTTATAAGGCGTCGCACGACATCGAGAGCCGCAGGGTTTTTAAGATTCAGCGCGATGCTGCGCCGTCCGCGACCAAGCACCCGGTGGCCTGGGTCCATGCGACCCGCGTCGTGGCGATCGATACGGACGACCTCGGCGCCGAGATCAGCGAGGAGCATACCCGCGTAGGGTGCGGGACCGATGCTGGCGAACTCGATGACTTTGAGCGTGACCAGTGGGCCAGCAGACGGTAGGCCATAAGAGCCGTCAACAGCGGTCACGTCCGCCCCCTGCCGTGAATCTGATGGATTCACGTGATAATACTATCGTGAATCGCAAAAACTAGTCTTGTTTCTACGTAATTAGCGGGTGAGCCAGGGCTCTGCTGCGGTCGCACTGAATCCCAATAAATGCTCCGTTGAAGAGCGGGTCAGACCCGGAGGCAATACTCATTCCTAGCTCGCCACGATCGAGATCGAAACCGAGGTGATAGATCTCGCCGGGCTTCGGTACGGACCCGCCATTGACGATCACCAAGCACGGCAAGCGCCGTAATGTTGGTGGCCGCATAACCCTAAAGACGTTAGATTATTTAACACGCGAGCTAAGGAAAGAATACGCCGGCGGCTCGCTCGACGCCGGCTCGGCC
Source organism: Gammaproteobacteria bacterium (assembly GCA_016874555.1). GTDB lineage: Bacteria > Pseudomonadota > Gammaproteobacteria > Steroidobacterales > Steroidobacteraceae > UBA964. Next base: position 18,866 of record VGTW01000009.1, on the reverse strand, counting down.
GATCCCGATAACAAGAGAACCGCCAACAAATACTGTTTATACGCCGGGCTCCACAGTCGCTTCACGATTCAGCTGACCGCCGATTCGAGCATGGTGATCGTGCCGGCATCGGCATCAAGCTCGGCCTGCACGCCGACCGGTAAGGTGAACTGCTTGCCGACATGACCGAACATGGCGCCGTAATACGCAGGCACCCCGAGCGGCTTGATGTGATCGCCGAGAATGTCGGGGATGGTAAGCGAACCAAAACCCTCTCCCGGTGTGCACTTGCTGCAGGTTCCCCACACGAAACCTTTGATCTGCTCGAGGATACCCGCCAGTTTCATCTGCACGAGCATACGATCGACGCGATACGGAGCCTCATCCACATCCTCAAGGAACAGAATCGCATCACGAAAATCGGGTACATACGGCGAGCCAAGAATGGCTGTGAGTACCGTGAGATTACCACCGATGAGTTTACCGCGCGCCTTGCCGCGGGTGATGGCTCGTGTCCGATCATTAGAGGGCACGATGGTGCTTGAGATATCCAGCGGGTTAGCGAAGGTGACGGCCTCGCCTTTCCAGGTCACGCGCTGAAGCCAGTCGACATTTGTTCGATTCCATTCGCTGGCGCCGTTCGGCCCATGAAAGGTGACAAGATTGGTCTTCGCATGCAACGAGAGCAGCAGCGCAGTGATATCGCTATAGCCGATCAAAATCTTTGGGTTTCGTACGATCATGTCCCAGTCGAGCAGGGGCAGCAGGCGCGCCGCACCCCAACCGCCGCGAATGCAGTGAATGGCTTTTACTTCGGAATCACGAAAAAGATCGTTGAGATCGGCAGCACGATCGGCATCGCGACCCGCAAGATAGCCGTAGCGGTCGAATACGTGACGACCGAGTTTACCCTTAAGACCAAGCGTCGCCAGTGCGTCGAGCAGAATGTCGACATCGATCGGATTCCAATTCGCGCTAGAGGGGATCATCAAACCGATAGTGTCACCGGCGACGATACGGGGCGGTTTGACAATGCGCGATGGGGTCGCGTTCGAACCCTCCGCGGGTTTACGAGTGTATCGATCGCCTGCGGCGACGGGCCCGATCATGAGCGGGGACAGCGCCGTAAGCGTCGTGGCGGTCAGGGCTTGGCGTCTCGAAAACATGCTGCTCTCCACGAACTGCGGCTACCATTTTCCCGCGCCTAAAGTATATATATATTCACGATTATAATCGGCATATGCCAAACCAGATTGGACCCCGCCGCAGTAAAAAATGTTGCACCAGGATCGGCATCGCCGTCCTTGGTCTGTCGCTGCTCTCGGTCAATGCCGTAATGCCTGCAAACTTCGCAAAGCCGACACTCACGGTGCTTGCCGCAGTATCACTGACCGATGCGCTGAACGAGGCTGGGGAGCGATTCAGCGAACGGCACCGCATCACCGTGCGTCACTCTTTTGCCTCGAGTGCGCATATCGCACGGCAGCTCGCCGCCGGCGCACCAGCCGATCTATTCATCGCGGCCGATACCGAGTGGATGGACTACGCCATAAAGCGCAAACTCGTAAAGGCCGAGACTCGGCGGGTGCTCGCCGGTAACACGCTTGTGATCGTGGCGCCGGCGAATGCCATCGAGCCGACTCGCACCGCCGACTGGCCGTCCGCGCTGGGCTCCGGTCGGCTGGTGACCGGCGATCCCGACTCGGTACCGCTCGGTCGCTACGCCCGGGAGGCGTTGCAATTCTTGGGTCTGTGGTCACAACTCGAACCGCGTATGGCTCGCGCCGAGAGCGCCCGGGCAGCGCTCGCACTCGTCGTCCGTGGCGAGGCGCCGCTCGGCATCGTCTATGCGAGTGATGCGTTGGGGGAGTCGCGCGTGCGTGTTCTATCGCGCATTGAGTCGCGCACGCATTCAGCCATCGTTTATCCGGCAGCGATCGTCAGCGGCGCCAATCTGGCCGCAACCGCATACCTCAAATTTTTGACCAGCACAGACGGGCAAAAGATTTTCCAACGCCACGGCTTCTCCCGCCTGGGATCGGAACGCCGCGAAGCCGTGCAATGAGCGTTCGCACCGCAACGCACTCGCTACCACCGACTACCCGAAAACCGACCTTGATGAGGCATGACGGGTGACCTGCGCCGATGGAAACCGTGGATACCCCGAGAACTCTCAAAGGAGCGACTCCCGCTGATCGTCGGGGACGACCGGACCTGCGAAGCGTTGATGAGGCGCACTCTAACGGAGTTGGATACGAGCTGGGGTGCGGTCTCGTTTGCCACCGCCAGAGAGGCGTTGCGTTTCATTGATAACGCCGGTACCCGTATCGAAATTGGATTGGTAGACATCGGTCTGCCTGATATCACGGGTATCGAGGTCATCAGGAAGCTCCATGCACGGTTTTCGGACTTCCCATTCATTATGGTGGTCTCGGTGATCGCCACCGAGCGTTACGTGCTGGCAGCCATTTGTGCCGGCACCCACGGCTATCTGCTCAAAGACGATAGCACCACGATCATCGCCGAGGCCCTACGGCAAAGCTTGGGAGTAATTACCCGATCAGCCCGGCACCCGCGCGCTATCTTCTCGAGCTGGCCGGCCCTAGCGACCGGCTTAACGACCTTTCGGAGCTGACGCCCAAAGAGCTGCAATTGCTTCGCAATCTCGCCCGCGGACACAGTTACACCGAAGCGGCGCAGCAGATGGACATCGCATTTTCGACGGTGTACACCCATATTCGCAACCTCTACCGCAAACTCGACGTCCACTCTCAGGTACAGGCCGTCACCAAGGTGCAGGACTGCGGCCTGATCTATAACCTCACCTTTGCCCGCTTGATGCGCACAGCAGAAGTTCGCTGCTGCGCCCCGTGCCCGGTTTGGTTAGGCTCAGGGCATGGAAATAGACATCATCCTCGAGCCGGACCTCACCCCTACACAAATCGCTGAACTTGGCCAAAAAGCCGAACGCTACGGCGTTCGAGCGCTCTGGACCTCCAATTATTTCGCGCACTGGGACTGCTTCTTGTCGCTGATCCCGCTCGCCCAGAGTACCTCGAAATTGTTAATGGGCCCGCTCGCGGTCAGCCCCTTCGAGATGCATCCGCTCAAAATTGCTAACAGCTTGCTGTCGCTCAACGAATTTTGCGGTGGCCGTGCGCTGATCGCCATGGGCGCCGGCGAAGGTAACATCGATTGCATGGGTATCGAGCGACCTGAAAAGATCGTACGCGCGGTGCGCGAAGGTATCGAGCTCGTGCGTGGTGCGGGTCGCGGCAAGTTAGCTAAGGGTTTCAAGGGCGAAGATTTTGTGGTCAATTTGCCCTGTGCCTACGGCTGGCTGCAGGCACCGAACCTACCGCTCATCTATGGCACCGCCTATCGCGGCCAAATGATGCGCATGGAAGCACGCGTGGCAGATGGCGTATTCATTGGCTGCACGCCACCCGAGGTCATGGCGGCGGCCATGAACGAGGTCAGCGAGGGTGCCGCGAAACGTGAGGCGGACATGCCGGCCCTGCGTACTAATACATTTTGGGCCTGGCATCTTAAGCGCGAACGTGCGGCAGGCTATCGGGAATCGCGTCGCGAACTACCGTGGCGCGCTATCAAGCTTCAGAAAGAGCTGATCCAGCAGTGCTTGAGCGAAACAGAGGCTCAGCTGGTACGCGACAACTACGACAAGTTCGTCGCCGCCTGGTTTGATCGATCAGGTAACGTCCAGGGTGTACCGGTCGAGATTGCCAATCGACTCTGTGAATATTTCACGTCGACCGGCGGTCTCGAAGATCTCGAACGCGAGATTGAACGCTTCCGCGTGTTCGGCGAGGTCGGACTCACCGAGTGCGCGCTACGCCTGCACGACGATCCGATGGAAGCCCTCGATATCATCGGCCAGCACGTCATTCCGAAGCTGCGTTAAATTCTCCGGCCGCCCGTACAGCGTGTCGCGCTGCCGCGGCTCGCGGCTGATCGAGTAAATAGCTGCCTCCATACTCGCCGTGTCCATCTGCTGACCGTTCACGCCGCCTGCGGCGCGCGTGATCGACTCATTCATCAAAACGCCACCCAAATCATTAGCGCCGGCGCGCAACGCATGTAAGGCACCCTCGCGGCCGAGCTTCACCCAAGACGCTTGCACATTACGCAATACGGGCTCGAGAACGAGTCGTGCAATCGCGTGCATGAGCAGCGACTCGCGCCAACTCGGCCCACTGCGCGCCCGCCCCCTGCGCCAGAGCGGCGCCTCCATGTACACGAAGGGTAGCGGTACAAACTCGGTAAATCCGCCAGTCTCGCTTTGTAATCGACGGATCGCGAGCAAATGACGCGCCCAATGCCGCGGCGACTCGACATGCCCGAACATGATCGTCGCTGTGCTGCGCAGGCCGATTGTGTGTGCATCGCGCATCACTCCTAGCCACGTCGCGGTGTCGAGCTTGTCTGGGCAGATGACCGCTCGCACTTCATCACAAAGAATTTCTGCTGCTGTCCCTGGGAGCGTGCGCAAGCCCGCGGCTGCGAGCTGCTCGAGAAAGGCGCGTACCGGTATACCTAGCGTTTCGGCACCGTGAGTGATCTCGAGCGGTGAGAAGGCATGTACGTGTATACCCGGGGCTGCGCGCAGTGCTGCGCGCACCACTTCGAGATAGGTTGAACCCGTGAACGACGGATGGATGCCTCCCTGTAGGCATACCTCGGTCGCACCGCGGGCCGCAGCCTCAGCCACCCGTGTAGAGATTTCCTCGAAGTCGAGCAGATAGCCCGGGCCACGCAAAGCGCGCACACTGCGGCCTTTCGCGAACGCACAGAATCCGCAGGAGTACGTGCAGATATTGGTGTAGTTGATATTACGATTGACGACGTAGCTCACCGCCTCCCCATTTACCGCACGGCGCAGCGCATCTGCCGCAGCGACAATCGCCTGAAAATCCGCACCATCCGCCGCGAACATCGCCGCAATGCTCTCTTCGGCTGGCGTCCGACCCTCGAGACAGCGGCGAATCGAAGCGGCGATGTGCGCGGACACCAGCCCTACCGGAGTGCGTGTGGCCATCAATTTAAGCTCACGTGTGGGTAGCGTATCGCCCGCTCCAGCATGCCAGTCGCGCTCGCGTACGTAGCCCATGGCGTCGATGCGATGCAGCACCGCGCTGCGCAATGCAGGGTCGAGCCAGCGCGGATCGTTCGCATACGCAGGAATAATCGGCAGTCGCTGCACGAGCCGACGACCCGCTGCAGCAGTCTCTTGTTCTAGCGCCACCAGCTCGGGCCACGGTGCGTCGGGGTTCACGTGATCGGGCGTTACCGGTGACACGCCACCCCAATCATTGACACCGGCATCGATCAGTCCCTGTAAATGGCCCGCGCTGAGATTGGGTGGAGCCTGTATTGACATCGTCGGTCCAAAGATTCGGCGCGCGACGGTTATGGTCCATTGCAGCTCTTGCAGACTCGGCTCCGGATGCGAAGACATCCGCGTACCCGCCTTCGCGCGAAAATTCTGCACGATGAGTTCTTGGATGTGGCCGTAGCGCTCGTGAACCTCGCGAATCGCCAGCAGCGTCTCGATGCGCTCGAGCCGCGTTTCGCCGATACCAATCAAGATGCCGGTGGTAAATGGGATCGCAAGCTCACCGGCCGCAGCCAAGGTCGCAAGTCGTGCTACCGGGTTTTTGTCGGGCGAGCGATGATGCGGACCACCTTTTTCAGCGAGCCGCGAGGCGCTGCTCTCCAGCATGATGCCCATCGAGGCCGCAACGGGTCGCAGTCGCGCAAGCTCATCTCGGCTCATTACGCCTGGATTGAGATGTGGCAGTAAGCCTGTCTCTTCGAACACTCGCCGAGCGCTTTGTTCGAGATATTCGAGGGTGCTCGAAAACCCGAGCTCTGCGAGTTCCTCGCGCGCTCGCGGATAGCGTAATTCGGGCTTATCGCCAAGCGTAAAGAGCGCCTCATCGCAGCCTGCCGCCGCACCTTGCCGAGCAATCGCCAGGACTTCATCGACCGAAAGAAACGCGCGCGCACCACGACGCGGCGGCGCGGCGAATGTGCAGTAGTGACAGACATCGCGACACCAACGCGTCAGCGGGATGAACACTTTACGTGAATAGCCGACACGGACCCCGAAGCCCTCGAGAGTGAGCGCGCGGGCATTGGCCATCAAAGATTCAAGTGCTATATCATCAGCAAGAATACGTGCTTGCTCGGCGGGCATGGGCTCGCCGAGCAAGTCAACGGGTACATCTACATCGTGCGATAAACCCCGTATCTCAATTCGGGCCACACGCAAACCAAGCCTCGTCGCGGCGTCAAGATGCGCGGTCGCGCTGTCATCACCGTACTGCGGTACGAGCCGTGTCGGCAAGCGCGTCCAAAGCGCGTTGGTGCCACGACCATGACGATCGGGAACAACGACTACATCGCTATGCGTCGCACAATCGATAAGGCGATCGATTTCTTCGGCGGTGACCCGCGGCGCATCGGCGGCTACCACCAACATTGCTGCGTAACAGTCGGCGAACGTGTGCTGTGCAAGGCTGACCGCAGCATTGAGCCCGGTCGCGTGATCGTGCAAGACGTCGACACCCTGCGGCAGCGCTAGATGATCGTCGGGGGTCACGACCACGATCCGATCTATGCGCCGCGCTTCCTGCAGCGCGGCGAGTACGTGCGCCAGCATTGACTGGACGAGCGCCGAGCGGCGCGGCCCCGAGAGCACGCTCGCCAGGCGCGACTTGCCCTCTCCCAGCGCACGTACGGGCACGATTGCGATAACACTCATACGCTACCGGACCAAGATTTCGGTGCAGTCCGCGACTCCGTAGGTCGTAGACGCTTCGCAAAATTCAGCGCTACCTCAGCAAGCCGCCGTCGATCGTCGAGCGTGCTCATCAGCGTGCGTGCCGTGTCCACCACAATGCCAAGCTTCGAAAACTCCTTAGCCACCGACCCGGTAAGCTCCGTGCGTGCATCCGACTCGTCGACCAGCAAGCCGTCGATCAAACCCGCGTAGTGACTCGCAATCGCGAGCGAACTTATCTCGATGCCGAGCTCCTGCATGATTTTCGTAGTGGGTCCTTTGACGGCGCGACCACCGACGAGCGGCGACACCGCCACGATCGGCACCGCCGCGGCACGCAGCGCGGCGCGCATGCCCGGTACCGCGAGTATTGGATCGATGCTGAGGTAGGGATTAGAAGGACAAAGAATGATGGTTTCGAGCGTGCGACTGCGCAGCAGCGTCAGTAAGTCATCGCTTGGCCTTGCCTGCGCTGCGCCAGCGTAATGCAGGCGCTGCACCTCGGGGATGGAACGCAGCCGAACAAAATAATGCTGGAACTCGAGCTGCCCCACGCTGGTATCGAGCAACGTGGCCACTGGCGCATCGGTCATCGGCAACAATCGGGTCGTCAAGCCGAACCGATAGGCGAGGTCCGCCATGATTTGCGTCAGCGTTTCGCCCGCCGCCAGCCGACGGCTGCGCTCGACATGCAGCACGAGATCGCGATCACCCAGCAGAAACCAATCTGGCCCGCCCTGCCGACGCAACTCGTCCATGAAACCGAAAGATTCGTCGGCTCGGCCCCATCCCTGCGTCGTGTTGACGACGCCGGCGAGCGTGTAAAGCACGGTGTCGAGGTCAGCGCAAATGCGCAGCCCGAGATGAGTGAAGTCATCGCCCGTGTTGACGAGAACCGCGAGTTCCGCCGGCGGCAGCACGCGCGCGAGCCCAAGCGCGAGCTTCGCGCCGCCCACACCACCCGATACCGCCAGCACTCTGACCCCCGGCTTCAACGGAACAGATCCTCCTCTCGCGACCGGATGAGTCGATGACCATCCGTCAGCGGACCCGAAAAGTCCAGACCACGTACCAGGACGACCGGCCAGCCTTCAGTCGTTTCGCCCATCACGAGGCCGGCCCCTGCGGCGACCGCGTCGGCCTGCGCGATCTGCGTCGTCTGCAAGCTCAGACCCTCGCGATCATGACCGCCGCGCAGATCACGTAACGCGGGATAACCCGCGACACCTAGCGCGACGTTGACCGTGCCCTCGCGCCACGGCCGACCGAAGCTGTCACTGATGATGATGGCTGGAAATTCAGGTGCCAAAGCCGCGCGTAGTCGATGCGCCGAGCCATCGCAATCGAGCGGCAACAACAACACGGTGTCATCACCCCCTGGCACATTCGATCGATCGATACCGGCATTAGCCATCACCCAGCCGCAACGATGCCGGGTGATCAAGATATCGGGAACGGCGCGCACGATCTCGCTCGATTCGCGCAAGACGAGCTCGACGAAGCGCGGATCCTTGCGTACCTTAGCAGCCAAATTTCGAGCCTCGACCGAAGGCTTGATGTCGGCGAGCTGCACCCGTCGAGCTTCCGCCTTGGACACTATTTTTTGCGCAACGACCAGTAGATCAGCTTCGTGCAACGTCACTCCGGTCTTGACCAGCGCAGCGCGAATTAGGGTGGCGAGATCAGCCCCGGCTACCACTTCGGGTATGCCCTGCAGGGCAACAAAACTGACTTCAGGTTGCATTCAGCCAGCAGCGGGCGATTTCAGATCGCCGGTGATGCGGACCCCGGCGCCATCGACGGCATAGTGCTTATTCAAAAAAATCAGGATGGAGGTCAGCGCCTCGGCTGCTGCCGAATTGGCTAGTGCCCCGGCATGCAGACCGCGCAAGCCACAGGCCGCGACCACGCGGATCACGGCCTCGCGCGCCGCCTTGTCATCGCCAAAGACCAGTACATCGCATTCGACTAAGGCATCTGTCGCCAGTTTATGTGCAGCCACATTATGAAATGCCGAGACCACGCGCACACCCTCGCCCAGGATTTTTTGCGCGCGCACGGCAGCGCTGCCCTCAGGCGGTAGTTGGGCGCGCATAACTTTAGGCGGCACCAGCGGTACGGTGGTATCGACCACGATCTTGCCCGTTACCCCCATAGCAATATCTTTGAGAGTCTCTTCCTGCGAGCTGAAGGGCACAGTAACGATGATGAGATCCGCCCTGGCTGCCGCCTCGACGTTACTGGTTCCAGAGATATCGCTAGTCCCAGTGACCTTGCCGGCCGCCGCTGCTAGCTCGGCTGCGAGCGCTGACGCGCAACTCGCCGCGCGCGCGGCATCTCGTGAGCCAATGATCACTCGCTTACCCGCCTTGACGAGACGTCGCGCAATAGCCGAGCCGAGTTCGCCGGAGCCGCCGATGATGGCGATTAATGACACGTTGTCGATCGAGTTTCGTACAGCCACGGGCTGAATTCTAGCGGCTAGTCACAGCCACCATGAGGACATCCGCCACATTGGTACCAGTGGATCCGGTGACGAAGACATCACCGCTGGCGCGTAACGCAGCGTTCGAATCGCTCGCCGCGAGCGCCGTCTCCGCATCGAGCCGCGCTGTCCGAACCCGCTCTGCAAGCGCTGCATCGAAGAACGCGCCGGCCGCTTCGGTCGGACCATCGGAGCCGTCAGTACCGGCAACCAAACCGCAGACGGCCGCATAGCGCCGATCGGTCCGCGCCCGCTCGCCGAGAGCAAGCCCGAGGCGCAGCGCGAATTCCTGCGCGCGCCCGCCACGACCACCGCCGTGAATTTCAACCAGCGGCTCGCCACCGGCGAGCAACAAGCGTGTCTGTGATGGTGATCGCGGCGCCGCGAGCGCCTGTTCGATCCGCTCGAGTATGCGCTCGACCTCGACCGTCAACGAATCATAAACGCAGCGCCCAAGCACCACGACCTCGCAAGTGCGCGCAGCGACGGTCGCGATCGCCGTGAGCGCGTCATCGAGCGTCGCAACGACTGTGTACGGATCCGACTTGTCATCGCTCCATGTCGGCGCCGAGCCGATGACGGCAGGGTCATCGTTCGGCACATCAGAAATCGCGAGCGTACAAAATTTTGCAGGCGTCAGACGCTCTGCAAGTTTGCCACCTTTGATGGCCGAGAGCTGTCGGCGCACGCGATTGAGCTCAGCGATCGGTGCGCCGCATTGCATTAGCTCGCGTGTGATGCGGATCTTCGCTTCGAGGGTCACACCAGGCGCAGGCAGCGCGCAAAGCGCTGAGGCGCCACCCGACAACAACACGACGTAGACATCTTGCGCCCGGGGTACATCAATGAATTCAAGCAGTGCCTGCGCGGCTCGAAGGCTTGCAGGCCCTGGCACGGGGTGGTCGCCGACATGAACATTCCAGGGCTCATCGATAATCACATGCGACGCATCACGCACGACTAAAAAGCCGTCATCGATATCGATACCGCCGGTGCGTAAACTAGCGCGCATGCCGCGAGCCATGCCGAGCGCCGCTTTGCCCAAACCGATTAAGCGCAGCCTGCCATCCCGCACTCGATCCGGCAGCGGCATCACGAGCTTTCGATCGCCGCGTCGAAAATGCCAAGCACCTGCCGCTACGGTGCCGTAGCGCGGCAAGATTGCCTCGCCCCGCACGGCCTGCACGCCGACGTTGTACCACGCAGCAAGCTGATGGCGCAGCGACTCGTTCACGCCCGCATGCAACGCATCCAGAGACGATCCCATGCCGCTGCATCCCAGCGGGCACCAATCGGCAGCTGCACTTCTAGCCGACTATCACGACGCCACGCGGTAGCCTGCATCGACACCCTGCCGCCTTGCGCCTGCATCAGCAACCACTGCTCTTCATCGACCCGCAGCACCGCCTTGAACCGCTCGGGTTGACAGAGGCCCACGTCGACCAGCGTGAGATCGCTACTAAGGAGAGACAGCAAACGCGTCTCGGAAAACGCCACGGCTCGCGGAAAACTCCAGCGCGCGCCATACCGGCCGAGGTGATGAAAATCGCGGCGTTCAGCGCCGTGTTCGAGCATAACTTCCGGCAATCCATCATGCGCATGCTCACGCTCGGCCTGATGCGCCGCCGGCCGCACGCGCGCAGTGACGTAAAGGGAGGCCCCTGTGGTGACCGTCTCAAGCAAAGCCGGCGGCAGGCGGCCGCCCTGCATCTCGCCGATCCACGATTTTTGCGGGAATAAGCTTCGCGCAGACGCCAAAAAATTTTTGCGCTCGGCCGCGCTCGCGACATCGGCTTTCGAAAGCACAAGCGCATCGGCGATCTCGCGCACGGCAAGGACATTCTCATCGGTACTAGTGACATGCGTAGGGTCGATCAGCCCGATCACACCGCGCAGCCGAATTCCACCCGCGGCCTCGTGGGCCAGTAATTCCTCGACGATGCCACCGGGGTGGCCGATACCTGAGGGCTCGACCAAAATCCCCGAAGGACGTACCTGCTCGACAAGCTCGCCGAGATTACGCCGAAAGTCTTGCTCACCTGCGCAACACAAACAGCCGCCCGGCACGAGCCTGACATCGTAGGTACCGCGAGCAGCGGCCGCGACCGTGAGCGCATCGATGCCCGCATCGCTGTATTCATTGAGCAATACAACCCAGTTCTCGCTCGGCTCTTTGTTGGCGAGCCATTGCGCGATCAAGGTCGTCTTGCCACACCCGAGTGGCCCGGTGACGACCCAGGCGGGAATCGGCTCAACCTGTGCTCTGTTAACCATCGAAACCTACGAGTGGGTCGTACAGGTCGGGTCGCCGATCGCGGAAGACCCCCCAACTAGTGCGCTGCCGCGCGATCTCGGCGAGATCGAATGTCGCCGTAATCACGGCATCGCCCTCTTCGCCCGCCTCGGCTACCTTGGCGCCCGTTTGATCGGTAATAAACGAAGAGCCGTAAAAGCGGATCCAAAGATTTTGGGGGTCTTGAGTCGATCGCTCGATACCGTAGCGGTTCGACGCGATCAGCGGCGTGAGGTTGGCCGCAGCATGTCCTTGCTGGGTTCGCTGCCAATGCGGCCGCGAGTCGAGCGGCAGCGCCGGCGGTGGCTCGCTGCCGATCGCGGTCGGATAAAGCAACAGTTCAGCACCCATCAGTGCCATCGAACGCGCGCACTCCGGAAACCACTGATCCCAGCAAATGCCGACGCCAATGTGCCCGTAACGCGTATGCCAAACTCGAAAACCGGTATCACCCGGACTGAAGTATTGTTTTTCCTGATACCCTGGGCCGTTCGGAATATGCGACTTCCGATAGATACCCAACAGCTCACCGTCGGCATCAATCATACCCACGGTATTGAAATAGGCTTGATTCGCCCGCTCAAAGAAACTGATCGGCAGAACGACGTCGAGCTCACGCGCCACACCACGAAAATGTCGCAGTGCATGATTTTCTTCAACCGTAGTGGCGAGCGCGAAATGCGCCGGCTCCTGCTCGATACAAAAGTATGGCGTTTCGAAAAGCTCTTGTAGCAAGATGACCTGTGCGCCGCGAGCCGCCGCCTCGCGCACCAGTGACTCGGCACGCGCGATGTTTGCGTCTGCATCCCAACCGCAGGCGAACTGTGTCGCGGCAACCGTGACCTTCCGCGAGGACGCCTTGAGAGTGGCCATCGAAGTCAGCCTCCTATCGGCCCGAGGTAATTGGTTACGAGCCCTTTCGGCGCCAGTAAATCGGTGATGCGGATCGCTGTCTCGAGCGCGCGCAAGCCGTCCTCGCCACTGACTACCGGTGCGCGCCCCGCAACGATGCAATCCAGGAAAGAACGAATCTCGGCACGCAAGGCATCACCCTGCTCAAAACTTTGTTCTTCGATAGTGATCGGCGACTCGCCAGTGACCGGGACTGCGCACTTCGAAATAGTGGTCAGAATGCGCTGCTGCAGATCGATCGACAGATAGGCATCGTCGCGAAATACGCGCAGCTTACGCTCGGTTTTAAGACTGACGCGGCTTGCCGTGACATTGGCGACACAGCCGCCTGCGAAGCGTAGCCGCACGTTGGCGATATCGACCGCACCCGAAAACACCGGCATGCCCACAGCATCAACCGATTCCAACGGCTGACCCACAATGCTCTGTACGATGTCGATGTCATGAATCATAAGATCGAGGATCACGTTGACGTCAGTGCCCCGTTCTTTGAAGGGCGCGAGTCGCTGACACTCGATGAAGCGCACGCCCTCGAGCCGCGAGCCCGCCGCCACGATAGCCGGATTGAAGCGCTCGAGGTGACCCACCTGCAAAACCCGTTGGCAGCGCGTGGCCACGTCGATGAGTTCGCGCGCTTGCACGATCGTTTCGGTGATCGGCTTCTCGACGAGGACATGCGCGCCAGCTTGCAGAAAATCGCGAGCAATGGCGAAGTGCACCGGGGTGGTGGTCACGACGCTGACCGCATCCACGCGTCCCAAGAGGTCGCGGTAATCGGCGTAGGCCGTGGTCGAGAGCTCGCGGGCGAGCGCGTCGCGCGCCTCGGGGCGTAGATCGACCACCCCCACGAGGTGCGATGTGCTCTCGCTCGCGTATTTTTGCGCGTGGAAACGACCGAGATACCCGGCGCCGACCACGGCTGTTCGTAAGCTGGCCATGCCGTATTATGCCCGCATGGTGCGCAAGAACCGGAAGCTCGATCTCGTCACTCTGAACCGAGAGGCCCGACTGTTACTCGGCGCCGTAATCTTCGGCGCTGTGGCCTTGCCGCTGCTCATTTGGGTGACGGGTCGAGGGCTCCTCGGCCCCTACGCGAACGGCGGTATGTTCGCTATCCTCGGCGACTTCTTCACGCTGCTCTTTTCAGGCTCACTCGCCGCCTGGAGTCTGCTGTTTGTACCGTACGCATTACTGTCGTCGCTGCGCTTTGCCAACTGGGCACTACGACGTCTCTAATCCGCACTCTTGAGGCTACGCTCGCGCGCCGCGCGAAACTCGCTATTGGCGTACCAACTCGGTAAGCTCTCCTCTCGGGCGAGCGTCGCACCAACCGCGTGCAGTAACGCAATATCCTGCAAGCCGCCGCGCAGGTCGGTACCGGGCACCCACTCATCCGAGGGCTTATGATAGTGCTTCAGCGTCCACTCGGCATGTTGCGTACGCGCCCATTCAGCGCCCTTCTCGCGATCTTCGATACCGAGCTTGATGTAGAGCGCAGGCACGCCGGCCTTGGCAAAGTTGAAGTGATCCGAGCGATAAAAGAAACCGCTCTCCGGTGTCGGCTCTTCGCGCACCACGCGATCCTGCTTGGCGGCAGCGCGCGCGAGATATTCTTCGAGCTGCGAGGCGCCCGCGCCCACCACCGTTACATCGCGTGTGGGGCCACCCCAAGTGATCGCATCCATGTTGAGCGCAGCGACCGTGCGCTTAAGGGGAAAGATAGGATTGGCGACATAGTATGCCGAACCCAACAAACCACTTTCTTCGAGCGTCACCGCTAAAAAAACAATCGAGCGCTCGGGGCGACGACGCGATTCGGCAAAGGTCTTTGCAATGGTTAGCAACCCCGATATACCCGTCGCATTGTCGAGTGCACCGTTGAAAATATTGTCACCGCTACGCGCCAAAGTTTTGCCTAAGTGATCCCAATGAGCCATGTAGACGATGTACTCGTAAGGACGCTTGCTGCCCTTTAGCGTGGCCACCACATTCGGCGACACCGATCGTCGAATCGCATTACGCACAAAACCCCCGGCACGCTCGGCGAGCAAAATCGGCTTGAAGCTAGGCTGACTCGCCGCCATCAATAATTGTTCGTAACTGTGTCCGTTGGCTTTCAAAAGAGCGTCGCCGGCTGTGCGTGTAATCCAACCTTCGATCGCAGCGCGGCCCGCATTGTCATCGGCGCTTGCCGTATCGAGCTGCGCACCCATCCAACTATTTTGTACGGTGTCCCAAGGGTAAGCGGCCGGTTTGTCATCGTGAATGATGATGGCCGCGGCAGCGCCCTGTCGCGCCGCCTCCTCGAACTTGTAGGTCCAGCGCCCGTAGTAAGTCATCGCCCGACCGCGGAAGAGATTGGCATCGCCGGTGGCGAACCCCGGATCGTTGATGAGGATGACAGCGGTCTTGCCACGCATATCGACGCCTGCATAGTCGTTCCAGCCGTACTCAGGCGCGACCACGCCATGGCCCACGAACACCAGCGGGCTGTCTGTCACCTTCACCTCGGCGACGGGTCGTTTGGTCCAAATGACCATGTCCTTGCCATAGGCAAACTGCATCGCGCCGAAATTGAGGCTGGCGTCGCTGCCCGCAGTGATCTCGACGATCGGCACCCGCTGTACCCAAGAGTCACCGTTACCAGGTTCGAGGCCCAGCTTTTTGAATTCGCTGATGAGGTAATCGACGGTCTTGCGCTCGCCCGCCGTCCCCGGCTTGCGACCCTCGAACTCGTCGCTCGCGAGCGCGACGATGTGGCGCTCGTAGTCCACGGCTAAAATCGGTGGCGGCAAGCTTTCGCGTTGCGTACCGGAACAAGCAGCCAGTGACAATACCGCCGCGGCGAGAGCAACACGATAGGCGGACTGAATCGAGAGTAGCGTCATGGAGCTCTCCGTAAGGTCATTCCCTTGGCCACGCGATCCAGCCGAGCAGCACAAGCAGGAGGGCGAGTAGCACTTGTGGCCAGCGCCGCCAGCCCGTCTCGCGTAATTCACCATAAAAACCGCTCGCCGACACGACGGCCAGCGCAGCCGAGCCACCAAGCGCCCGCAGCAGCGATGGGAACTCTTCGCCGATCCGGTCGGCGTATTCCGGCAGCAGCAAAAAGACGATGAGCGTGAGCACGAGCGCAACGGTGATTGACACCGTCGAACCCATCACAATGCCGAGCAAAATGGACAGTGGACGCATGTAAAGAACCGACTGGGACGACGCCGCACTTGAAGCGGTGCGGCCAGCGTTTTAGGCTTCACGAATCTTACAGGACATCCACCGCCGATGAATCCCTCCGGACGTCGTCCCACCGCACTCTTTGCCGTCACCTTACTCTCGATCGGATTGCTCACCGTGGGCAGCTCCTCGCGGCTAACGGCCAACACCGCCGCACTGCCTCCGGGGGCGCTCGCGCCCTCGGCACGCGAGCGCATGATTGCGCGCCAGGTGCGCTCACTGCTCGAGGGCAATCACTACAGCCAGATGAAAATCGACGATGCTATGTCGCCGCGCGTGATGGACAAGTTCATCGACGGTTTGGACGGTCAGCGCAGTTATTTTTTGGCGACTGATATTGCCGAGTTTCAGCCGTACCGACTGCGCTTCGACGACATGATTCGCACCGGTGATATCGAGCCCGCCTACGCCATGTTTGCGCGGTACCAGCAACGCAACCGTGAGCGTATTCAGCACGCGCTCTCGCTGCTTGATCGCGAACCTGACTTCACGCTCGACGAAGCCTTCGAGTTCGATCGTAAAAAAGCGCCGTGGCCCACCGCGGTCGCCGAGCTCGATGATCTTTGGCGCAAGCGCGTGAAGAACGATGCGCTCTCGCTACTGCTCGCCGGCAAAACTTCGGCTGAGGCTCTTGAAATACTGCGCACGCGCTACGATCGACTGCTAAAACGCGGCGATCAAGTCAAGCCCGAGGAAGTTTTCGAACTCTTGCTCAATGCCTACGCGCGCACCTTCGATCCGCATTCCAACTATTTCTCACCGCGCAACTCCGAGGAATACAAGATCCAGATGAGCCTCAACTACGAGGGCATCGGCGCCTCGCTGCAGCTTGTTGACGAATATGTCACCATCATGAATCTCATCGAGGGTGGCCCAGCGGCAGCGGCGGGCACGCTGAGTGTCAGCGATCGCATCACCGCGGTCGGTCAAGGCAAGGACGGAGTGCTCACCGATGTGGTCGGCTGGCGTACCGATGATGTCGTACAGCTCATTCGCGGCAAGGGGGGTACGCTAGTACGTCTGCAGATTCTGCCGGTAGGCGCTGCGCCGGGTTCGTCCGAAAAGATCGTCGAGTTCACGCGCGGCAAGGTCACGCTCGAAGCGCAAGCCGCGCGTAAGATGCTCAAAACCATCAAGCGTGGCGATAGCGAATATCGCGTCGGTATTATCAATGTGCCGGGCTTTTATTCGGACTACGACGGTCAACGCGCGGGCGATACAAACTACCGCAGCACCACTCGCGATACGCGCAAGTTGATCGAAGAACTCAAGGACGAAAAAATCGATGGTCTGGTGATGGATTTGCGCGGCAACGGCGGTGGCTTTCTGCCCGAGGCCCAAGCACTGACCGGTCTTTTCGTGGATCGCGGACCGGTGGTGCAGGTGCAGTTCTCCAACGGCCAAAAAGAAGTACTCGACGACCCGGACTCGGGGGTTGTCTACAGCGGCCCGCTGATCGTACTGATCGATCGCTTCAGCGCCTCGGCTAGCGAAATCTTTGCTGGTGCCATTCAGGATTATCGGCGTGGGGTGGTGGCCGGTCAGCGCAGCTTCGGCAAAGGCACGGTTCAAAATTTGGTGCCGCTGTCGCGCTGGAGCGCGCGCCCGGTCAATGGCCAGCTCACCGTCACCATCGGCAAGTTCTATCGGGTGACCGGCGAGAGCACTCAGCACCGCGGCGTCGAGCCTGACGTCGAACTCGCCTCACCCATCAACCTGAAGGATGTCGGCGAAAGCGCGCTCGACGACGCCCTACCCTGGGATCGTATCCAAGGCGCCGATTTCCGTGCGCTCGATACACAATTGCCTTCGATCGCCAAGTTGGTCATGGAAGAAAGCGCCCGCCAGCAGCGCGACCCCGACTACCGTTGGCTGGTGGGCGACCTTGCTGCACTTAATGAAATGCGTGAGCAAAAGTCGCTATCACTCAATCTCGAAAAGCGTAAGGCGGAACGCGCACGTCGCGAGAACGAGCGGCTCAATCGTGAAAACTCGCGCCGCAGTGCGCGCGCCGAGATGCCGCTTAAAGTAATAAGCGAACTCGATAGCTCAAAATTTCCAGATGTGGTGCTCGACCAGTCAGCCGAAGTGATGGTCGACATGCTGAGGACGGCGGCGCCCGCGAAACCTGCCAAGCCCCGCCCAGTCACGGCGCGGCGTGCAGCTGCGTGAACCCGTGCCCGCGCTCGAGGCAATACTCGAGCCATTTGTTGAGAACGATGTTGCGCGTCCAGCGCTGATCGAGATCGAGACCCGCGTGATGTCGCCAACTGCGCAGCAAGGGATGCGCGTGGCGATTTGCCCAAGAGTACGCCTCGGCGAGCTGGGCATCGTGGTAGATGCGTACTTCCATGTCAGGCGCCGTAGGAATCGCGGCGCCCTCACCAAACAGATAGGTGAGCTGCAGCATGGTGGTATACGGAGAGCGCTCGATGACGGTGAGCTCGAGCTCCACATCACCTTGCACGCTGGAGCGGTGCAAACCATCGAGAGAGTGCAGCTCGCCCACAAGCTGCCCGAGCCGGCGGTAATTGCTCTCGTAAATACTCATCAGCGCGACGAAACTGCCTGGCTGCGAACGCCAACTCGTCGGCAGCAAAGATTCGGTGGGCAGGTGCTTCGAGAGCCACTGCCGCAAATCGCATTTGCCACGGGTACGTGCATCCATGGCTGACACTATAGCCAAAATTCTTGAAGAATCGGCAGCAGCGAGGCAGGCGCTGGCGCAGATCTCAGCGTCATGGGCGAATACGACGCTCGACGCGGGTCGCCTCTAGAATCCGCGCCGAGATCTCCTCGATAGAACACTCCGTAGTATCGAGGACCGGAATGCCGTTACGCTGAAAGATGGCATCGGCCGCGCGCGTCTCGAACTGCACTTGTTGCGCTGAAGAATAGCGACTGCTCGGACGCCGCTCCTGACGAATCTGCTGCAGTCGCGGTGGCGCGATGCGCAGGCCGAACAGCTTGCCTTTGTACGCCTGCAACGCCATAGGTAGCCGCGTCGACTCTAGATCGTCATCGGTTAGCGGATAGTTGGCCGCAAACACGCCGTACTGCAGGGCGAGATAAAGACACGTCGGTGTCTTCCCCGAGCGCGACACGCCGACCAGGATCAGATCGGCACGGCCGTATTCGCGGTTCGAGCCGTCGTCGTTGGC
>VGTW01000008.1 GCA_016874555.1 Gammaproteobacteria bacterium | reverse complement strand
CAGACTGGCTGCCAGGTGCTTGCCGAGATTGCCAAGACCAATGTATCCGTACGTCACTTACCCGTTCCTTTTCAAAGTTTCGCGCAGCGATACTCGGCGCGAGCCAACCACTGTGGATTGATTTCGACACCCCAACCAGGTTCGGCAGGGATTTGTACATGACCATCGACGACGCGGTACGGATCGCCGAGAAAAAGTTTCTGCTGCCAGGGGTAGTAATCTGCGCCCTCGATCGAGAGCTCGAGATACTTCCCGGCGTTCGGGATCGCACCGAGCAGGTGCATGGTGCACATCGTCACCAAAGACAGATTGGCGCTGTGTGGCGTCACCGGCAGACCCGCCGCCGCCGCCATGCGCGCCACGGTCAGCGTACGGGTCAGACCGCCCATATACATGACATCAGGCTGCACCACATCCACCGCGCGCAGGTCGATCATGCGTTGCCAAGTCGCAAGGTCAAAGTCCTGCTCGCCGCCGGTAACATCGAGTGACAGCGCATCGGTTACTTGCTTGGTATCTTCGAGATGCCAGTAGGGGCACGGCTCCTCGTAATGGCCAATCCCTTCGGCCTCAAGCAAACGCCCTACTTCAATGGCGCGCTCGGGCGAATAGCCACTGTTTGCATCAACGAGTTTATCGATCCCAGGTCCCAAGGCCCGCGCCACCGTTGGCACAATTTCCTCGGTACGGCCGGGCCACTCATCGACATTGCGACCACACTCGGCGGCCACTCGCCACTTGAACGCCGTGAAGCCGAACTCATCGCGCAGCCGCACGAGGCGCAGGACCTCATCGCGTGGCGCGATGTCACGCCTCATCGACGACGCATACGCTCGCAGGCGCCCTGGTTTGCCCCCCAGCAACTCGACCACGGGCTGATTAGCCACGCGACCCCGCAAATCCCAGAGTGCGGTATCAAGGCCTGCCAGCGCGCGGCAGCGGTAACTGCCCGGAAACTTATGCTCTTTCTCCTCAACACGATCGATCAACGCCTGCATGTCATGAGCTTCGCGACCAAGCACCCAAGGCACCACCTGTCGGTGGAATACCGTGGCCGTGATATCGGCGTTATACGTCGAAGTCTGCCCCCAGCCGATGGCGCCCGCGTCCGTCGTTACCTTTACGAAGCAGACGAATTCGTTCGCGTAGGTTTCGAGTTGGGTAATTTTCATCTTACCCACGGATGCTAGCGGACCACGAGAATACGACACCACCAGGACCACGATGGAATGCGACGCTCGCTTGCAAGATTGCGGCGCGTAACCTCACTTGGAGCAATCTCGACTCGTGGTCATAATCCCCTGCAAGGTGGAGTCATGAGGAGCCCGTCATCTTCAGCACAGCGTCAAAACGCGTCGCCGTAGTCACAGGCGCAGCGCAGGGGCTCGGTCGCGTAATCGCGCGCATGCTCGCCGAGGCAGGCCACGATCTCGCTCTGCTCGATCAGCAGCCGCTCGACGCGGTCGTACAGGAACTGCGAAACGCGGGCCATCGCGCGATCGGTCTCTCGGGTGATGTCGCAGACGAAGCTTTCGTAATCGCGGCAGCCGCCAACGTACGCGAACATTTTGACGGTGCCGATGTTCTGGTGAACAACGCCGGTATCAGCCAGATCATCCGCGCCGAAGATCTCACGGCGGCGCAATGGCGTCGCGTCATGGATGTGAATCTGCTCGGACCTTTTCTGCTGTGCCGCGAATTCGGCAAACAAATGCTGCAGCGCGGGTGCGGCAGTATCGTCAATGTGGCCTCGGTCGCCGGCCTGCGCGCGGTTGCGCACCGCAGCGCTTATAACACCTCGAAGCACGGGCTGATCGGCCTGACGCGCACCCTCGCTGCCGAGTGGGGTGGGCGTGGCGTTCGCGTCAATGCCGTGTGCCCGGGCTGGATCAAAACCGAAATGGACGAAACTGATCAAGGTTCGGGCAACTACACCGACGCCGATATCGTTGATCGCGTACCGATGGCGCGTTTCGCGAAGCCCGAGGATATTGCTGCGGCAATCGCGTTTCTCGCCGATGTACGCAGCGGCTTCATCAACGGCGTCAGTCTGCCAGTCGATGGCGGCTGGACAGCGGACATCGGCTGGGAATCTCTACGACGTAAAACCCGCGCGTACGAGTCGTTTTCGAGGAGTAATCGAAACCATGACTGAGGCAGAACCAGGATCAAGCACTGCGGCACCGGCAGCCGATCGACGTGGGCGCAGGCGCAGTGCCGCGCAAACCGTCGAAGCCCCGGCGCGCCAGTCGCGCTACCGGCACCTCGTCAATCCGTTCGAACCGCTCAAAGTATTCTCGGATGATCAGGTCGCCGCCATACACGCGAGCGCCCTTACGCTACTCGAAAATCAGGGCATGCGGGTGTTGCTGCCTGAAGCCCGCGAGACCTATCGCCGCGGCGGTGCCCAAGTCGATGAATCGACGCTGACGGTTCGCCTTGATCGCGGCCACGTCGAGCAGTGCTTGAAGATGGCACCGCGCGAAATTGTCATGCGCGCCGCCAAGCCGGAGTTCGACATGCCTGTGTGGGGTCGACATGTGATGTTTGCGCCTACTTCAGGCCCACCGAACATCATGGACAGTATCCGCGGCAAGCGCACTGGCTCGTTCGAAGACTTCTGCAACATCATCAAAATTTGCCAGAGCTTCGAGGTCCTGCACGGTCTTGGCGGTCTCGTCGAACCGCAGGATATTTCGGTGCAGTTCCGGCATCTCGAAACCACGCGCGCGATGCTCCTGATGTCCGACAAAATCCCTAAGGTCTATGCGCGCGGCCCAGGACAGACGGTCGACAACTTTGAAATGATCCGTATCGCGTACGGTCTCTCGGTCGAAGAATTCCAATCACGCCCCTGCGTCACCACCATCATCAATACCAACTCGCCACTGCAACTCGATATCCCGATGGCGAACGGCATCATGGATTATGCCGCTGCGGGGCAGGTGCTGATCATCACGCCGTTCACGCTCGCGGGCGCGATGGCGCCAGTTACCATTGCGGGCGCACTCACCCTCGCCCACGCAGAAGCGCTGGCAGGCCTGACCCTCGCGCAAATCATTCGCCCCGGCGCGCCGATCATCTACGGCAGCTTCACGTCGAACGTCGACATGAAGTCGGGTTCGCCCGCATTCGGCACGCCGGAATACGTGAAAGCCGCCTTTGGCGCAGGACAACTCGCCCGCTACATCGGTCTGCCGTGGCGCTCGTCAAACGCAACGGCTTCGAATTGCCCCGATGCGCAGTCGGCTTACGAATCCGAAATGAGTCTATGGGGCGCATTGCTCGGCGGCTGTAACTACATTCTGCATGCCGCGGGATGGCTCGAAGGCGGCCTCACGACGTCGTACGAAAAACTCATCCTTGACATCGAGATGCTGCAGATGTTTGCCGAAGTCTTCCAGCCGGTGGGCGCGAGCACCAACGACATCGCGCTCGATGCCATCGCCGAAGTAGGTGCGGGCGGGCATTTCTTTGGTTGCGCCCATACTATGGCCCGCTATCGTAATGCCTTCTACGCGCCACTGGTTTCGGATTGGCAGAACTTTGGTCAGTGGCAGGCCGCGGGTGCCAAAACCGCAACCGAGCGCGCCACGGAGATCTGGCGCCAAACGCTCGATGCGTACCAGCCGCCACCCCGCGATCCCGCGATCGTCGATGCGCTTAATGATTTCGTCACCCGGCGTACGGCTGAAGGCGGCGCTCCTCCTGTCAGCTGAGTACAGTAGATAAAGTAAGCGGGAAACCAAGTCATGAAAAATCAGGCAAAAGTAGTCGTGATCGGCGGTGGCGTAGTCGGCGTAAGCGTGCTTTATCACCTGACCAAGGCCGGCTGGCACGATGTCGTGCTGATCGAGCGCGCCGAGCTCACCTCGGGCTCGACCTGGCACGCCGCAGGCGGCATGCATACCGTCAACGGCGACCCGAACGTCGCCAAGCTTCAGCAGTACACCATCAATCTTTACCGCGAACTCGAGCAGATCTCAGGTCAATCCTGCGGCCTGCACATCACCGGCGGTCTGATGCTCGCCGGCACGCCGGAACGGCTCGACTGGCTGAGGATGACGGTGGCGCGCGGCCGTTATCTAGGCATGGATCTCGAACTCATCGATATGACCGAGACCAAAAAGCGGTTTCCGCTGCTGGACGAAAAACATTTCGTCGGTGCGATCTACGACCCCATCGAGGGTCACGTCGATCCGTATGGCGTCACCCACGCCTACGCCAAATCGGCGCAAATCGGTGGTGCGGAAATCGTTCGACAAAATCGCGTGGTCGATCTCAAGCAACGCGCTGATGGCAGTTGGGACGTGATCACCGAGCAGGGTAACGTGCACGCCGAGCATGTCGTCAACGCCGGTGGCCTATGGGCGCGCGAGGTGGGTCGCATGGTCGGTCTCGAGTTGCCGATCCTCGCAATGGAACACCAATACATCATCACTGATGATGTGCCTGAGTTGGCGGGTCAACCCGAGTTGCTGCATGTCATCGACTTCGAGGGCGAAATCTACATGCGACAAGAGCGAGGCGGTGTGCTGCTCGGCACTTACGAGCGCGCGGGCGTGCCGTGGTCGACGCGCACCACCCCTTGGGATTTCGGTCAGGACCTGCTACCCAACGATCTCGAACGCATCGCACCCAGCCTCGAAGTCGGCTTCAAGCATTTTCCACGACTCGGCGAAGTCGGTATCCGTAAAATTGTCAACGGCCCCTTCACGTTTGCACCCGATGGCAATCCCCTCGTCGGCCCCGTTCCGGGACTGCGTAATTTTTGGGTGGCCTGCGGCGTTATGGCAGGTTTCAGTCAGGGCGGCGGCGTGGGTTTCGCGCTCGCGCACTGGATGGTGGACGGCGACCCCGGCGCTGACATCTGGGGCATGGACGTGGCGCGCTACGGCGAGTGGGCGACTCGTCGCTACACCAATTTTAAAGTGCGCGAAAATTACTCGCGGCGCTTCCGGATCCGCTTTCCGAACGAAGAATTACCAGCCGCCCGCCCGCTCAAAACCACGCCGATTTACGACCGACTGCAGACCGAGAATCCGGTCTGGGGCGATTACTGCGGACTCGAACACGCGCTGTGGTTCGCGCCCAAGGGCAGCGACGCCCGCGAAGATGTCACCTTCCGTCGCTCCAATGCCCATACGCATGTCTCCGCCGAGTGTCGTGCCGTACGCGATGCCGTGGGCATGATCGAAATCTCGAATTACGGTAAGTTTGAAGTCACCGGACCCGACGCCGAGCTCTGGCTCGCGCAGATCATGGCCAACAAGGTACCGGCTAACGGGCGCGTGGCGCTGACCCCGATGCTGAATGAAAACGGCAAGCTGATCGGTGATTTCACCATGTGCCGGATCAGCGCCGAGCGGTTCCTGCTGGTCGGCACGTATGCGGCAGAGCGTTTTTATCAGCGCTGGTTCGAAGCGCGCTTGGCAGGCTTCAAGGTACAGGTACGCGCCTGCGCGATGGAATGGCTCGGGCTGTCGATCGCCGGGCCTGCCTCGCGCGAACTCCTGCAATCTTTGGTCGACGATGATCTCGGAAGTGGGGCCTTCCCGTTCATGTCATTTCGCGCGATGGACGTCGGCTTGGTGCCGGCCTTAGTAGGCCGACTCTCCTTCACCGGTGATCTCGGCTACGAAATCTGGGTGAAGAGCGAATTCCACCGCGAGCTCTACGAGCGGCTGGTCGCCGCCGGCAAGCCACTCGGTCTGCGACACTTCGGTGGTCGCGCCCTCAACTCCATGCGCATGGAGAAAAGCTTCGGTAGTTGGGCACGCGAATATCGGCCGATCTATGGCCCATTCGAAGCTAATCTCGACCGCTTCATCAATCTCAAGAAAACCGACTTCGTCGGTCGCACGGCAGCACTCGCCGAAAAAACCTCGGGTGGTCAAAGAAAGCTGATTACCCTGGACATCGACGCCAAAGATTGCGATGCCATCGCCGATGAGCCCATTTGGCTCAATGGTCGCGTGGTCGGCTGGGTTACTTCGGGGGCCTATGGCCACTCGGTGGGCAAGTCGCTGGCGCTAGGCTACGTCGATCGCGAATCCGCGCAGGCGACCACGGGTTTCGAAGTCGAGCTGATCGGTGAACGTCGCGCCGCGCTGCGACTCGATAATCCGGCCTTCGACCCCTCGGGACAGCGCATGCGCACATGAGTCGTGCGGCCTACACCACCTTGCTGGCGCGCCTGCAGCGCGGCGAGGCCGTGCTGCTCGATGGCGGTGTGGGCACCGAAATCCAGCGCCAAGGCGCGCCGATGAGCACGGAGCTCTGGTGCGCTGAGGCCAATCTCACCCACCCGGACATCGTGCGTGCCGTGCATGGCCGCTACCTCGACGCCGGCGCCGAGATTATCACCGCCAACACCTTTGCGAGTAGCCCCTTGCTGCTCGATCACTTCGGTCGGCTCAATGAAATGGAGCGGATGGATGCAGCGGCGATGACCTTGGCCCGCGAGGCTGCAGCCAGGCATTTCGCCAAAACCGGCGGTGCGGCCGTGGTGGCGGGCTCAATGTCAACCATGCGCCCGACGGTCCCCGGTTCCGATCGCACGCAGACGAGCAGCAGTTGGAGCGAGACCACGGCGCGCGCGTTGTTTACTCGCAAGGCCGCGAGCCTGCGCGCCGGCGGCTGCGAGCTCATTCTCATGGAGATGATGCGCGATCTCGATTACTCGTTATGGGCCTGCGAGGCGGCGATTGCCGCGGGCTTGCCGGTATGGATCGGCATTTCGGTCGAGCGTGGCCTCGATGGCAAACTGCGCGGCTTCGGACGACCCGATACCGATCTCGCCCCCGTCGCCGCAGGGCTTGCCGCATTAAAACCGGACGCCATGGCTGTCATGCATACCTCGCTCGATGACACGATCCCGGCGCTTGTGATCCTACGAAACCATTGGACTGGACCCGTGGCGGTCTATCCCGAGTGCGGTCGCTACGCAGCACCGAACTGGCAATTCATTGGCGTTGCGACCCCCGAAGACTACGCCCACGAATCGCGCAGCTGGCGCGCACTCGGGGCCCACGCACTCGGCGGCTGCTGCGGAGTCGGGCCCGATCATATTGCCGCCCTCCACGAGGCGCACCGTGGATGATAAGCCGTCTTGCCCAGCAGAAAATCCGCCTGACGCAGGCGGGCATATGGACGCCGCTTCTGGATTAGCCACCGCCACCCCGGCTACCCATAATTTTCGATCAATGAGTTTCAACCATGAGCGATAACTCGACAGGCAGTTCGGGCGGCCGTCGCCCCAGCGCCCGTGACGCCAAGCGCGCGGCGCGCGCGGCGCGTGGCGCCGTCTCCGCCCCCTATATAGTGCGAAAGATTCCGCGCTTCGAGGTGCTGGGTGAAGAGGGTCTTGCCACCATCGAGGATAATGCCGATCGCATCCTCGAAGAGGTCGGGATCGATTTTCGCGAAGACCCCGAGGTGCTCGATATTTGGCGTAAAGCGGGCGCGTACGTCGAGGGTGAGCGGGTGCGCATGCCTCGCGGTATGTGTCGCCAATTGATTCAAAAAAACGCGCCGCGCGAGTTTACCCAGCTGGCACGAAACCCGGCACGCGATGTACGGATCGGCGGCGATGCTGTCGTGTTCGTACCTGCTTACGGCTCGCCTTTCATACGCAATCTCGATGAGGGACGCCGCTACGCGCGCATCGAGGACTTTCGTAATTTCGTCAAACTTGCCTACATGGCGAATTCTTTGCATCACTCGGGCGGTACGATTTGCGAACCGGTCGACTTGCCGGTCAATAAGCGTCACCTCGATATGCTGTACAGCCACGTCAAGTACAGCGACAAGGCGTTCATGGGCTCGGTCACGGCCCCGGAGCGCGCGGCCGACTCGGTCGAAATGGCAAAAATCGCTTTCGCCGATCGCTACCTCGATCCGCTGACCGGCAAACCGAATACCGTTCTCGTCAGCCTGATCAACGTCAATTCACCGATGACCTACGACGCAACCATGTTGGGTGCGCTCAAGGTTTACGCGAAGGCGAATCAGAGTAACCTCGTGACGCCGTTCATCCTGGCGGGCGCCATGGCGCCGGTCACGGTGGCAGGCACCGCGACACAAACCCTTGCCGAGGCCCTCGCCGGCATGGCGCTCGTGCAGCTCATCAATCCGGGCGCACCGGTCATCTTCGGCAGTTTCGCCTCGTCCATGTCCATGCAATCGGGCGCACCAACGTTCGGTACACCGGAACCTGCACTCGTGCTCTACGTGATGGCGGCGCTCGCGCGTCGGCTCGGCGTTCCCTTCCGCTCCGGTGGCGGTTTGTGCGCCTCAAAGATTGCCGACGCGCAGGCTGCATACGAGTCGGTACAGACCATGCTGCCCACCTGTCTCGCGGGCGTGAACTTCGTGTTGCATACCGCAGGCTGGCTCGAGGGCGGGCTCGCCATGGGCTACGAAAAATTCATGATGGATGTCGATCAGGCCGGCATGTTCCACACCATGCTGGCCGGGGTCGACGTGACGCCGAACGGACAGGCCATGGACGCGATTTCCGAAGTGGGCCCGGGCAAGCATTTTCTTGGCTGTGCGCACACCCAGTCCAACTTCGAAACCGCGTTCTATCGCTCGCCGCTCGCCGATAACAATAGCTTCGAGCAGTGGGACGCCGAGGGTGCTCTCGACATGGCGCAGCGCGCAAATCGCCAGTACAAGAGACTACTCGAAGACTATGTCGCGCCGCCGCTCGATCCAGCCATCGACGAGGCGCTGCTCGACTTCATGGATCGCCGCAAGGCAGCGGCACCCGACTCAAACATCTGAGTCTGATCGCCCCGAGGCTTTGGGTTAGGATGCCTCGCCATGGGCGAAGCCGCGATCGCAAAACTGCGCGAGTTGCTGCGCGAGCAACCTAATCATCCTGAAGCCTGGCGAGCACTCGCGGATCAACTGATGGCGATCGGCGAGACCGCCGAGGCCGACTCGGCTTACCTCGAGCATACACGCTGCGCCGCAGGTCATCCCCAGTTGCAGGCTGCGGCCGCGGCCATGTTGGCCAATGATATTCCGCGCGCCGAGTCGCTGCTCAAAAATCATTTGAAGCGAGCCCCCACCGACGTGCCGGCCATTCGCATGCTAGCCGAGGTAGCGGTGCGCTGCGGCGAGGAAGAAGCTGGCGAGCGCCTGCTGACTCGCTGCTTGGAGCTCGCGCCGAACTTTACCGCGGCACGCTATAACTACGCGATCCTGCTGCACCGCCGTAACAAAGTCACAGAGTGCCTCGCCGAGGTCGAGCGGCTGCTCTGGCAAGACCCGCACAACCCCAGCTACCGCAACCTTCATGCCGTCGTGTTGAGCCGGGTCGGCGACGTCGAACGCTCGAGCAAGATCTACGCGAAACTTTTGCGCGAGTATCCGCGCAATGCCAAGGTGTGGCTGAGCTACGGCCACGTGCTCAAAACTGCCGGGCGCCGCGACGACTGCGTGACCGTCTACCGCAACTGTCTCGCGCTCGAACCCGCACTCGGCGAAGCCTACTGGAGCCTCGCCAATCTCAAAACCTTCCGCTTCACCGACCAAGACCTGCAACTCATGCGGCAGCAGCTCGAGAATCAGACCCTCGATGCAGTACATCGCGTGCACCTGCACTTCGCGATGGGCAAGGCCATGGAAGACACGGGCGACTACCACGAGTCTTTCGCGCACTACGAGCGCGGCAACCGCTTGCAACGCGAGCGTCAGCCTTATGATGCCAGACTCAATAGCCTGCGCGTGCAGCGACTGAAGAAGGTCTTCACTCGCGAATTCTTTGCAGAGCGTGCGGGTGTGGGTCATGAGGCCTCAGACCCCATTTTCATTCTCGGCATGCCGCGCGCTGGTTCGACCCTGCTCGAGCAGATTCTCTCCAGTCACTCGGCCGTCGAGGGCACCTCGGAACTCCCCGACGTGATTGCCCTCGCCCGCGAATTACGGGCTCGCGCCGCGGACCCGGAGGGCGGCTATGCGTCAACCCTCGCATCACTCACGCCCGCAGAATCACGCGAGCTCGGAGAGCGCTATCTGCACGGCACTCGGGTCCATCGTAAGACCACCCGTCTGCGCTTCATCGACAAGATGCCCAATAATTTTCTGCACATCGGTTTGATCCACCTGATGTTACCGAACGCCAAGATCGTCGATGCGCGTCGACATCCGCTCGCCTGCTGTTTTTCAAATTTCAAACAGTGTTATGCACGCGGCCAGCGCTTCAGTTATGGGCTAGAAGATGCTGGGGGCTACTACCGTGACTACGTCGAGCTGATGGCGCACTACGATGCCGTGCTTCCTGGGCGGGTCCACCGGGTGATCTACGAGGAAATGATCGACGACACTGAACGCGAGGTGCACCGCCTGCTCAATTATTGCGGCCTGCCCTTCGAGCCGGCCTGCCTACGTTTTTTCGAGAATAATCGCCCAGTACGTACCGCAAGCTCCGAACAGGTGCGACGTCCGATCTATCGGGACGGGCTGGATCAGTGGCGTCACTATGAGCCTTGGCTGGACCCGCTCAAGACCGCTCTGGGGCCGGTCCTGGGCAGCTAAGCTACCCGGCTGCCCCCCCCTTTGCGGCCAAACGGATTTGGCGTAGCCTTGCCACGAATTAACCCGCGAGGCAAGGGCATGAAAAAGAAGCAGTGCAGCCGTACCGATCTCATTTCACAACCCATCCTCAAAACACCTATCGCGGCGGCCGTCGTCATGGCCCTCAGCGGGCAGACGGGGCTTGCACAAGATAGCGGCGGCTTGGAAGAGATTGTGGTGACTGCGCAGAAGCGTAGCGAGAACTTGCAGGATGTGCCTATCAGCATCGAGGCAATCAATTCCGAGAAGCTCGAAGAGCTCAACATCCGCAATTTCAATGATTACGTTCGCATGCTGCCAAGTGTGGCTGCAACGCCAGAGACTGGTGCAGGTGCCGGCTTCGCTAAAGTGTACATGCGCGGCATCGTCACCGGCGGTGATGGTCAGGCGACCACCTCGCAACCAAGCGTCGGCACCTACCTCGATGAGCAGCCGATCACAACGATTCAGGGCAATCTCGATCTGCACCTTTACGACATCGCACGTGTCGAAGCCTTGGCGGGCCCACAGGGCACGCTGTACGGCGCGAGCTCGCAGGCGGGCACCATCCGCATCATCACCAATAAGCCCGAGATCGGAGAATTCTCTTCAGGCTATGCTCTCGAAGCCAATAACGTCTCCGAGGGCGGAGATGGCTATGTCGTCGAGGGGTTCGTCAACCTGCCAATCAGCGACCGTGCCGCGGTGCGCTTGGTCGGCTGGCGATCGAGCGAGGCCGGCTGGATCGACAACGTCGCGGGCACGCGCCTTTACCCGGGTGATGCCAGCACGCGTGCTGACGATTTCACGGTCGACAACAGGACCAGCGCGAAAGACGACTACAACACCCTCAGCACTACCGGCGCGCGAGCCGCTCTGCGTGTCGAGCTCGATGACAACTGGACTCTGACGCCGTCGGTGCAGTACCAGCAGCAGAGGAGTAACGGCTTCTGGGGTGACGATCTCAGCGATTTTGCGCCGGGCCAATATGCCGTCACGCACTTCCGCGAAGAGTATTCGAAAGACAAGTGGTATCAGGGCGGTCTCACCATCGAGGGCAAGATCGGCACTTTTGATCTCACCTATGCTGGCAACTACCTCAACCGCGACGTCGACGCCTCCTTCGATTACTCCGACTATTCCTATTGGTATGACAACGCCTACACCACGGGATACTTCGCGGGCTTGTTCCTCAATAACGCGGGTGGTCGTCCTAACCCTGCACACAGCTTTGTCAACAACGACGCCTACACAAAGCAGAGTCACGAGTTACGGATCAGCTCCGACCCCGAGCGGCGCGTACGCGGTTTGCTTGGCGCTTTCTATCAAAAGCAGAAGCATGACTTCGAGCAACCCTTCGGTAACATCGCGGGTCTCGCTGACTCTATGTTAATGAATCGCGATGAACCGAACGGCACGAAGTATCCAGGCGTCGTCTATCTCAACAGCCTCGATCGCGTCGATACCGACGAAGCAATCTTTGGACAGGTTGCATTCGATATTACGGATTCTCTGGAGCTCACAGTCGGCGCACGTTTCTTCAAGCCTGAGGTCACGGTCAACGGTTTCTTTGGCTTTTCTCTTGGCTTCAGCCGGTCGAGAGCGCCGTCGGGCAGCGAACCCGGTGCAGTAGCCAACGGTGGCTCCGGTGCCTTCTCGCCCATGGGCCAAGGCTGGTCCAGCAACGGTGAATACCGCTGTAAATCCCAAAAGGCCTACAAAGACGCTCCTTGCCAGAACGTCGCAAAGGGCATCGACGAGAGCGAAAATATTGGTCGTGTAAATTTGCGCTGGAAAGCGAGCGACGACGCGATGATGTATCTCACATGGTCCGAGGGATATCGTCCCGGTGGTATAAATCGCAACCCCTTCGCCGGCGATTACATTTCTGACTTTCTTACAAACTATGAATTTGGCTGGAAGACCGCGTGGATGAACAACCGCCTGCAATTAAACGGCGCGCTGTTCCTGCAGCAGTGGGATGATTTCCAGATCTCCTTCCAGGGCGCCAACGGCATCACCCAGGTGGCCAATGGACCCTCGGCAGAGGTCAGCGGTATCGAAACCCAGCTGCAGTGGCTGGCGGCCGACGCGCTGATGATTTCGGCGACGGCCTCGTTTTACAACTCCGAGCTTAAGAGCAACTTCTCCAACTTCGACGCGGACGGCAAGGTCACAAGGATTAACGCGCCAAAGGGCACCTCGTTGCCGATCACACCGGAGTTCAAGGGCAACGTGGTGGCAAGATACAGTTTCGAGATGGGCGACTATAATGCGCATATTCAGGGCGCCGTATCGCACTCGGGGAAGGCCGCTGCGCGTTTGTCGCTCGCCGACAACGCCATCATCGGCGACATCCCAGCAAACACGATCGCAGATCTCAGTGCCGGTGTGAGCAAAAATAACTACACGGTCGAGGTTTTCATTCAGAACCTCACCAATGAAGACTCAGTGCTCTACAAAACCGCGCAATGCGCTGAGAGCGTTTGCGGTGTTCAGCCCTATGGCGTTCGTCCACAGCCACGTACCGTTGGTATGAAATTTACTCAGAAGTTCTGATGATCCAAAACAGCTCGCCGAGCTCACCCACCAAAATTGCGTGGGTGGTCTCGCTCGCGCTGCTCATCAGTTATGTCGACCGCGGGAATCTCGCCACCGCCTCCACGGTGATTCAGCAAGAGCTGGCCCTCTCGCCCGAGCAGCTCGGCGTGCTGTTGTCGGCGTTTTTTGCGACCTATGTGTTGGCCATGGTGCCCGCCGGTTGGTTGGCCGAACGCTATGGTGCGCACGCGGTACTCACCGCAGGACTATGCATCTGGTCGATGGCAACGCTCGCGAGTGGGTTTGCGGCGTCGTTCGTCGCCCTACTACTGTTACGCCTGCTGCTCGGTCTCGGCGAAAGCGTTTCGTTCCCCTGCATGTCGCGACTGCTAGCGGCGGGGGTGCCGGCCTCACGTCTTGCCGAAGCTAACGGCATTACGGCGTTTGGCTACCTGATCGGCCCCGCCATCGGCACGCTGTTCGGAGGATTACTGATCGAACACTACGGCTGGCGATCGAGCTTCCTGTTGTTCGGTGCGCTCTCGCTGCTGTGGCTGTTGTTGTGGCGTCGCGTGGTGGTCAGCGAACCTCGTCTCAAAGATGACGTCGCCGTAGGTCCCTCGTTTAAAGAAATTTTGCAACAACGCGGGCTGTGGGGTACCTCGCTCGGTCTCTTCTCGATGAACTACTCGTTTTATTTAATTCTCGCTTGGCTCCCCTCATACCTGATCACCGAGCGCGGTTTTTCGATCACTGCTATGGCCGCGGTCGCAAGCGGCGCCTATCTGCTGAATGCGGTTGCCGCCTGGAGCTCGGGGTGGCTGATCGATCGCTGGATTGCGCGCGGGCACTCGATCAATGTCACCTATAAAACCATCCTCAGTGTGTATCACCTGCTCGGGATTGGCTGCATGGTGGGCCTCGTCACCCTGCCCGCGACGGCTGCCATCGCCTGCCTCTATCTTTATCAGCTTGTTATCGGTATCGGATCGCCAGGCACCTTTGCGGTTCCGCAGATCATGGCGGGTCCGACGGCGGCCGCGCGCTGGGTCGGTGTGCAGAACATGTGCGGCAACCTTGCCGGGCTCATCGCCCCCGCGGCGACGGGTTTCATCCTGGGAGCCACAGGTGAATTCGAACGGGCCTTCATGCTGGCCGCCGCGATCAATGTTCTCGGCCTCATCGGCTGGATCTGGGTGTTGCCGAAAATCCAACCCATCAACTGGTCGACAGCGAGGACGGTCGACGCCATATGAACACACGTAGCAAGAACAAGCCAAGAAAGAACACACCGACTAGGCGCGAGCTCCGGCAGCTGCGGCAGGACCTCGTCGCGTGTTACCGATTGCTCGCGCACTACCGCATGACTGATCTCATCTACACGCACTGTACGCTGCGCGTCCCGGGACCGGAGCGACAATATTTGATCAATCCGTACGGGTTAATGTGGGATGAAATCACAGCCTCGGATCTCGTGCTGCTCGATGCTGAAGGTAAGGTCGCAGGCTCAGCGCAGTCGCCGATCAACCTCGCAGGATTCGTAATCCACGGCGCCATTCACGAGGCACGCGACGACGCGCACTGCATCGTGCATACGCATACCCTCGCCGGCTGTGCGATTGCTGCGCAACGCGACGGTCTCCTGCCCGTTAACCAGATTTCGTTGGAGTTTTACGAGCGAGTCGCCTATCACAACTACGAAGGTATCTCGTACGATCTTAGCGAACGTCGACGCTTGGTGCGCGATCTTGGTGATAAACCGGTGATGATCATGCGCAACCACGGGCTGCTGACTGTGGGCACGACCGTTGCGCAGGCTTTCCTGCGCATGTTTTATCTCGAGAAAGCTTGCGAGATTCAGCTCGCAGCGCAAAGCACCGGACAGGCGCTCGCCTTACCCGCAAAGCATATCTGCCGCAAAACCGAGCGGCAGTTCAACGCGCCGCCCCCAGCGCCCGAGGCGCATCTCGTCAACGAGCCCAATGATCTGGCGTGGTCGGCGCTACTGCGGCTACTCGATCGGCTCGACGCAAGTTACAAGCTTTAGGCACTCAGGCCGCGACGAACTCAGTCTCGAGCACTTCGATCAGCGTCGGCCCACGCCGCTGCAACGCGGCACCGATCGCTGCGGTAAGTTCCCGCGTGCTGCGAACTTTGAGTCCGGTAGCGCCATAGGCACGCGCCAGAGCGACAAAATCCGGATTACGTGCAACGACACCGAGTGGCGCAATGCCGGTCGCAATCATGTCGTCGCGGATCTGGCCGAGTGCCGCGTTGTTCCACACCACGATCGGCAATCCGAGCTCAAGCTCCACTGCGGTCGCCAGTTCGCCGAGCGTGAACTGGAGCCCAAAATCACCCGCGAGAGCGACAATCGCGCGCTCCGGGTTCGCCCATTTCGCCCCGAGTGCGGCCGGTAACGAGTGTCCGAGTGTGCCGTAGCCCGAGGGGTGATGCCACACGCCAGGCTCATTGGCTGTAAAAGCATAATTGCCGAGATACGCGATCTGCGTCATGTCGCCGAACACCGCAGCATCAGCCGGCAACGCCGCACGGATGGCGGCCAGGGCGCGCTGCAGCAACTGCGTGCGCGCATCGAAACCCGTCTCTATGTGCGCGCGATGCACCGGTGCGCCGCCCGCCGTACTCCGCCAACCACTGCGTGGTGTGATAGCCGCTGCGAGCGCGGTCAGCGTCGGCGCTGCATCGGCGCACATCGAGATCGCCGCCGGATGCCGAGGATCCTCGCGCTCCGCGATATCGATGCGGATCAACTGGCCTCCGTGAGCCAATCGATCTGCCGTGTAGATATCGGTCTCGGTTAGATCGGTACCCACCGCCAACACCACATCGGCCTCGGCCAGCAGACGCTGAGTGGGCGCATAGGGCAGCGAGCAACCGAGATTACCCGGATGATCCTCTGGTAACAGTCCTTTACCCGCCGCGGTCGTAACGAAATAAGCATCGAGATTTTCGACTAGCCGTCGCAGCGCAGCCGCCGCCAGTCGCGCACCGCCGCCAGCGACGATGATCGGTCGCTCTGCCGCCCCGAGCAGACTGAGCGCACCAGCAAGGTCACCTGCGCTAGCGGTCGGACGCGCCAGCCGCTCAAATCTTTGAGCCGGCAGATCGGTGTTCATGGCCAGCACATCAAGCGGTACCCCAAGATAAGCGGGGCGCGGCCGCGCGGAGCGAAACATGGCGAAGGCCTGTTGCAGCGCATCGCGCACCATCAGGTCGGTAGTCGCGGTTGTTGCGCAATCGAGCACCGATCCCATCACACCGTGTTGATGGTTGAGATCGTGCAGCACTCCCCAACGCTGGCCCAAAGACTGACTGTGGGGCGTACTCGCGATCACGAGCAGCGGCACCGAATCGGAAAATGCCTGCGCCGCAGCGGTCAGCACATTGCTAACGCCGGGGCCAGAGATCACAAAAGCAGCCGCGGGACGCCCCGTACTGCGGGCATAACCATCGGCTGCGAAGCCTGCACCCTGTTCGTGCCGTGCGAGCACATGACGCACGCCTTGCTGACGCGCGAGACCGCGGTACAACTCGAGGTTGTGGACCCCGGGAATACCAAACACGGTGTCGACACCGTTGGCAGCAAGCAGTTCGACGACATAGCAGCCTATGGATCTCGGTGTTACGCTCATAGCGGTGAAGTTCTCGCAATTAGTCAAACGCGTCGGTGGCGATGGCGCCGATGCCTGGGACACTCACTATCGCGCCCTCGCTGCCAAAGAGCGCGGCGAGAACGTCATCATCTTAAGCGTTGGCGACCCCGATGTGGTGACGCCAGCACCCGTGGTCGCACGGGCCGTCGACGCTTTGCACGCGGGCGACACCCACTACACCGCCATTCGCGGTCGCAGCGCGCTGCGCGAGCGCATTGCGCAGCGGCACACCAGCCGCTGCGGACAACGCTTGACTCCCGAGCAAGTGATCGTGCTCTGCGGTGCTCAAAATGCGCTACTTGTCGCCATGTTATGCCTGACGCAGCCCGGCGATGAAGCACTTACCTTTGATCCCATGTATTCCACTTATCCGGCCTCGCTCGAAGCCTCGGGTGCAGCGCTTATCCGGGTACCACTCAATCGAGATGCCGGCTTTCGCTTGGATCTCGATCGACTGCAGAGCGCCCTCACGCCGCGCTCGCGCGTGCTCAGCTTCGCCACGCCGGGCAATCCCACTGGCAGCATACTTTCGACCGCCGAACTCGCCGGCATCGCCGAACTTGCCCGCGCGCATGATCTTTGGATCGTGGCCGACGAAGTCTATGCGGGACTAGCGCCGGGAGGTCGTGTACCGAGCCTCGCCGCGCAGATGCCCGAGCGTGTAGTGACCATCGGCAGCTTATCGAAGTCGCATGCGATGTGCGGCTGGCGGGTCGGTTGGATGACCGGTCCGCGCGAGCTGATCGATCACGCCGAAAATCTCGTGCTGTGCATGCTCTACGGTCTGCCGGGGTTCATCCAGGAAGCAGCCATCACTGCGCTCGACCTCGCCGATGAGGCCGAAGGCGAGATGCGCCGCTACTGCGAGCGGCGAGCGTCCTTGATGCTCGAGCATCTCCAAGGAATTCCGGGTATCAGGCCCCTGTCGCCTCAAGCCGGCATGTTCATGTTGCTTGATGTCCGCGACACAGGGCTCGAAGGCGCAGGCTTTGCACGAGGATTCTTCGACTGTCATGGCGTCTCTTGCATCGCGGGCGGCGCCTTCGGCGCGCAGACTCGTGATTATGTGCGCCTCAGTTTTGCCGTGGACGAATCGCTGATCGTCGAGGCCTGTACCCGGCTGCGCCGTTACTGCATTGATCTTTGTGCCGAGGCTAGGGCCTGATCTTCTCGCCGTAGATCCTGCAAAGATCGGGCTCTGGACTATCGATGATTGCCGAGGCCTCATTAAGCGGCGCATTCCACTGCATGACATTGCGCGGACCGGGCACCGTGAATCGGGGCCAGTGAGGCGTTGCCGCGAGCGGCGAGCCGCTTCGCGCAAACTCCACCCACGCCGCCATCATTTTTTGAGTCAGCTGCCGATCAGCATCGGCAGTCGGTAGCCATGCATCATGGGTACCAAAAACATAAGGCAGTTCGGCGCCGTGATAGGCGCGTAGCTGCGCAGCGACTGCACCTTCGCGCACGCGGGCAAACTGATACATCCACACCGGACGTCCCGCCCTTGCCACCCCGGCGGCCAGCCACTGCGCGGGACAAAGCATCGACTCGGCGGTCTCCAAGCGATCGAGTGCGAGCGCCACATCAGAGGTCGCGGACAAAGCCTTGCGCACGGCAGCGGTGTTGAGGATCTCGGCACCCGCTACGGCGCGATCGACCGCGGCCGGATCCCCGGCACCGGCCGCTACCGAGTAATACTCATTGGCATTGCTACCAATCATCAACTGCTGCAGCGGCCAATCCGCGCGTGCAAGTTGCTCATCGAGCCCCGCGTTGATGATCTCGCCGTCGATCACCGGTGCGTGGTAGTGATCACGATAGACCTTTTCGGCAACACGCAGCAGCATTTTTGCATCGATGCGTCGCAGGGCCGAAATCTGCTGCTGAGACGTCATTGGTGAGACGCCAAAAATCTTTGGTGACTGAAGGTCATCGAGTACGCTCGCAAGCTTGAGACCCCTCGCCTGCTCATCAGCCAAGGTTCGGATCTTTGGCCACCCGAAGGCGCTACCACTTTGCAAAATGGCGCGCTGCAATAAACCACGACTCGCGGGAGACAACATCAACGCGGCAATATTCCCGGCACCCGACGATTCACCAAACATCGTCACTCGTTGTGGATCACCGCCAAAGCTCGCGATATTGCGCTGTATCCAACGCAGGGCGGCGAGCTGATCCTGCAGACCAAAGTTAGCGCCCGCCAACTGTGGATGGGCGAAAAATCCGAATACGCCCAAGCGGTACGCGATACTGACCACCACCACGCCCTCGGCGGCCAGTCGGTGCCCATGATAATTCGGCTCGAAAGACCAACCGCTGCGATTGCTGCCGCCGTGGACGAACACCATCACAGGCAGTCCCGACGAAGCGGATGGCTCCGCCGGCCTCGTCGGCGCCCAAATATTGAGATAGAGACAATCCTCGGCGGTATCGAGATCAGCAAACACGCGGCGACTGCCGCCGAAGCGTTCGGCCATACCGCGATACCAGTCGAGGATGCGCATGCTCTGCATGCAAGCCGGCGCAAACCGATCAGCCGGTCGCGTGCTGCCACGACCATGAAACTCGCGCGGGGCCTGCCAACGCAACTCACCGATCGGCGCTACAGCGAAGGGTATACCGAGGAAGGCATCGACGCCCGATGTGGCCGAGCGCGCACCGATCAGCGTTTCGCCGTTGACCAAAAGCGACGGTTTTGATTCTGCAAACGCCGCCGACGAAAAGCTGACGACAACGCCGCCGACGCCAAGCAGCATGCACTCAAAATACCGCAAAAATAGCGCGAAGCCGCGCACGACTTTACGAGTTTTGGCGAACATCACCAGGTATGATGTGTGCTCTTTGCCGACCTCGCAAGACGCGCCGTTTTC
Organism: Gammaproteobacteria bacterium; assembly: GCA_016874555.1. GTDB lineage: Bacteria > Pseudomonadota > Gammaproteobacteria > Steroidobacterales > Steroidobacteraceae > UBA964. The sequence goes on along the minus strand of VGTW01000008.1, from coordinate 21,442 downwards.
ACCATGCCTGCAAGCTTGATCGCCAGCACTTGGCCGTTGTTACTTGGCATGGGCGTCTTAATGCTCGGTGCAGGATTGCAATCGACCCTGCTCGGTGTACGCGCGCAATCCGAGGGTTTTGCGACCGCCGCGATCGGCATCGTAATGTCCTGCTACTACGCCGGGTTCCTGATCGGCACGATGATCGCGCCACGCCTCATCCGTAGCGTCGGTCATGTACGTGTATTCTCTGCGTTAGCCGCGATTGCTGCAATCTCGACGCTTTGCCAACCGGTGTTCGTGACGCCCACCATCTGGGGCGCAATGCGGCTTGTCACCGGAATATGCTTCGCTGGAATCTACGTTGTCGCCGAGAGCTGGCTAAATGATCGGGCGACACAGGAGACCCGCTCCCGATTACTCGCGCTCTACATGGTAGTGCTGTACGGCGGTCTGGGCGCAGCACAGTTTTTGCTTTTGGTATCGAACCCGGCTTCCAATACCCCGTTCATGCTGGTGGCGGGGCTGATCTGTCTTGCCATCGTGCCACTCGTATTGTCGGCGCAGGCTGCGCCCGCGGTTGACACACCGCGGCATGTACCTTTTCTGGATCTCTACCGTCGCTCACCCTTGGGCGTGGTTGCGGTCACGACCTCCGGCCTCATGAGCTCCATCGTTTTTTCGTTGGGTCCCGTCTACGCGCGACTGAACGGCATGAACGACCCCGCGGTCGCAATCTTCATGGCGGGCAGCATTCTCGCGGGCGTACTCACGCAGTATCCCGTCGGTATGCTTGCCGACCGACTCGAACGACGCGCCGTGATCGCCGGCGTCTCGCTGCTCGCGGGCATACTCGCTGCCGCCCTGACTTTTTGGAGTGATATCCCGGGCGTGCTGTTGCTGCCGATCGCCGCGCTGATCAGCGGGCTCGTGCTGTCGGTTTATTCGCTCGGAGTTTCGCATGTTAACGACCGTCTCGATCCGAGCGAGATGGTGGCAGCGAGCAGCGGACTTTTGTTACTCAACGGTGGCGCCGCAGTCATCGGCCCGATCGTCGGCGGCGTACTGATGGGTCACTATCAGGGGCCCGCCTACTTTGCGATTTTGGCCGTACTTGGGGCGATGCTCGCCGTGTTCTGCCTCTGGCGACGCTCGAGACGCGCCGATGTGCCACGCGAACAGCGCGGTCGCTTCATCAAGGCGCAACCCGAGACCACCGCCGTGACCGAAGAATCGCAATGGCGCGATACCCCGGGCAACAAGACTGCTTGAGCGTAGCGCCGAGGTCATACCTCTAAAAACGTTGTCCGACTTGTCATTGCCCGACTTGTTACCCAAGACCTAAACTCGCACCCCGACGATGATAGAAAAAACTCCCCAGGACGTCGCCTCTTCCACAGGCCCCGCCTTCAAGTCGACGGGTCGCTACTCCGCGCTCCGCCTGCTGCGTGAAGCGCTCTCGGGTCACCGCAACTGGACTCGTGCCTGGCGCAAGGCCGAACCGCGCTCCGAGTATGAGGTGGTTATTATCGGCGGCGGCGGTCATGGGCTCGCTACCGCGTACTATCTCGCCAACCATTTCGGCATTACCAATGTCGCGGTGCTCGAAAAAGGCCCGATCGGCCTCGGTAATGTCGGGCGCAACACGACCATCATCCGCTCCACCTATTACACGCCAGAAAACATTCGCTTCTACGATTTTTCTTTGCAGCTCTGGGAAGGTCTCGAGCAGGAACTCAACTTCAATGCGATGGTCAGCCAGCGCGGTTGCGTCTACACCTACCACACCGACGGCCAGCGCGATGCCATGACTCGTCGGGCCAACGACATGCATCTCGTCGGTGCAGACTGTATCGAACTCGACCGTGTAGCGCTCAAATCTTTGATCCCGGCGATTGCGCTTGATAACGGTCGCTTCCCGATCATGGGCGCGTTCATGCAGCCACGCGGCGGCACCGTGCGCCACGACGCCGTAGCCTGGGGCTACGCACGAGGCGCCTCCGAGGCAGGCGTCGACATCATCGAACATTGCGAAGTGACTGGGCTACGGCAGCAAGGCGGTCGCGTCACGGGCGTCGAAACCACGCGCGGTTTCATTGGCGCAGGTACTGTGTGTCTCGCAGTGGCCGGTCACTCATCGCACGTCGCGGCCATGGCGGACGTTCGTCTGCCGATCGAATCGCATGCCTTGCAGGCCTTTGTCAGTGAATCGATCAAACCTTTTCTCGATGTAGTACTGATGTTTGGTGCGGGCCATTACTACGTCAGCCAGTCGGACAAAGGCGGCATGGTTTTCGGTGGCAACATCGATCGCCACAACACCTATGCGCAGCGCGGCACGCAGTGGGTCGCGCAGGAAGTCGCCGCCGAGGGCGTGGCCCTGCTACCGGCGCTGGCCAACCTGCGCATCCTGCGTCAGTGGGGCGGCATCATGGATATGACCATGGACGGTTCGCCCATCATTTCGCGCCTGCCGATCGATGGCTTGGTGATGAACGGCGGCTGGTGTTACGGCGGATTTAAGGCGATCCCAGCAGGCGGCTATACCACCGCACACTTGATCGCGCGCGGTGCCGCACATCCTTTGACCACACACATGGATCTCGCACGATTCGCCGAAGGGCGCACCGTCGATGAACCCGGCACGGGTCCCTTCCCGTGGGCGCACTGAGGCGGCGGGCGACCTCATGTTGAGAATCCCGTGTCCTCATTGCGGAACTCGCGACGAAGTGGAATTCCACTACGGCGGTGACGCGAGCGTGCGCCGGCCCGCCGCCGATGCCGACACCGCGGCCTACGCGGCCTATGTGTACGAGCGCACGAACCCGAAAGGTTGGCATCGCGAGTGGTGGTTTCATGCGGCGGGCTGCCGCCAATGGCTCGAGGTACGGCGACACACCGTCAGTCACGTCATCGAGTCAGTGACGGGCCAGCCATGAGCGCGGCAAGCTATGCACGACGGATTGCGGATGGCGTACTCACCGACGCTTCAAAGATTATCGAGTTCGAATTCGATGGTCGCGTGATCACCGGTCTTACCGGTGATACCGTGGCCTCTGCGCTGCTGGCCAATGGCGTACAACTCGTCGGTCGCAGCTTCAAATATCACCGACCGCGCGGCATCATCACAGCAGGCCCCGAAGAGCCCTGCGGACTCATCGATATCCTGGGTGCCACGGCGCGCGCACCCAACCGCCCCGCCACGACCGTGCGCATCGCGCCCGGCTTGCGAGTCGCGAGTCAAAATCGTTGGCCGTCGCTCGAATTCGATCTGCTGTCGATCAACAGTCTGTTTGCCGCTGTGTTGCCCGCGGGCTTTTACTACAAAACCTTCACGCGGCCGAGCTGGGCCTGGGAAAAAATCTATGAACCCGCAATTCGTCGGGCCGCGGGTCTCGGCAAGCTCGAGCGCACGGCCACGAGCCCAGTCGAGCATGGTGAAGAAACCGTAAACGATCATGCCGATGTCCTGATCATTGGCGCGGGTGCTGCGGGTCTCGCGGCGGCGCGCCGCCTCGCCGGCAGTGGTCTTCGGGTCATGGTGGTAGAGCGTGACGTCACCATCGGCGGCGGCACTTTGCTTGATCCGCGCTGGCAGGCGTGGCGCAATGAGACGAGCAACGCGCTCTCGCGAGCCGCCTCGGTGCGCGTGCTGACGCGGACACAAATCATTGCGGCCTATGATCATGGTGTGTTCGGTGCCGTCGAAACTCTGACCGACGCCGGACCCCAGCACGGATCGCCACACTCCGACCTGCCCCGCGAGCGATTGCGCGTCATTCGCACGCGACGCGTATTACTCGCGAGCGGGGCTAACGAGCGCTTGATCGCCTGCGTCAATAATGATCTGCCGGGAGTCATGCTGGCGGGCGCGGCCCTCGCCTATCTGCGCCGCTATGGGGTGGCTGTCGGCGAGCGCCCGGTGCTGTTCGCGAACTCCGATTGGGCCTATGAATCCGCTTTTGCGCTGCAGGCCGCAGGTATCAAGGTACAGGCCATCGTCGATCCGCGAGCAAAATCTTTGGCTGCCGATCGCGCCCGTGCACTTGGCATCGTAGTGCATGCGGCAGCAGCCATTGTCGCCATCAAGGGTCGACGCCAGGTTCAGGGCGTCTGCATCGGCGATCTGGACGGGAAAGCGCGGCTCGAACTTGCCGCCGACTGCGTGTTGCTCTCCGGGGGCTTTCAACCCGAATCAGCCCTCGCCACACAGGCCGGCGGACAAACGAATTGGCGAGATGATCTGGCTACGTTCGCAGCCTCACTACCGGCGAATATTGGTGCCGTAGCGGGTGCCGCAGCGGGTTTTTTTGGCCTGGCTGCTGCTGCACAGCATGGCGAAGCGATGGCTGCGCAAGTGGCTGCCGAACTCGCCACCGACCGCGCCGGGCAACCTCAGGGCGATGCTGTCGACGGCCGTGCCTTGGTAATGCCCGCCGAACTTGCAATACCTGCTGACCCCGAGGTGACACCGCTGGCCGCGATCTGGGAAGTGCCGGGTCACGGTAAAGCCTTCGTTGATTTGCAGCACGATGTGACCGTGGGCGACATTCGTCTCGCTCATCGTGAGGGGTACACACATATCGAGCATATGAAGCGCTACACCACCCACGGTATGGCGACCGACCAGGGCCGCACCGGCGGCCTCTTGGGTGCTGCGGTGCTCGCTGCGGCGCGCGGTCAGTCGCCGGGTGAAGTCGGTTTGCCGACGCCGCGTCCCTATGTACACCCCGCGTCCTTCGCGGCTCTTGCCGGTGCCGAGGTCGGCGCGCACCTGCGGCCAATCAGAGAATTCCCTGCCCACGAAGCGCAACTCGCCTGTGGCGCCAAGATGGTGACGACAGGACTCTGGTTGCGGCCACAGACTTATTCACCCGAACCCGGCTGGGGCCCCGTGCTGCGCGAATCGCGTGCAGTACGTGAAATCGCCGGCATCGGCGACGCCTCGAGTCTCGGCAAGATCGACGTGCAGGGTACCGATGCTGCGCGCTTCCTCGATTTCGTCTACGCCAATCGATTCTCGAGCTTGGGCGTGGGCAAGGCGCGCTACGGCATCATGTTGCGCGAAGATGGCTTTTTATTTGATGACGGGACCACCGCCCGCTTGGACGATCGTCATTTTATTTTGACCACCACCACGGCGAATCACGGCGCCGTGCTGCAACATCTCGAGTTCCATGCGCAGGTGACTTGCGCCGACTGGGATGTGGTGCTCACCGACGTCACCGAACAATGGGCACAGTTTTCGATCGCTGGCCCGCGTGCTCGCGATCTGCTGCAAAGAATCATGCCGCAGCAAGATCTCTCGGGCAGCGCTGTGCCGTTCATGGCCGCCCTGCCCGCGCTGATTGCCGGCGTGCCCGGGCGATTGTTCCGGATTTCGTTCTCCGGCGAACTCGCCTACGAAGTCGCCGTGCCCTCGACCCACGCCAACGCAGTGTGGAATGCCCTGCTCGATGCGGCGCGACCCCTCGGAGCTCTGCCCTATGGGGTCGATGCGCTCAATACCTTGCGAATCGAGAAGGGTCACGTAACCACGGCGGAACTCGATGGCAACACCACCGCCCACGATCTCGGTTTTGAGCGCATGCTCAAAGTCGAGGGCGATTACATTGGCCGAGTGCTCGCACGTCGACCCGCGCTGGTCTCACCGCTACGCAAGCAGCTGGTGGCGCTGCGCCCGACGAATCGCTCTGCGCGGCTCATCTGCGGCGCCCATTTGGTTGAAACCTCGGATCCCAACAAAAGTCTCGGGTATGTGACCTCAAGCACGCCTGCGGTCGTCGTCGAGGGCTGGATCGGTCTTGCGCTGCTGGCGCAAGGCAAACAGCGTGTCGGCAGTAAACTGCTCGCGGTCTCGCCGGTGCATGGCGAGTCCACCGAAGTCGAGATCATCACCCCACACTGGTTCGATCCGGAGAACAGTCGTGTCCGTAGTTGAAGTGAGCCACTTCAGCCTCCTGCAAGTTGCGCCGTGGCGCGGCAGCGAGGCCCTGCTCGCCGAGCGCTTGCAGGCCGCCGGCTGGACACTGCCGGCGCTTGGTCAAGCCTGGTTTGGCGACGGTCAACGCATCGCGATGTCGGTGCGCCCGCAGCGCTGGTTGCTGCTCCATGAAACACCCAGCAACGCGACCACGGGTAGCGCCGACTGCCACACAGACCTTTTGCACATCGTCGGTGACGCAGGGGCAGTCGTCGATCTCTCTGCGGCGCGCCATCTTTGGCGTCTGCAGGGCAACGCGGTACGCGAACAACTCGCCGCCGGCTGTAGGCTCGATCTGCATGCTTCGGTATTTCCACCGGGTCGGACCGCTGCCACCGTGATTGCGCAGGTCAACACCCTCGTCATCGCACTCCCCACGGGCTGCATGTTGCTTGCGCCCACGTCCACGGCTCGACACTTCAACGCGTGGTTGCAACGCATCACCGCCTGATGGTCCTTTCGGAGGGCCTCCGCATGAAATCGACGCTCATCAAAAATATCTTTGTCATGGGCACAGTCTGCGCGATTTTCGTGCTCGGTGTCGGCCGCGTGGCTGCAAACGATATCAGCACTCAGGCGCAAGCCATCTCCAAAGCGGCCGCAGCCGATTACTCCGCGAGCCTCAAAGCGTTGTTCGAGTATCTGCACGCCAATCCGGAGCTCTCTTTCCAGGAGAAAAACACCAGCGCGAAGATCGCCGAAGAATTGCGCCTCATTGCCGGCGTCGAAGTCACCGCTGGGGTCGGCCGCTACGGTGTCGTCGGCGTACTGCGCAATGGCAAGGGCCCGGTAGTCATGCTCCGCGCAGACATGGACGGCCTGCCGATCGTCGAGCGCAACGGTTTGGCTTACGTCTCAAAGGTGCGCAGCACCGGTCCCGATGGTCAGGAAATCGGCGTCATGCACGCCTGCGGTCACGACGTGCACATGACGAGCCTCGTTGGCGCCACCCGCCAACTCGCAGCCATACGCGCGCAGTGGCGCGGCACTTTGATCGTGATTTTCCAGCCGGCCGAGGAAGTGCTGGGCGGGGCGCCTGCCATGCTCATGGATGGTCTCTACACGCGCTTTCCGAAGCCCGACATCGTGCTCGGACTGCACGTCGCCAGTGAGATCGAACCCGGAAAATTCAAAGTCGATGAGCGCATCGCCAACTCGAGTTCCGATGGTGTCGACATCATCGTACGTGGCGTCGGTGGTCATGGCGCGACCCCGCATATGGCCATCGATCCGGTGGTCATCGCCTCCGATCTCGTCATGGCGCTACAAACTTTGGTCAGCAGATCGATCGATCCGCTCGAGCCAGGTGTGGTGACGGTCGGCGTGATTCAAGCCGGTACGAAGCGCAACATCATCTCCGAACAAGCGAAGCTCGAACTGACCGTGCGCGCCGACAACCGCGAAACGCGCGACAAGTTGGTCGCCGGCATTGAGCGCATCGCCACCGGAGTCGCGCGCACCTACGGTGTGCCCGAGGATCGCATGCCGGTAGTGTTGATGCGCGAGACCACCCCGCCCAACATCAATCACACACCATCCGCAATTAAGCTGCGCGAGGCCCTCAGCAAGTCCTACGGCGAAGCTCGCATGTCGAGCGTGCGTCGTCAGGGCATGGGTGCCGAAGATTTCGCCTATTACGGCTCGCCCGAATGGGGCAGCATTCCGACGGTGTTCTTTCAGGTGGGGGGGTCGGTGAGCGACGATCTCGGCAAGTCGCCCCCGCACCACTCGCCACTATTTTTGATCCAGCCAGAGCCCGCGGTCCGCGGTGGCGTCGAAGGCTACACCACCGCTGCATTGACCTTCCTGGGCAAACCCTGATCGAAACGGGCTAAACCCGGCGGCTGCGCCGACCGCGCGCGGCGCTCGCCTGCGCCGCCGATTCTTTGGGCGCGGGCAAGTTAACCACCTTGGAGAGCTCGGGGTACGGAAAACGCTTGTGCGGGATTGCCATGGCCTCGACGAAGTGCGCCTGAAAACGCGGTTCGATGGCCGTTTCGATCTTCTCGACGCGACGTACTACCTCCTCGATGGTAGCGCGCGAACTAACGTCGAGCAGCGCGATGCGGGCGCCGGTGCCTGCCGAGTTGCCGGCTGCAACGACCTCGAGCAGATCGCAATCGGGGATCATGCCGAGCACCATGGCGTACTTCGGATCGATATGCGCGCCGAAAGCGCCCGCGAGCCGTATGCGCTCGACACGCTCGACACCGAGCTCTTCCATCAAAAGTCGCACGCCCGCATAGAGTGCCGCCTTCGCGAGCTGAATGGCGCGCACGTCGTTCTGAGTAATCGACAACATCACTGCACCGCGATGCAGCACGTAGGAAAATGTTCGATCACTGGCGACGATACGATCGCTGCGAGCCGCCATCGCACCATCCACCACACCGTCCTGATTGATGACCCCCGCGAGATACATCTCAGCGATTACCTCGATGATGCCGGAACCACAAACGCCGGTAATACCGGTCGCACGGGTAGCTTCTGCGAAGCCCGGATCGTATGACCAAAGATCACAACCGATGACTTTAAAATGCGGCTGCAGAGTTTCCGGATCGATACGTACGCGCTCGATGGCACCCGGCGCAGCACGCTGGCCACAGCTGATCTGCGCACCCTCGAACGCGGGTCCGGTGGGACTCGAGCAGGCCAGCAGTCGATCACGATTGCCAAGCACGATTTCAGCATTAGTACCGACATCGACCAGCAGCGTCACCGGCACACCGAGGTCGGGACGTTCGGCCAAGATCATACCCGCGGTATCCGCACCCACATGACCCGCGATGCATGGCAACACGTAAACGCGCGCCTGCGGATGCACCTCGATATCCAATGCCGCAGCCGGTTGCTCGATCGCCTGATCGATGGCAAGCGCAAACGGTGCACCACCGAGTTCAGTCGGATCGAGACCAATCACGAGGTGATGCATGATCGGATTACCGACCAAGGTCAGTTCAAGGATATCCTGCGCTGTCGCACCCGCCTGCGTCGCCACCTCGGCAGCGAGCTCGGAGAGCGCTGTGCGCACTGCAACAGTCATCTGCACCGCGCCGCCCGGGTTCATCATCGCGTACGACACGCGACTCATGAGATCTTCGCCAAAGCGGATCTGCGGATTCATCATGCCGGCCGAGGCCAAGACCTCACCGGTGGCGAGATCGCAAAGATGCGCGGCAATGGTCGTCGAGCCGACATCGACCGCCATACCGAGCGCGCGTTCGTGCAGGCCCGGCCAAAGACCAATAATTTGCTGGCCACCGTGCACCGCGACCGTGACCTTCCACTCGCCCTGCCGCAGCGTCATCTGCAAATCGCGCAGTAGACCGATTTCGATGCCGAGTCCCGTGAGCTGCCACTCGCGTGCGAGCGCATCGAGCAATCGCCGCAGATCGCCGGAGGGGTCGTGCATGTTGGGTTCACGCACTTCGACGTAGAACAAGCGAACGACCGGATCGAGCGCAATCTCGCGCGCCTCGGCGGCTTTGCGCACCACCTGCCGGTGCACCTGACTCGAGGGCGGCACGTCGATGACCACATCGCTGCAGAGCTGCGCCTGACAGGAGAGTCGCCGCCCCGCCTGCAAAACTTTGCGTCGTGCGCTGCGCGCCTCGACTTCACCCGGCGCCGACACACTGGCCTCGCCCGAGCGCACGCCATGCTTGGCGAACTCGCCCTCGGCGATCACCACCTGACAGCGGCCACATAGTCCGCGCCCACCGCAGACCGAATCGATATCCACCCCGAGTTCACGCGCGGCCTGCAATACCGGGGTACCAAGCGCGAAGCGTCCACGCTTACCCGCAGGCAGGAATACGACCCAGGCGTCGCCAGCACTCATGCTGCGCCGCCTCCACCGCCCTCCGTCGAGGCGGCGGCCATGCGCCTGCGCAGACCCCCCTCACGACGACCACGGGCCGCGGGCTGCTCAGGGGTGCCCGGAGCCCCGGCAGCGCCTGCCGCGGACGCAGGCGGGGCCTCGCGGAACCGGCGAATCCAGCGCGTGCAATCCGGGTCGTGGCCCATCATCACATCGGCGCCCATGCAGGCCTTTACCGTCTCGAGATGTAAGGGGTTGGTGATCGCCGAGGTCAGACCAGAAGCGATCCCCATGGTCAAAAATGCGGCGTTGATGCCATCACGATTCGGCAACCCGAAACTGACGTTCGAAGCCCCGCAGGTGGTATTCACCTTGAGCTCGTCGCGCAGGCGACGCACGAGACGCATCACCTGTACGCCCGCCTGATTGATGGCACCGATCGGCATGACGAGCGGATCAACGACCACATCGCTGTACGGGATGCCGTGATCTGCCGCGCGCTCGACAATTTTTTTTGCGACTGTAAAACGCACGTCAGGATCCTCGGAAATTCCCGTCTCATCGTTGGAGATCGCGACCACCGCAGCTCCATATTTTTTGACTAGCGGCAGCACCTGCTCGAGACGCTCCTCCTCGCCGGTCACCGAGTTGACGAGCGCCTTACCCTTGTAAACGGCAAGACCCGCTTCCAGCGCAGCGACGATCGATGAGTCGATGGATAACGGCACGTCGGTGATCGACTGCACGATCTGCACGGCACGGGCTAGTATCGCCGGCTCATCGGCGAGCGGGATGCCCGCATTCACATCGAGCATGTGCGCACCCGCTTCGACCTGCGCGCGGGCGTCGGACTCAACGCGCGAATAGTTGCCCGCAGCCATCTCGCCCGCGAGGATCTTGCGCCCCGTCGGATTGATGCGTTCGCCGATAATGACGAAGGGACGGTCGAAACCGATGACGACTTCTTTGGTTGCAGAACTGATGACGGTATCGGTCATGATGCCGCCCTGTCGGCTGTACTCACTTCCGCCGGGCCCTGACAATCACGACCCGGATACCAAGGCGTGCGGCCCGCGAGCACGCTTGATTTATCAATGACCTCGGCCACCGACTCTTCCTGACGATAAGCCATGACGTGCACACCGTGCACGCCCTTCATGGCATGCACTTGTTGAATCAATTCGATGCAGATATTACGCCCCTCGCGCGCTGGATCCTCGGCGCCACGCAGGCGCGTGATCAGCGCATCGGGAATATGGATACCGGGCACGTTCTGACGCATCCATTCGGCAGCCTTTGCTGAGCGCAGCGGACCCACACCGACCAGCAGGAACACCCGATCGGCAGCGCCTAGATCCTCGAGCTTCTGCAGAAAAGATTTCAGCAGAAGCGTATCGTAGCAGAATTGCGTCTGGATGAACTGCGCACCCGCATCGATTTTTTTGATCAGACGCATCGCCCGCCAATCGTACGGCGGTCCTGATGGATTCTCGGCAGCCCCCAGAAAAACGCGCGGGGCTTTGGTGAGCTTGCGCCCGCTCTGAAAGCGCTGCTCATCGCGCAGCGTTCTCGCCAGACCCAACAACGACACGCTATCGAGATCAAACACCGGCTTGGCCTGTGGATGATCGCCCGCTTGCACACCATCACCGGTAAGACAAAGAATATTACAAACACCCATCGCCGAAGCCCCGAGGATATCGCCCTGGATGCCAATACGATTTCGATCACGACAGGAGATCTGCAAGATCGGCGCGTAACCAACCCGGGTCAGAAGCGAACAGACCCCCATGCTCGACATGTGACAGTTGGCCCCGCTGCCGTCGGTAGCGTTGATGGCATCGACGTAGCCGTCAAAGATTCGGGCACGGGCATAGACCTCTTCCGGATCAGCTGAATCGGGGGGCGCGAGCTCTGCCGTGACGGCAAACACTCCGGCCCGCAGCACTCGCTCGAAACGACCGGGCGACACATGGCCCGGTAATATCGGCAGCGGATGACCTGCAATCGGTTCGTCAACGAATTTCATTAACGGGCTCCTGCTCGACTGGCGCCGGGTCGGGTGCTGCGCGCCGCGGCAGATACACGCTCGTTCACAGCACGCAGCCAGGACGAGCTGCCCTGCAATCGATGATCTACCGCGAACTGTACGCCGCGCAAGGCATCGATTCCGCCGGGAATACGCTGACTACCTTCCCACGCCGAGACCCACACGCATTTCATTTCCGGCGATACTTCGCAGTAGCCATTGGCGCGGACACCTCCACACGGTCCGTTGCGCAATTGTTTGGGACAATTCATGGGGCAAGACATGCCGGTCGAACTCAGCACGCACTGACCGCACATCTGACAGCCGAACATGAAACCTTTGATCTGTCGTTCGACGGCGGCGAGAGATCTCTCGACTCGATGCTCACTGAATCTGCGTAGCAGCGGCTGCAACATCACTAACACGTTTTCTAGCCCGCGATAAAGTTGGTTTAGGCCGCGCGCGTGACGCACCGACCAGAGTCGCATCCGGTACATCGTCAGTTACTGCTGTCGATCGCCGGCGTGACCGCAGGCTCTGCTGTGGACGGCGCAGCCAGCCCCTTGGCGCGAATGAGCTTCTCGAGATCTTGGTCGCTGTACCGCGCCTCGATCGACTGTGCGGCCGCTGCGGCCTCGGCCTGCATATCGTCACCGCAGGGTACCGGCGCACTGCGCTGCCACTCGGCGATGTAGGCGTCAGAGCCGCCTTTGCCCGCGCGCATCGCGGCACGATCGACAGCTTCCTGAAAGCGCTGCGATAACATGATCTTCGATGTCTCTCGTCCGCGCTTGACGACAACCTGCGACGGAATGTCCCGCCACGAAATGATAATCAAACTCGCCATCAGTAGCGCTCCTTGTTTACGAAACGGCGCAGGCTATGTTCGAGACCACCGTATCCTGTATGCCTGAATTGATAGTCAAGTCCCAAGCGTCCGGCAATATCCTTCGCGGCGCGCACACTGTCGGCATCTTCATTCTGAGCGAGATACACGAGCCGCCGGTAATTACCGAAATACTGACTCTGTAATTGCGGATGGCGATCGAGTCCGAGACCGCGAAACACTAAGCGCTCGAAGTGTCGCACCAAAAAATCCGTCAAAAAGAAACTGGCGGGCTCGGCCTCGGCAAGTTCGGCAAAGGTTTCCACAGTGGCAAAGAACTGGTAGCAATGCACGCCCTCGATCCGCTCTACTCCCTCTTCGCGAAGCACTGCATCAAGCGCACCCGTGGTCCCGCAGTCAGCGTACGCCACGAAGATTTCGGAATATCGATCGCGATACTGAATAATCGCTTCGCGCACCGCCGGTGCAATACGCTCAGGGCGATTGTGCAACTCGGGTGGCAGACAGTACACCTCGAGCACGAGCCAGCCGTACAACTTGCGCAGCGCGGCGATCTCCCGGGCGAGTGCACCGCAGGCAATTACGAGCTGGCGGCCTGCGCTCGCCATGGCCGATCGTCAGTTCGCGCGCGCGGCAGCGCGCTTCGCCGCCAGCAGCGACTTGGCGGTCTCAACGGCGATGGCGGCGTCGCGGCAGTAGGCGTCGGCACCGATCGCCTTGCCGAACTCTTCATTAAGCGGCGCACCACCGACGAGCACGATGTACTTCTCTCGCAGATTCTTTTGTTTGAGCGTGTCGATCACAACCTTCATATAGGGCATCGTGGTCGTCAGCAGCGCCGACATGCCGAGAATATCCGGGCTGTGCTTCTCGAGCGCCTCGAGATATTTCTCGACCGGGTTGTTGATACCGAGATCGATGACCTCGAAACCCGCGCCCTCGAGCATCATCGAGACCAGGTTCTTGCCGATGTCGTGAATGTCCCCTTTGACCGTGCCGATCACGATCTTACCGATAGGTTCAGCACCGGTCTCGGCAAGTAGCGGCCGCAAGATCTCCATGCCGCCCTTCATGGCGTTAGCCGCCAACAGTACCTCGGGCACAAACAAGATTCCGTCACGGAAATCGATACCGACGATACGCATGCCCTCAACCAACGCGTCGTTCAACACCTTATCGGGGCCCCAACCTCGCTCGAGAAAGATGCGGGTAGCCTCTTCGACCTCGGGCTTCATACCGTTGTAAAGATCGTCATGAACCTGCTCGACCAGCTCTTCGTTGTTGAGCGATCGCAGGTCGAATTCAGCTTCTGCGGCGTCGGTCATTGCATCCCTCGTGGCCCCGTTGAACCCAGCGGATGGTAAGCGCCGAACCCACTCCTGACTGGCCGTTTCGCGACAGTTACTTACTCCCCGACGACATGACCAGAACCGCTGCGTCGAGCCTTTGCGAGGACCCCTCGCCGGCAGTCTGGCTGCGCCGCTCCGCGCTCGGCGGTCGCCCGAAATAGCGGCGGTAGCACTTCGAGAAATGGGGCGGCGACTGAAAGCCGCACGCAGCCGTGACTTCCATGATCGGCATCGAGGTTTGCAGCAGCAACTCTCGCGCCCTGCGCAACCGGATTTCCATGTAGTAACGCTTCGGCACGCAGTTGAGATAGCGCTTGAATAGCCGCTCGATCTGCCGCCGCGACAAGCCCGTCTCGCGCGCGATCGCATCGAGCGCCAGCGGTCGCTCGATGTTCTCTTCCATGAGCTGCGCAACTTTCATCAGGCTACGATGCGTGAAACCGAGTTGCGCGCGCAGCGGCACATACTGAATGTCGTGATCATCGCGTACTCGCTCGAGCACGAATTGCTCGGATACCTGCTGCGCGATCGATCGACCATGCTGCTGCTGGATCAGATTGATCATCAGATCGAGCGGCGCCGTACCGCCCGAACAGGTATAACGATCACGATCAATAGTGAAGACTTGGGTGCGAATCTCGACCAGCGGAAACTCCTCGTGCAGCGCGTGCACGTTTTCCCAATGGATCGTCGCCTTGTGGCGATTCAGCAGACCCGCCCGCGCGAGCACATAACCGCCGGTGCACAAGGCGCCGAGCGCGGCGCCCGCCTCGGCGCGACGGCGCAGCGCCTTGATCAGCGGTGCACTCACCGCCTCACGAACATTGATGCCGCCACAAACGAAAAGAATGTCGACTTTACCGAGATCTTCGAGCGCCATCGTCGGCGCCAACTGCAGGCCACTGCTTGCCGCTTGGCTCTCGCCCTTCAGAGAAACGATATGCCACTCGTACAGCGTTCGATTGGCGACGCGATTGGCCATGCGCAGCGGCTCTAACGCGTTGGCCAAGGCGATCAAGGAATAGTTGGGCAAAGTTAGAAACGCGTACGTTCGCTTGCCCTGAAAAACTTCGGCGTCCACTGTGCCAGTAGTATGCGGTAGGTTAGTACAGGACGTCTAATTCCGGCACTTTGTTGTCGCATTTGGATCGGTGGTGGGAGCGCCCGCGGCTACACTCTCGGCATGAAAACACACGCGCGAGTCGTAGTAATCGGGGGTGGCGCGGTGGGCGTGAGCACGCTCTATCACCTCGCCAAAAAAGGCTGGTCCGATGTGGTGCTACTCGAGCGCTCGGAGCTCACCGCGGGCTCCACCTGGCACGCTGCGGGCCTGCTGCCTCTTTTCAATATGAGTTACACGGTCGGCCAGCTGCACAAATATTCGGTCGATCTCTACAAGCGTCTGCCCGCCGAAACCGGACAGGACGTCAGTTTCCACGTCACGGGCAACCTGCGCCTCGCCACCTGCCGCGATCGCATGGACGAATATCAAAAATATTGCGGTACGGCGAATACCATCGGCGTGCCTTTCGAGGTCATCACGCCGAGTCAGGTCAAAGAACTCTGGCCGCTCATCGAACTTGGCGGCACGGCCGACACGCCGTCCGTCATCGGCGCGCTCTTCCATCCGGATGACGGACACATCGCGCCTGCTGATCTCACCATGGCCCTGCGCAAGGGCGCACGTGCGGGCGGCGCTGAAATCTATGAGCAGACCGAGGTCACCGCGGCCACACACACCGCCTCGGGCGACTGGCGATTGCAGACCACGCGCGGCGAGATCATCGCCGAGCATGTAGTGTGCGCCACCGGTAACTATGCGCGACAGACAGGTCGCATGTTCGGGCTCAACTTGCCGGCGATTCCGGTCGAGCATCAGTACATCGTTTACGAAGAATCACCCGAGCTAAAAGCGTATCGCGCGGCAGGCGGACGCGAGCTTGCAGTTCTGCGCGAATCCGATAAATCCTATTACCTGCGCGAGGAGCGCATGGGCTGGATTCTCGGCCCCTACGAGGCCGGCGCCCCGGCGCGCTTCGCCGACGGCGTGCCCGACTGGTTCGGCAAGGACCTGTTCGCGGGCGATCTCGATCGCCTGCTGCCGCATATCGAAGCGGCGCAACGCCGTGTACCGGCGCTAGAGCACTGCGGTATCAAAGATATCGTCAACGGACCGATCTCTTACACGCCCGATGGCAGCCCGATGGTGGGTCCAGCCTCGGGCATACGTAATCTTTGGATCAATGAGGGACACAGCTTCGGCATCACAGCCGCGGGAGGCTCCGGCTGGCAGCTCGCCGAATGGATCGTCGAAGGCGAGCCCGGCATCGACATGCTCGCCGTCGATCCGCGGCGCTTTGGGCCCTACACCAGCAAGCGCTTCGTAGTCACCAAGAACGAAGAAACGTATCGCAATGTCTTTACGGTGCACTACCCCGATGAGGAGCGTGCGGACGGTCGACCGCTCAAAACCAGCCCGATCTACGAACGGCTGAAGTCGATGGGCGGCGTATTCGGTCAACGCTACGGCTGGGAGCGCGCCAACTGGTTCGCGCCACCCGGCGTCGCTCGCGAGGATGTCTGGAGCTTCCGGCGCAGCAATTACTTTAAGTATGTCGGTGATGAGTGTCGTCGACTGCGTAGTGCCGCCGGTGTGATCGACCTTACACCCTTCACCAAACACCGGGTCACGGGCCCGGGAGCCGAGGCTTGGCTCGACCGGCTGGTCGCCAACAAAGTGCCAGTCAAAATCGGCCGTATGGCGCTCTGCCATGCGCTGACGCAGCGTGGAGGAATTCGCAGCGAATTCACCATCACCAAGCTTGCCGACCATGACTATTACGTGGTCAGTGCCGGTGCGGCCGAGCGCTACGACAGCGATTACCTGCAAAAGCATCTGCCGACCGGTGGCTCGGTACAACTCAATAACGTCACCATGCAGCGCGGCTGCTTCGTGCTCGCCGGCCCGCGCGCCCGCGACGTACTCGCCAAACTCACCGATACGCCGCTCGATAACGCCTCGTTCCCCTGGCTCACCGGTCAGGTGGCCGAGGTCGGCATGGCGACCGACGTCTATCTGTTGCGCGTGAACTTTGTCGGCTCGCTAGGCTGGGAATTGCACTTCCCAATCGAGTACGCGCATCACCTCTTCGAGGCGATTTTTGCCGCGGGTGCCGAGTACGGCATCGGCATGGCGGGCATGCGCGCGATGGAATCTTTGCGCATGGAAAAGTCTTATCGTATGTGGGGCAGCGATCTGACCCGCGACTACACGCCGTTCGAAGCCAGCCTTGATCGTTTCGTGCGCATGAATAAGGGCGAATTCATTGGCAAGGCCGCACTCGAAAAACAACTTGCGAATGGCGTACCGCATCGCTTCGTGACTCTTGAGGTTCACGGCGTAACCGATGCCGATCCGCTAGGCAACGAACCGCTGTTCACGGCCGATGGCCGCATGATCGGCCGTGCGACGGCGGGCGCTTACGGACACGTGCTGCAAAAGAGCCTCGCCATCGGCTATGTCAAACCCGAGTCTGCGAGCGTAGGCAGCGCACTGCAGATCGAAATTCTAGGGGAGCGCAAACCGGCCACCGTCGTGGTCGAGTCACCCTACGACCCGACCAATAACGACCTGCGGGCCTGAGCGGAGTCGAGCGTCGATGCCGCGTCAAAAATTTTCAGTTCTGTCTTTGCTGTGGAAAAGCCTCGGTCAGCACCGCGGCTGGCGCGAGCAGTGGCGGCGTGCTGAACCCAAGGCCGAATACGACGCCGTCATCATCGGCGGTGGCGGTCATGGCTTGGGCACGGCGTACTACCTTGCGGCCGAGCACAATCTGACGCGGATCGCCGTGCTCGAAAAAGGCTGGGTGGGCGGCGGTAATACCGGCCGCAATACCACCATCATTCGCTCGAACTATTTGTTTGATGAAAGCGCGCGCCTCTACGACCACGCGGTCAAGATGTGGGCCGATCTGTCGCAAGTGCTCAATTACAACGTCATGTACTCGCCGCGCGGCGTGATGATGCTCGCGCACACCGTGCACGATGTGCAGAGCGCCAAGCGCCACATCCACGCCAATCGCTGCAACGGCGTCGACAACGAGTGGCTCACACCCGAAGAAGCGCAAGCCTATTGCCCGCCGCTCAATATCGACCCCGGTCTGCGTTACCCCGTGCTGGGCGCGGCCTTGCAGCGTCGCGGCGGCACGGCGCGGCACGATGCCGTGGCCTGGGGCTATGCGCGAGCCGCTGATGCGCTCGGCGTCGATATCGTCGAAAACTGCGAGGTCACGGGCATTAGTCGCGATGCGACCGGCGCCGTCGAAGCAGTCGAAACCTCGCGCGGTCTGATCCGCACGCGCAAAGTGGGCGTGGTCGCAGCCGGTAATACGAGCGTGGTTCTCGGCATGGCCGGTGTACGCGTGCCACTCGAGAGCTTCCCGCTGCAGGCACTAGTTTCGGAACCCGTCAAACCGATCTTCCCTTGCGTGGTGATGTCGAACGGCATCCATGCCTACATCAGTCAGTCGGACAAAGGCGAACTCGTGATCGGTGCCGGTACCGACGTCTACACCTCATACACGCAACGCGGTGCGCTGTACATCAACATGCATACGCTCGAAGCCATCTGCGAGCTCTTTCCGAACTTTCGTCGGCTGCGCATGCTGCGCAACTGGGGCGGCATCGTCGATGTCACCCCCGATCGCTCGCCGATCATCGGCAAAACACCGGTGCCCGGTCTTTATGTGAATTGCGGTTGGGGCACGGGCGGTTTCAAGGCCACACCGGGTTCGGCGCATGTTTTTGCCTGGACGCTGGCCCATGATGAACCGCATCCGATCAACGCACCGTTCACGCTCGAGCGCTTCCGCGACGGGCATCTGATCGACGAAGCCGCCGCGGCGGCGGTCGCTCACTGAGCTCGCCATGCTGCTCATTCATTGCCCTCATTGCGGAAGGCGTCCCGAGTTGGAATTCACCTACGGCGGTGAAGCTCACGTCGCACGTCCACTCGACCCTGCCGCCGTCAGCGATGATGATTGGGCGGCTTATCTCTATTCGCGCAAGAACACCAAGGGCGTGCACGCCGAGCGCTGGCGCCATACACGGGGCTGCGGCCGATTCTTCAACGCCCTGCGTGACACCACGACGGATCGCATCCTCGTGACCTACAAAGCCGGTGAACGCGCGCCAACGGGAGAGACCCCGTGAATTGGCGCTTACCGAGCGGCGGTCGCATCGGGCGCAGTCGACCGCTGCGCTTCACTTTTGATGGCCAAAGTTATCAGGGCTATCACGGTGATACACTGGCCTCTGCCCTACTCGCCAATGGCGTGCATCTCGCCGGTCGGTCATTCAAATATCACCGCCCGCGCGGCATCATGACCGCAGGGCCCGAGGAACCGAGCGCGCTCGTCACCGTGAGTCGGGACGATGCCCGTACCACACCCAACTTGCGGGCAACACAAGTCGAGCTGTACGACGGCCTGCGCGCTTATAGCCAGAACCGCTGGCCCACGCTGCGACACGATCTTGGGCGCCTGTCCGAACTCTTCTCGTCGCTACTGCCTGCAGGGTTCTACTACAAGACGTTCATGTGGCCGCGCGCCGCGTGGTATCGACTCTACGAACCTTTGATTCGGCGGATGGCAGGCCTCGGCGAAGCGCCGCGAGCCGCCGACCCTGATCGTTATGCACAGCAATTCGCGCACTGTGAAGTTCTGGTGGTCGGCAGTGGCCCGTCTGGCCTCGCTGCGGCACTCACGGCGGCCAGAACAGGCGTGCGGGTCATTCTTTGTGATGAATGCGCCGAGTTCGGCGGCTCGCTGCTCTGGCAAAGCACCGCCCGCATCGATGGTCTTGAGCCAGCAACTTGGGTGGCGACCGCCCTCAAAGAACTCAGCGCCAACCCGCGAGTGCGTTTGCTGCGACGCACCACGGCGTTCGGCTATTTCCCGCATAACCTCATCGGACTCAGCGAGCGCCTGACCGATCATCTGGCAACACCTCCCGCGGGGCTCGCGCGCGAACGCCTTTGGCAGTTGCGTGCGGCGCAAGTCGTCCTCGCGACCGGGGCGATCGAGCAGCCGCTCGTGTTTCCGGGTAACGATCGTCCGGGAATCATGCTCGCGGGTGCAGCGCAGCATTACCTCAACCGTTTTGCCGTGCTGCCCGGGCGCCGCATCGTCATGGCGACAATCTGCGACAGCGCCTATTCGATCGCGCTTGAACTGCAAGGAGCCGGCGCCCGCATCGAATATTTCATTGATCTGCGAGCGGTCGATAACTCGCCGGCACTCGCGAAGTTGCGTGCCGCCGGCATCAAGGCTTGGGCCAGCGGCCGAGTTCAAGGTACGCGGGGCTACAACCATCTGCGTTCGGTGGATGTGGCTCGCCTCGATGGCGACGGAAACCTCCTCGAGCAAAGCCGTATCGAGTGCGATCTGCTGCTGATGGCGGGTGGCTATGCGCCTTCGGTGCATTTGTTCTCGCAGTCGCGCGGCAAGCTGCGCTACGACGAAACCTTACAGGCGTTTTTACCCGGTGAGTCTGCCGAGCGCGAACGCTCGGTCGGCGCCGCACGGGGCGTCTTCGGACTAGCCGCAACGCTCGACGATGGCGCGGATGGGCAATTACGCTTCACCATCAGCGATGACAGCGCGATCACGACGGGCGTCCGCATGTCGCGCGCCGCTGCCGCCACACCAGGCCCGAAAGCCTTCGTCGACTTTCAGCACGATGTCATGCTTAAAGATCTCGATCTGGCGATGCGCGAGGGCTTTCGTTCGATCGAGCACATCAAGCGCTACACCACGATCGGTATGGCGACCGATCAAGGCAAGACCTCGAACCTCAACGCCCTGCATCATGCTGCACACGAACTCGGCAAGCCTGTGCCAGCGGTGGGTCTGACGACCTTCCGTATGCCCTACACGCCCATCACCTTCGCGAGCTTCGCCGGGCAAGCGCGCGGCGAACTCTTCGATCCGGTGCGACGCACACCCATGCACGCTTGGGCCGAAAGTCAGGGTGCGGTCTTCGAAGACGTCGGCATGTGGAAGCGCGCTCGCTATTTCCCGCAGGGTACCGAGGACATGCACGCCGCGGTCGCCCGAGAGTGCCTTGCGGTGCGCGAGCGCGCTGGGGTGTTCGATGCCTCGACGCTCGGCAAGATCGCCGTCGTCGGCCCAGACGCCGCCGAATTTATGAATCGCATGTACGTCAATGATTGGAGCAAGCTCGCGGTGGGTCGTTGCAAGTACGGCGTCTTGCTGCGCGATGACGGCTTTGTCTACGACGACGGCGTGGTGGCCCATCTCGCTACCGACGAGTTTCATGTCACCACCACCACGGGCGGCGCGGCGCGGGTACTCGCGATGATGGAAGACTATAGGCAGACCGAATGGCCCAATCTCAAAGTTTGGCTGACCTCAAC
>VGTW01000007.1 GCA_016874555.1 Gammaproteobacteria bacterium | reverse complement strand
TTTACTGGAATCGTAGACGTCTGCTTCAGACATGCTTGGGCCCAGCGGAGAGATGCGAAATCATACCAGAAATACCCTTCCCTGTTCCACGTGAAACACGGTTTCGGGAGTGCCAAACAACGGGGTATCACGATCGAGAGCTGCGACGATCACCTGGCATTCCAAAGCTCGTACTCGGCCGATAAATCGTGACAGCCGCTCTCTATCAAGCTCGGCAGACGGGTCGTCGAGCAGCAGCGTCGACTGCAGCCCATGTTCCCGTTTCAGGTACTCGAGCTGGCAAAGATTGAGAGCAACGGCGGCGAGTTTTTGCTGGCCACGCGATAAAACTTCGCGGGCAATTTTGCCGCGAATTTTCAAACTGAGATCGGCCCGATGCGGTCCAACCGTCGTAGTCCTTCGGTCACGGTCCCTCTGCGCTGCCGCAGCCAAGGCATCAGCTAATCCGACGCTCTGGTCCCAGCCGGGTTGCAAATCCAGCGTAATCGGCAGATCGGTTAGTTCCGTCGCAATCTCGGTCCAGTAGGGGTGCAGCGCGGTGACGACTCGCTGCCTCGCGAGCGCCATGGCCTCCCCCTCCCGCGCCAGTTCGTGGTCCCAAATATCGACTTCGGCTTGGCCCGTCCGCAGTGCTGCGTTTCGCTGCGCCACGGCTCGCTGGTACCGAGCCCAGCTCCCGGCGAAACCTTGTTCCACGTGGAACACCGCCCAGTCCAACCATCTGCGACGGCGGGTCGAGCTTTCTTCAATCAGCTTGTGGGCATCAGGGTCCATCGCCTGTACCGGAAAGGCGGTGGCAAGATCGGCGAAGCTGCGCACGTCAGCGCCATCGAGCCGACCGGCCGTGCCCCCCTTTCCCTCTTTGCCCCGCTGGACTTCGACACCCAGTTTGCGGTCTACCGGGTTGGCTTTTGCCCGCCCGACGACCCGAGCGAAGGATTGGCCATGCCGGATGAGGCGTTCGTTCAGTCGAGTTCGGAACGAACGGCCGCGGCCAAGCAAGTAGGCTGCCTCGAGGATGCTGGTTTTGCCCGCCCCGTTGGCCCCGAAGATCAGGGTCGTCCCGGAGCCGAAGGACAGTTCGGCTTTTTCTATGCAGCGGAGGTTTTCGAGCGTCAGCTCCGCCAAGGACATCCGTTGTCTCAAAGCCTCATGGGCATGACGACATATTTGGTGCCGTCGGCTTCGGCTGCGGTGATCAGGCAGCTGCTGTTCGCGTCTGTGAGCGAAATATTGACGCGATCGGTTTCGATTGCCGACAGCGCATCAAGAAGGTAGGTGACATTGAAGCCGATTTCGATTTCTTCGTTTGAGTAACTGACCTCGATCTGGTCTTCTGCCTCTTCTTGCTCGGGGTTGTGCGCTTGCAAGGTCAGCAAGTTGGGTTTGATGTTGAGACGAATGCCACGGTACTTTTCGTTCGATAAAATCGCCGTTCTTTGCAAACTTTGCCGCAAAGTTCCGCGATCTGCGTCGATTGTGCGGGTAGCGTTCGCGGGGATGACGCGACTGTATTCAGGAAATCGGCCGTCTATAAGCTTCGATGTGAAGCGAACGTCGCCGATCTCGCAGCGAACGTGGTTTGTTCCTACAGCGAGAGAGACTTCACCCTCCGTGCCGAGCATGCGCTGCAGTTCAAGCACGCCTTTCCGCGGCAGAATGACCTGCTGCTTGCCCGTCACGCGCTCCAGGAGGCTGGTTTCGCAGAGCGCCAAGCGGTGACCATCGGTCGCCACAGCCCTCACCTTGCCGCCTTCGGATTCGATCAGCATGCCATTGAGGTAGTACCGCACATCCTGTTGGGCCATCGAGAAATGAACTTTGTCGATGAGTTTGCGGAAGTCCGCTTGGGGCAAGCGCAGCACCTGCTGTGCGTTGATCTCTTCAACGACTGGGAACTCTGCCGCCGGCAGCGTCGACAGTGTGAAGCGGCTGCGTCCCGCTCGGACGACGAGGCGATCAGCTTCGGTCGAGAGTGCCACAGACACCCCTTCGGCGAGCGCGCGCAAAATATCGAGGAGTTTCCGTCCGGGCACGGTGATGTCGCCCGGCGATTGCACCTGCAGCGACACCGAACTTACGAGCTCCACTTCAAGATCGGTGCCGGTAACGCTTAGGCGCCCCTCGCGAGCGCTGAGCAACACGTTGGATAACACCGGCATGGTTTGCCGGCGCTCGACAACACCGATCACGTGTTGCACCGGACCAAGGATCTCTTCGCGAGTCGCTGTGAGTTTCATAATTCTTGGTATTTAGATTAAGAGAAGAATTGTTATGACTATTGATCTGGTGGATATCTGGAAAACCCAGAAAAACCCGATAATTTCAGCAAGTTGTCGACGTCGACCCAGTGCACGGTCGGTCGAATATCCGGCGCGCACCCTGTGTGTCGATTGTGAATGATTTTAGCGCGCGAAAACATCCACAACTTGTCAACATCAACCCGTCAGGGTTCTCAACAGGTTTGTGTAATCTTCCGCAATCCGCTGCTCCGTGTCGCGCAACTCTTTTATTCGCCGGCAGGCATGCAGCACCGTGGTGTGATCTCGGCCGCCGAAGGCATCGCCGATTTCCGGAAGACTGTGGCTCGTTAGCTCTTTCGACAAGGCCATCGCGACCTGCCGCGGCCTGGCCACAGACCGAGTGCGGCGCTCGCTCAGCAGCTCCGCTACGCGGACTTTGTAGTAGTCGGCGACGGTTTTCTGGATATTCTCGATAGTAATGAGCCGCGCCTGCATCGATAGCAGGTCGCGCAACGCTTCTTTGGTGAAGTCGAGGGTGATCGGCTGGCCCGTGAACCGCGAGTTGGCGATCACACGGCGCAGCGCACCCTCAAGCTCGCGGACGTTCGAGCGGATTCGCTTGGCGATGAACAAGGCTACGTCCTGACTCAAGCGCACGCCGGCTGCTTCGCCCTTGCTGATCAGAATTGCCGCACAGGTTTCGAGCTCCGGCGGTTCGATGGCGACCGTCAATCCCCAACCGAACCGCGATTTCAGGCGTTCTTCGAGTCCGTCGACTTCTTTGGGATAGCGATCGCAAGTGAGGATCACTTGTTGCTGTCCCTCGAGCAGTGCATTGAAGGTGTGGAAGAACTCTTCCTGCGAGCGCTCCTTGCCCGCGAAAAACTGGATGTCGTCGATCAGCAGCGCATCGAGTGATCGATACGCCGCCTTGAAGTCGTTCATTTGGTTGTGCTGCAGTGCTTTAACCATGTCGCTGACGAAGCGCTCGGAGTGCACGTAGGCGATTTTGGCTTGCGGATTGCGTTCGAGAATGGCGTGCCCGACGGCGTGCATGAGATGCGTTTTACCGAGCCCGACGCCGCCATAAATAAAGAGCGGGTTGTATGCTTTACCCGGGTTTTCAGCCACTTGCTGCGCCGCAGCTTTGGCGAGCTGATTGCTTTTGCCGACCACGAAGTTGTCGAACGTCGAGTCATGATTGAGTCTGCCGCCCACGATTTCGACAGTGCTGCGGCGATTGCTGCGAAACGCGT
This sequence comes from Gammaproteobacteria bacterium, assembly GCA_016874555.1. GTDB lineage: Bacteria > Pseudomonadota > Gammaproteobacteria > Steroidobacterales > Steroidobacteraceae > UBA964. The sequence continues at coordinate 40,477 of VGTW01000007.1, read as the reverse complement.
CGCGAGCCACAGACGTTTCTTCGGCCGCCGGCGCCGGCACCTCAGGCTTCTCGCCCACTTCAATGGTGACCTGCAACGACGCCTCGGGTGTTTGTTGCAGTACCCAATCTTTGATGCGCTGCAACAGGTGCGCGCTGATCCAATCGACCACAAAACGGTTGGGCGCGAGCAGACGCAGCTGAGTGGTGGTCTCGATCGACTGTAGCGGCCGGACCCAGGTGTTGAACTGGGTGTCCGGCAACTCTGCCGCGAGAGCCTGCGCACAACGATTCCAAAGCGATGCGTCCACGCGGCTGCCGGCCTCCCTGGTTGCTCAGGTGGTAAAAGTTCGAAGGGGATGGGGAGAATATACCGGCGCAGCGGCCTGTGGATATCTTTAGCCCCGGCTTGACTTCGGCAGACCCCCTGCTTAACCTCTGCGGCCTTTTTTCGGTGACGCCCTCATGAAACGCACCTATCAGCCCAGCAAGGTTCGCCGCGCCCGCACTCACGGGTTCCGCGCTCGCATGGCGACTGCCAACGGCCGCAAGGTTCTGGCTCGTCGTCGCGCCAAGGGCCGCAAGAAGCTGATCCCCTGATCTGCGCTGCTGACACCTCACCACCAAGGTGGGGGTTCCCGGCGACTCGCCGGGTGCTGCGCAAAGTCGATTTCGAGAACGCCTACCGCTTGGGTCGTCGGTTGGGGGATCCTATGTTCTCTGTCTCTATTTGCCCGAACGGCACAGGTGGGCCACGGCTGGGTTTGTCGGTCGGCGCCAAAGTGATCGGAAATGCCGTCGCCCGTAACAAACTTCGTCGCATAATCCGCGAATCGTTCCGGCAAGCTCAGCACACGCTGCCTGCCGCCGACATCATCGTCGGCGCGCGAGCAGCGGCGCGCGAGGCGCCGGCCATCCGGATTCGTCAAAGCCTCACCGGACTTTGGCAAAAGGTTGCAACGACATGCGCGCCGTCCTCCGCGTCCTGATCAGGGCGTACCAAATCGTCATCAGTCCATGGCGCGGGCCGACCTGCCGTTATCACCCGTCTTGTTCCCACTACGCGCTGGAGGCGATCGACACGCACGGCGCATGGCGCGGTAGCTGGCTGGCACTGCGACGCATCGGTCGCTGCCACCCGCTGCGCGAAGGCGGTTACGATCCTGTTCCTCCACGAGTTCTTTGAGACAAGGTTCAACGTGACTTCGACCAATGCCCGCATGTTTCTTTGGCTCGGCCTTGTGCTCGCGCTGTGGATCAACTACGAAACTTGGCAGCGCGACTACGCGGTGCCAGTCCCGGCCACGCCTGCTGTGACCAGCAGCGCGCCGCTCGCCAGCGTTCCGACAGCAAGCATTCCGCAAGCGACCACGCCGCCTGCATCAACCAACGCGGCGGTAGCGACAACGGTACCCGGGGTCGCAGCGACTGCCGCTGTCCCCTCGACGGCTACGCCCACGTTGACGGCAGCGCCGACTGCGACGGCGGGTACCGTCCGCGTCACTACCGATGCACTCGATCTCGAGCTCAGCTTGCGCGGCGGCGATCTCATTCGCGCCGATCTCCTTAAATATCCGCTGATCAAAGGCGCCGATGCCCGAGTTCGTTTGTTGAACTCTGACAACGACAACGTCTACTTCATCCAAACCGGACTTACCGATACGAACGGCGCTGCGCATCCGACGCACGTGGCGCTTTTCGAATCCGCGCAACAGCGCCACAACTTGGTCGAGGGTGCCAACGAACTGCGCGTACCGCTGACTTGGGTGGACGCTGCGACGGGTGTATCGGTGACCAAGACCTACATTCTTCGGCGCGGGTCTTACCGTATCGATCTCGAATATGCCATCGAGAACGGCGGCACTGTGCCTTGGCGGGCGGCCTCTTACGCACAGATCTTGCGTAACGACAAGCCGGTCGAGCGCTCGATGTTTAGCGTCGAGAGCTATGCCTTTCAGGGCCCCGCCTATTACAACGGCACCAAATATTTCAAAATCAACCGCGAAAAAATTGCTGATAGCGAATTGCCCCGCGGCGTCACCACCGGCTGGATCGCCGGCATGCAACACCACTTTGTCACGGTGGTCGTCCCAGCCGAGGGACAAGACTACGCTTATTCTTTGAAGACCCAAGGTAACCAGTACCTGCTGTCTGCGACCGGGCCGATGGTTACCGTCGGGCCGCAATCCGGGACCACGTTGCGCGAGACGCTGTTCGTCGGACCCAAGTTGCAGGCGCAACTGAAAACCGCCGGTCCGCGTCTTGATCTCTTAGCCGACTACGGCATGTTGACGCTGCTCGCGGAGCCGCTCTTCTGGTTGCTGGAACAAGCACACAACATCGTCGGCAATTGGGGCTGGGCGATCGTGATCATCACGTTCCTGCTGAAACTCGTTTTCTATCCGCTGTCCGAATCGTCCGGTCGATCGATGGCGAAGATGAAGGTCCTCGCACCGCGCATGAAAAACCTGCAGGAGACCTACAAGGACGATCGCGAAAAACTGGGCCGCGCGATGATGGATCTCTACAAGCGCGAGAAGATCAACCCGGCAGCCGGCTGTCTGCCGATCCTTATCCAGATGCCCGTGTTCTTCGCCTTCTATTGGGTGCTGCTCGAGAGCGTGGAGATGCGCCAGGCGCCTTTCATGCTGTGGATTCAGGATCTCTCGTCACGCGATCCGTTCTTTGTATTGCCGGTCATAATGGCCGGTGCGATGTTCGTGCAGTTCAAACTGAACCCGACGCCGCCCGATCCGATTCAGGCCAAAGTATTCATGATTCTGCCGTTCGTGATGAGCATTACATTCGCGTTCTTTCCGGCGGGCTTGGTGCTCTACTGGGTCACTAACACGCTGTTGACGATTCTGCAGCAGTGGAATATCAACCGCCGTATCGAAGCCGAGGCAAAGAAAGCGCGGACAGGTTAGCGCGCAGCGGCGGAGATCAGCTGGCTACCAACAGCTCGATGCACTCGCGTGCGGTGTATGACTCGAGAATCACGGCATGCAGACCCCGATCGCGAATGTCGGCAGCCCTTCCTCGATGAGATTGCGCAAGCTTGTCCCCTGCTGCGGCCCTGCGAGCGCGCGCGAAAAGCTCATCGGATATTTCGACAGTGGTTTTCAGATGGGTACCCATATCGTATTACTGTCGCACTGCATGGAAAAGCTCTCCCTCCCTACCGACACGATCGTTGCTGTAGCCACCGCTCCCGGGCGGGGTGGGGTGGGCGTTGTGCGCATCTCGGGCGAGGCGGCGCAGCGCATTGCCGAGGCGACATGCGCTCGAGTGCCCGCGCCACGCGTGGCGACCCTGGCGCAGTTTCGCGATGCTGCGGGCGAGGTGATCGACGAGGGTTTAGTGCTCTGGTTCCCCGGGCCGCACAGCTACACCGGCGAGGATGTACTCGAGCTGCAAGGTCACGGCGGGCCGATCGTGCTCGAGGCGTTGGTGAGCCGAGCGGTCGAACTCGGTGCGCGGCGCGCCAATCCCGGTGAGTTCACGCTGCGCGCCTTCCTCAATGAAAAACTCGACCTCGTGCAGGCCGAGGCGATAGCCGATCTGATCGATGCTGGCTCGATGGCGGCGGCCAGAGCTGCCGTGCGCTCGCTGCAGGGAGAGTTTTCGGCGCAGGTGCATGGACTCACCGAGGCGCTGATCGAATTGCGTATCTGGATCGAAGCGGCAATCGACTTTCCCGAAGAGGAGATCGACTTCCTTGCAGATCGTGCACTGGCGAGTCGCTTGATGGCGCTCCGCGAGCGTTTTGCGTCCGTGTTGCATAGCGCCGAACAAGGGCGCGTGCTGCGCGATGGCATGACGGTGGTGATCGCGGGACGGCCTAACGCCGGTAAATCGAGTCTGCTGAATGCACTCGCAGGCTACGACGCCGCCATCGTCACGCCGTTGGCGGGGACTACGCGCGATGTGTTGCGCGAACGCATTGCCATCGACGGTATGCCGCTACACGTGATCGATACGGCAGGCTTGCGCTCAGTCAAAGATATCGCGGCAGATATCGTCGAGGCCGAAGGCATACGTCGCGCGCGCGCCGAGATGGCGCGTGCAGATCGGATATTGTTCGTGATCGACACGAGCGCCGATCCGCGGGCACAGGCGTGGCAGGAAGAGCGCGCAAGCTTGCCCGACAACGTGCCTGTTACGCTGCTCTTCAATAAAATCGATGCTGTTTCACCTGAGCACGTTGCGCAAAGCATTGCTGCGACAAAGGTTGCGATGCAAACGGATGATGCGGCGCTTGCAATGTCCGCGCGCACGGGTACGGGCGTGGAGTCGCTGCGCAGTCATCTCAAATCATCCATGGGTTATGAAACCGCGGGAGAGGGCACCATCAGCGCCCGGGCTCGCCATCTCGATGCATTGCGCCGCGCAGAAACGCACACTGAAGAAGCCGTGCGGCAACTCACCGTGGCGCGCGCGGGCGAGCTCGTCGCCGAAGAGTTGCGCCGTGCACAGCAGGCCCTCAATGAAATCACTGGCGACTTTCACGCTGACGACTTGCTAGGGCGGATCTTCGGCAGTTTTTGCATCGGGAAGTAAGGCTGCCGAAGCCCAAGCCGCGCGCGGCTCAGCGTTTTGCCGCGATCAATCCGACGCCGGCCAGAACGAACACGGTCGCGATTCCGGCGGCATTGAGGGCAGCCTGACCGTAGCCGATGGTTGGCACATCAAAAAATGGGTAGGGATAGACACCGCTGATTTCACCGCGTGCCGCGATATAAACGAAATACGCTGCCGGATAGGCCGACAGACGACTGATGTCGGTCCACGCCACCGACGCACGCGGCACGGCCAGCCACCAAAACACCAAAAACACGATCGGCACGATGTAGTGGTGAATAAGATTGGTGAGGGCCGCAACGCCCGTCGGCTGATACTGATGCCGCAGCAGCAGGTGAAAGACCAGCCCGACCATGGCAATGGTCATGGCGGCCGAGGTGATCACCCAGGGTTCGCGCCAGATGTTCCAGCGCGATTCGGCAGCGTGATTCTTTGAGTGGGCTGTGGCGACGATCGTGCAGAACAGGTTGGTCAGGATGGTGAAGTAACCCGCATACATGAAAACACCATAGGCGACGCTGTGTCCTTGTTGCTGCTGATGGGCAACGCTGGCGAACAGTTGCGCAATGAGTGCCGGCCAACCGATCAGGGCAAGGAATATGGCGAGTGCGCGAGTCCGGTTCACGAATCAATATCCTTCACGAAAGCGTGCGTGAACGGCGAGAATTTTTTTGACACCTTCGGCGACGTGCACCGAAGAGAGCGTCGCACCCGATACCATCGGCACCGTACGTTCCGGGTCCCAGCGACCGTGCGCCAATCCGGCCAATTTGCCACGCCATTCGGGCGTGTAGATGTCGCAGTAACCGTCGGCGCAGGTCAGTACCTCGATGCCGCGGCTTTTGCCGTCGACGCCGATGGCGAGCAGATAAGTCACGATATCATTGAGCCCATAGACCTGATCGAGATAGAGCCAGCCGCCACCGCCGACACTCCAGCCGCGAAACAGCGGGCGCAGTGCCGGTACCTGATATTCGGCTTTGAGCTCGGCGAATTGCTCAGGCGTGAGCCGCAGCTCGAAAGGCGTGAGCTTTGCAGCCGGAAAAAGTCGCTGCTGCGCCTCTTCGAGCGACTGCAGTTGATCGGCCTGTGCGGCAGGCGCCGCGGCCATCACGATCGCTGCAGGAACGAGCAGGAAGCGATGATTCAAGGCGGACTTCGCCCTATCCGCGCTTGGGGAAATCGGCGCTGATATTGCGGAAAGCGTCGTTGGTGAGCGGACCCATGGCGAGCGTGACGAAGCGATCGCGGTCTTTTTCCCACTCCGCAGTTTCCTCGGGCGTGGGTACGTAATTTTCGATCATTTCGCGGGTGACGCCTTTTTTGGCGAGTAATGACTCGAGAACTTTCATGCGACGTTTGGTCGCCCAGATCTCGCCGTTCATCGCCACCATGCAGCCCACCAGATTGTCGAGTATGGGGTTACCGAGAAACACGCTCGCGGTGACATCGGACGGAATGGCCTCCACGGTGTGAGTGGGTCGTTGTGTATCGGCAGCCATGACAACCTCCAATCGAGCGCAGGTCAGGAACCCCAGCCCCGCATACGACCGAAGATATCATTCCCGGATGCGGAACGTCTCCACCCCGACCAGTACCGTTCCGCTCGGCACAGCACGCGAATCGACGCAGCCATTGCTCGGGACCTTCGTCACCATTGCTGTGCGTGGGCTGGAGACTGCACAGGCTGAGACCGCAATCGCCAAGGGCTTCGCTGCGATCGAGCGTGTGCATTCATTGATGAGCTTTCATTCCGCAGACAGTGACCTTGCCCGCGTGAACCGGGCGGTGTCCGGTCGCCCAGTGCGCGTGGCGCCGGAAACATTCGCCGTGCTTGAACTTGCACACACCATTTCCAAAGTCTCTTCCGGTGTGTTCGATGTGACCGTGGCGCCCTTGCTGGTCGCGCGCGGCATGTTGCCGCCGCCGACTCACACTGACGCTGATGTGTCCAAGACAAATGCGCGCGCACCCGATCCTGAGGCGTGTTGGTCAGATGTACTCCTGGAGCCGCCGGATACTGTGCGGATAAGACGACCCCTCTGGATCGATCTGGGTGGCATTGCCAAGGGCTTTGCCGTCGATCTTGCGGCCTCGGAAATGGCTTTGGCCGAGACCGCGAGTTGGCAAATCAACGCCGGTGGTGATCTGCGAGTGGGCGGCTCGACCACTCACCTCATTGCCCTCAAAGTTCCGGAACTTGCCGGTCCCGCAGTCACCCGCGATACGCGACCTTTCATTGAACTCGAAAACGGCAGTCTCGCGAGCAGCGCGGCCGGGGAAACCCCCGTGCATTTCCTGGGGCATGATCATGCCGCCGCCGTAGCGCCGGGTTTCGTGTCCGTGGTTGCCAAGCAATGCGCGATTGCTGACGCCCTCACCAAAGTGGTCTTGGCCAAAGGCAAGCAGGCCGCGTCGGTGCTTGCCGCATTCGATGCAAGCGCGTATTTCTATTCGCCGAGAGAGGGCTGGTGGATCTCGGGTAACCAATTTGAGTGACGCGTCGGTCAATGCGCAGCGAACCGCAGTACGCACGGGCGTCTTGCCGCCGGGTCGTCGGCGAGTGTTGCACAGCGTTGCGTTCGGCACCTGGCTGACCGGAGCGGTATGGCTCGTATTCCACTATTTTGTGCGCGTGGTTGATGCCTTCGGTTTTGACAATCCGCATCCGCAACAACAGGGGTGGCTGATCGCACACGCCGTCTTTTCTTTTGCAGCCGTGTGGCTATTCGGTAGCTTGTGGTCCGATCACGTCGTGCGCGGCTGGAAAGCCGGCGTTCGCAAGCCGACGGGCGGTACGCTGTTCGGCGTATTGGTCTGGCTGACGATCAGTGGTTGCGCTCTGTACTACTTGGGCAGTGACGCGTGGCGGTCATGGACTTCGCTTGCGCACTGGATCACGGGGCTCGTCGCGATCGTCGTGTTCGTCGTTCACTTTCGCAACAAGCGTCGCGACTGATTTTCCGTCAGCCGCTAGCGGCGTAGCGTGGCTTACCGAGCGTTGCCATCACCATGGCGCCCATGAGCAGAGCAGCGGTTGCGAACGCCAGCATCGGTGTGTAACTGCCGAACGCATCGAAGGCCAAACCTGCAGCAAGCGGTCCGGCGGCTGCGCCAAGATAAAAACTGGTGAGCTGCCAACCGTAGATTTTGCCGTAAGCGCGCAGACCAAAGAATCGGCTGGAAAGATAGGCCACGAGATCGACCTCGGCAGCCGCGGCGAGACCGAGCGAAAGCACGCTGATCGTCAGCATCCAGCCGGATGAATCGGGTATGGCGAGCACCACGCAGCCTAGCGCACAGCTGCCAAGCACGAGGCCTGCGATCGCTGAGGCGGAGTAACGATCGAGCAAGTATCCGGTGGCCACCCGCCCGATGAGCACCGCGATACCCATCATGCCGGCGGTGGCTGCCGCTGCCGTCGGCGTCAGTCCGCGGTCGATCAACAACGGTACGAGATTGATGATGAGCGCGGCAACGACGGCCGAGACAAAGAAAAAACCGATGCCGATTTTCCAGAAGGTGACGCTGCGCCGCGCATCGGCAAACTCTACGCCAGGCAAGGCGCTCGCCGCCGAGGTGTGGCTCGACGAGGTCGAGTCTTTATCGCTGGCCTCGAGGCGATCTGCAGGTCGCTCATCGAGCAGCAAAGCCACTAGTGGTGTCGCGACGATCAACAGGAACGCACCCATGGCGAGATACGCTGTCTGCCAACCGTAATCGGCAATCACTCGCGTGAGCAGCGGCGGCGCGAGCATGCTGGCGATGCCGGACCCTGCGAGAGCAAGACCCAAGGCGAGACCGCGCCCGCGATCGAACCAAAGATTGACCGTCCGCGTCCAGACGACGGGGGTGGTGCCGCCACCGAGCAAAGCCAATAGCAGCCATGATACGTAGAACATCGCGAGCGAGCCCTGCAGCGTGGTCAGTGCCGCATAGGCTGCAGCCAGAGCCAGCAGCGACACGATGCCGACGCGACGCGTTCCGAAGCGATCGATGACCGAGCCAACGATGGGCGCAGTGATGGCTGAGCCCAAAATGAGGAAGCTGGCAGCCGCAGAGACTTCGCCGCGCGTCCAGCCAAAGGCCGCAACCAGCGGCAGCACGAAGACGCCGAAGCCGTAGAACGATAGACCGGTGACGCCTGCGCCGGTCCCGATGCCTGCGGCGAGCAGGGGACGCCAACCGCGAGTGAATTCATTCGATATTTGAGCCATCAGTCGAACTCCCTGAACTAGGATCGATTCTGGCACAACCCAAGTTGCGTGCCGTGACTGTCAGCGAGACCTGGGATCGAGCGCGTCGCGCAGCCCGTCGCCGATGAAATTGAAGGCGAACATTGTTGCTGCGAGAAACCCGGCGGGAATCAGCAGCAGCCACGGTGCAGTATCGAGTGTGGCCGTGCCTTGGGAGATCAGTAGTCCCCAGCTGGTGCTCGGGAGACCGACGGCGGCAAGTTTCGCTTCCATGCCGTGACCCACATGACGCTCGCAGCGGATGGGCAGACGCTGATTTACGTGTCCGAGACCGGCCGCAGAGTGATGCGTTACGACCTCGCAGCACGCCGGCAGCTCGATGATCTGTTGGTACTGGGTGCAGACGACCCGCGCGGAACCTACGGTTTGGCATGCACGCCGGATGGTCGCGTGTTGATGGCGACCGGCAACGGCGCCGCGATCTTCGCGGCGGACGGCTCGCAGCTCAAGACCTATGATATTACCGAGCGCCGCGGCTGGTCGCGACTGCAATTGTCACAGGACCCGACGCGCTTCTGGCTCAGCAATTTTTTTGAGGGCATCTTGCAGCAGCGCGACGTCGAAACCGGCGCACTGCTCCGCGAACACGATATCGGTCGCAAGTTCTCGCTCTGCGGTCTCGCCGAGGTACCGACCTGAGCGCGCCCGCCTAGCCACACCGGCGTGCTACCAGTAGTGCTGCCACTTCGCCCGCTTGACGAAGTGTTGGAAGGCCTCGCGCTTGTCTTTGGGGAGATAATCGAGGTAACCGTTCGGTGCGTAGCGCTCGACATACTGATCGAGCACCGGCTTGTAGAGACTCAAATGCAGATCGGGAATGCGATGCTTGGCACGGAACTCGGCGATCGGGATGCGCGCAATCTCGCGGGTCTCGAACGGGCCTGCCTTGGCCAGCACCACACCGCGCGGACCAAAGATTGACGAACGGCCGGGGCCGCCATAGCCAGTGTCCTCGAAGAAACCCGGGTTGCGTTCGTGGGTTGACACCGAATTGTTGGTGATCAGGGTGTAGAGGCTATTGTGGTACGACGTGAGCTTCATGTCGTCCCACTCGAAGCCACCGGTCGCTACTCGACAAATGATCTCGGCGCCTTTGAATGCCATGCAGCGGAACAGTTCAGGCTCGAACTGCACCGCCGACATCGCGATATTGCCGATATCGGTGCGCTCGACCGGGATCACCGCATCCAGCCCATACATCTCGACGAAACGGTCATATACGTCGTAGATCACCGAGGTGTACTGTTCCGAGCCCGGGAACATGCCGCGTACGTTGCGCTGCTTCCAGTGAGACACGACGCTGCCGTCTGGCTTACACATCACCATCAGGTGCAGGATATGCCCTAGCCAGTTCACAGGATCTTTAGCGTAGGTGCCGAAGACGATATAGCAGTTGTGCTGCTCCGCTTTTTTGGCGATTTCTTCGACTTCCGGCCCCGGAACTTCAATGGAGAGTGCGTAATGTTGCTCGCGGGTCCAGTTGGTAAAGCCGGTGATCGGAAACTCATGGAACAGCAGCAAATCGCAACGCCCGCCGTAGCCCTGTGCGATATCGATCGACTCGAGAAAATAATCCATGTTACGTCGCAAACCGGGTCCGGGGTTTGTCCCATCGACGCCGTTGACGCGGGTCTGCACCACGCCGACGGTGATGGTCTCCTGGCGCAACGCGACAACCGGGTAAGTGCCATCCGCACGAACCATGGTCGGTGTCTCAGTCATCGGTTATTCCTCGAGATTGAAGACGTCAAAGTTTTACCAGCTGCTTACCGAGATTCGCACCGTTCAAAAGACCGATGAAGGCCTCGGGCGCCGCGCGAATACCTTGCGCAACGGTCTCGCGGTATTTGAGCTTTCCCGCAGCGAGCCATGTCGCAAGTTCGTCGATGGCGCGGGGGTAGTGTTCGCGGAAATCGAATACGATGAAGCCCTGAATCTTGATACGGTTGACGAGCACAGAGCGAAAGTTTCTCAGACCGTGAAGTTCGGTGGCGCTGTATTGCGAAATCAGTCCGCAGACTGGCAAGCGCGAGAATGGATTCATGCGCGCGAGTACGGCATCGAGGATATCGCCGCCCACATTGTCAAAATAAACATCGACGCCCTTCGGAGTCGCTGCCTTGAGATCTTCGCGCAGCCGACCCGCTTTGTAGTCGATGCAGGCGGCGAAGCCGAGTTCATCGACGACATAGCGGCTTTTGTTAGCGCCACCGGCAATACCCACGACATGACAACCTTTGAGCTTGGCGATCTGGCCGACCACGCTGCCGACAGCGCCCGCGGCGGCGGAGACCACCACGGTTTCGCCGGGTTTCGGTTCGCCGATAAGCAACAGTCCGCACCAGGCCGTAACGCCTGGCATGCCGCATACCGAGAGTTGCACCGCGGCGGGCACATTCGGCATCAGCTTGCGCAAGCCCTGACCGTTCGAGATGGCGAGCGTCTGCCAGCCGAGATCGCCGGCAACCTGATCGCCGACCGCGAACTGGGCATTGCGCGATTCGACTACGCGACCCACCACCTCGCCGCACATGACCGCACCGATATCGACCGGCTTCACGTAGGACTTACCGTCGTTCATACGGCCGCGCATGTAGGGGTCGAGCGATAACCATTCACCGCGGATGCGCAGCTCACCGTCGGCGAGTGCTGCGGGCGCTTCCTCGACGATGCTGAAGTCTTCGGCAACGGCCGCCCCCGTCGGCCGACGGGCGAGCAGTACACGGACGTTGGATTCTTGAGGATTGATCATGTTCATGGTGCAGACGAATCTCGCGAAAGACGCTCCTCTTTGACTGCTGTCAGTAAGGATACGCGATGACTTCGTCGATGTTGCTGAGGGACGCATTGGTCGGCCGCCGGCAAGCGCTCGCGATGCTGGGCGGCGGTCTGCTCGGCGGCGACATGATAAGCGCGCAGGCTGTGGCGATCGGCGTGGCGGCAGGCACGCGCTCGCCAGCACTCGACTTCACCAATCCCATCGACAACCTCTACGCCTTCGGCAAGATTTGGTCGGGCTACGGCGAACCCGTCATCGGCGGGTTTCACGGGCTCATGTATCTCAAGTTGCCGGGCAAACGCTTATTGCCGGTGTTCGGTTACACCGGTACGGGTGTGATGCTCGCCGAGCATGACCCGCGCGGTTTGCTGCGCATCAAATCGCGTGAGACCGGTTATTTCACTGATCTGCGCACGGGCGACATTCTCGAGTATTGGGACAACCCGATCACCGGCGAGCGCTGCGAGGTTTATCACTTCTACAACGATTTGATTGCTGGCACGATCACGACCGAAGTACCCAAGTTCATGTATGGCGCAGCGGGTGACTCTCCTACCGTGATGAACGAAGGCACGGTCTTTCCGGATGTCGATGGGCGCTATCCCTTTCGCCTGCCGTTCTCACGTTATGGCGACGATTTGATGCTCGAGTGGGATTACGCACACGAGTACACCAATCCGGTGACCCCGAAGGCTTGGCCGAGTTACTCGACCGGAAAGCGCATCACGCCCTCGGAACATTTCACGATGTTCGCCTCGCTAACCGAGGTGCAGGATCGCGGTCTACCGACGGCACGAATGCGCGCCGGGTTCTCGCGACTCTCGGAGTGTTGGCCGTGGATGCTGATGGGCAAGGCCGCGCCGGATATGCGCGGCGCGATGCTGTTCGGGCGGATGCATTCACACAAAGGTCTGCCCGGCACCGCCGAGGTTCCGCCGAAAGTGCTGGCCTACATCGAAAAGCACGCACCTGACTACCTGACGTTGCCGCCCGGCTGGGAGTCGAGCAACAAGCGGGTAGAGACCTGGGGTGCTTTTGCGATGGACGTTCCACCGGAGATCGAGGGTCAGGAGTGGACAGCCAAAGCGCTGCGTCGGCCCTTGGCTAAAGGTCCACCGACCGGGCTTGGCCGCCGCGGCTACCCGCCGGATATCAAATAGCTTAACCGCCTACCCTCAAGCCGATCGGCGTTTGAGGTGGACTAGCAGCACTGACACCGCCGCCGGCGTGATGCCCGGCAGGCGCGAGGCCTGGCCGAGGGTGTCGGGCCTAGCGACCGCCAACCGCTGCCGGACTTCGTTCGAGAGCCCTGCCACGTTGCCGTAGTCGAGATCCTGCGGCAGGGGGAGTTCTTCGTGTTTGCGCTGGCGTTCGATCTCGTCCTGCTGGCGTTCGATGTATCCCGAGTACTTGGCCCGTACTTCGACCTGCAAGCGGACGGCGGCAGGTAGCCGGTCGTCCATCGCGGCGAGGCTGGCCATGGGGCTGGCCTTGAGACCCGGCAGGTCGTCGTAACCGACTTCCGTTCGACGCAACAGATCGAACGCACTGACCCCCTTGGTCCGCAGTCCGGAGAGCCGCGCGACCTCGGCCTCGGCGGCATCACGCTTGCGACAGAAAAAGGTCCAGCGTTCGTCGTTCACTAGTCCGAGCTTGCGACCCTGCTCGGTGAGTCGCAGGTCGGCATTGTCCTCGCGCAGCAGCAGCCGGTATTCGGCTCGGCTGGTGAACATGCGATAGGGCTCGGGGGCACCGCGGGTGATGAGATCGTCGATCAGTACTCCTAGGTAGGCCTCGGCCCGCGAGGGTACCCAGGCCGCTTGGTCACGGACCTGCCGTGCGGCATTAATGCCGGCGACGATGCCCTGCGCGCCCGCCTCTTCGTAGCCCGTCGTACCGTTGATCTGACCGGCGAAAAACAACCCATCGATGACCTTGGTTTCGAGTGAGCCGTGCAGGTCGCGCGGGTCGAAAAAGTCGTACTCGATGGCGTAGCCGGGACGGGTGATATGGGCCCGTTCGAAGCCCCGAATCGAGCGCACGAATTCGACCTGCACATCGTACGGCAGACTGGTCGAAATACCGTTCGGATAGACCTCGTGGGTGGAGAGCCCTTCGGGCTCCACGAACACCTGATGCGAGTCCTTGTCAGCGAAGCGATGGACCTTGTCCTCCACCGAAGGACAATAGCGCGGACCCACGCCTTCGATCTTGCCGGTGAACATCGGCGAGCGATCACAGCCCAAGCGGATCAGTGCATGGGTCTGGTCATTTGTTGCTGTAATGAAACAAGGGACTTGATCAGGATGCTCATTGGCCCTCCCGAGGAATGAAAACACGGGTAGCGGCTCGTCCGAATACTGCGGCGCCATGACGCTGTAATCGAGGCTGCGACCATCGATGCGCGGCGGCGTACCCGTCTTCAGGCGCCCTACCCGCAACGGCAATTCGCGCAGTCTGGCGGCCAGCGCATTGGACGGCGGATCGCCCGCGCGACCCCCGGAATGGTGGTCCAGACCGACGTGAATCCGCCCCGCCAAAAAGGTTCCTACGGTGAGCACCACGGCGGGCGCGGCGAAGCGGATTCCGCTGATCGTCACGACCCCGCGGACGCGCCCGGTTTCGACGACGAGATCGGCCACCTCTTGTTGGAAGAGCGACAGGTTCGGCTGGTTCTCGAGCAGGCAGCGGATGGCCTGCCGATAGAGCAGCCGATCGGCCTGTGCACGGGTGGCCCGGACGGCTGGACCCTTGCTCGCATTGAGGGTACGAAACTGGATCCCGGCGCGATCGATGGCCCCCGCCATCGCCCCGCCGAGTGCATCGATCTCGCGGATCAAATGCCCCTTGCCGATCCCGCCGAAGGCCGGGTTGCAACTCATCTGCCCCAAGGTCTCGATGCTCTGGGTCAGCAACAGCGTCCGTCGCCCCATGCGCGCAGCCGCCAGCGCAGCCTCGGTGCCGGCATGGCCGCCACCCACCACGATGACCTCGAATGTGTCTGCGTACTGCATACGTTGGGGCGCGATTCTATGTGAATCTGCAAATCGAGTTGAATGCCACTGTATTGGCTGGTCCCTCTGGGGCCATACCCGGCGTAGGATCGAGGGTTATGTGTATCCCCCAACCGCTCCGACTCCTCGCCGTGGCCCTACTCGGTGCCACCCTGCTCACCGCCTCGCCGCGCCTCGCTGCCGCAGCCACCGGCTTCGAGGTACAGCTGCCCGCAGGATTCCGCGACGGCCCCCAGGACGGCCGCCTGTTGCTGATCTTCGCACCGATCGATCAGGCGCCGACTCAGGAGCCCCGCTTCCTCGTCAATTGGGACGGCGACGCCATCCCCTTTTTCGGACTCGATGTCGAAGGATGGCGGCCCGGCAGCAGCCGTAAAGTTGACGCCGATGCCTTCGGTTTTCCGGTCCGATTCCTCGCCGACCTGCCAGTCGGCGACTACCGAGTGCAGGCCTTCCTGAACCGCTACGAGACGTTTCACCTGGGCGACGGTCGCGTGCTCAAACTGCCGCCCGACAAGGGCGACGGCCAGCAGTGGCGTGAAAAACCTGGCAATCTTTACTCGCTACCTGTAACGCTGCGCTGGCGTGGACCTTTGGACGCGAGCCCGCTGCCCAAGCTCGTGCTCAGCGAGGTGATGCCGCCGCTGCCGCAATTCCAGGAAACGCCCTGGGTTAAATATGTGCGCATCCGCAGTGAGCGGCTCTCAAAGTTCTGGGGTCGCGACATGTACCTCGGCGCATTCGTCACCTTGCCGCAGGGCTTCAACGACCACCCGGATGCGCGCTATCCGCTGGTGATCAACCACGGCCACTTTCCATCAGGGCCGTCGAGCTGGCGCGAGACACCCCCAGACCCCGACCTCAAGCCCGACTACAGTAAGCGCTTCAAGCTCCCGGGCTATAACCGCATCCAGCAGCAACTGGAGTGGGAGTTTTTCCAGGCCTGGACCGGCAAGGGCTTCCCGCGTGTGCTGCTGGTCGAGATCCAGCACCCCACACCGTTTTACGACGACTCCTACGGCGTCAACTCGGCGAACAACGGTCCATACGGCGATGCCATCCAGTACGAACTTATTCCCGAGATCGAAAAGCGCTTTCGCGGCATCGGTCAGGGTTGGGCACGCTTCGTTTTTGGTGGCAGCACGGGCGGCTGGATCGCGATGGCTGTGCAAATGTTCTATCCCGATGATTACAACGGCGCCTGGATCGCCTGCCCCGACCCGATCGACTTCCGTCACTACATGACGGTAAATATTTACGAAGATAAAAACGCCTACTACATGCCGAATCGCTTCAAGCGCACGCCGCGTCCTGCGCATCGCAATTGGCTGGGTCATATTGACACCACCATCGAAGAAAACAATCTTTGGGAGTACGCGCTCGGTACTAAGGGCCGCAGCGGCGATCAATGGGACGTGTGGGAATCGGTCTATTCACCGGTCGGCGCAGACGGTTATCCGCGCCGTATCTGGGATCGTCTCACCGGCGAGATCGATCCGGTAACCGCGGCGTATTGGCGCGATAACTACGACCTCGGCCACATTCTGCGTCGTGACTGGGCAACCCTCGGACCGAAGCTGCGCGGCAAGCTGCGGCTCTACGTCGGCGACATGGATAACTACTATCTCAACAACGCCGTCTATGCCGTCGAAGAATTTCTGCGCAGCGCCGAGCCTGCGGCTGAAGCCGTCATCGACTACGGCGACCGAGATGAGCATTGCTGGAATGGCGATCACACCCGCGCCAACGCTTACTCGCGACTGCGTTACCCGCAGATGGTGCTGCCTTGGGCCGCCGAGCGCATGCTGCTAACCGCTCCTAAGGGCGCAGATACGCGCAGTTGGCGGTATTGAGCTACTTCCGCCAGAACGCCGGCGAAAAAAGTACGAGAACGCTGAGAATTTCGAGACGACCAAGCAGCATCGCGACGGTGCAGACCCAGGTCTGGAATTCTGTGAAGCCCTGATAATTGCCTGAAGGGCCGGTGGGTCCGATGGCTGGACCGAGATTATTCACGCAGGCCACGATGGATGAGAACGCCGAAACGATCTCCACTCCGGACAGCAGCAAGAGAAAAGTTAGTATGACGATCGTCATGAAGTAAAGAAAAAGGAACGCAAGCACCGAGGCAATGATGCGCTCGGGAATCACCTGGCCACCAACGCGAATCGGTAGCACGGCTGAAGGGTGCATGATCTGCTTCATTTCACGCTGCGCCTGACGCACCAACAACAGCGTTCGAAACATCTTGATACCGCCACCCGTCGAGCCGGAGCTACAGACCACGCAAGACAAGAATACCACCCACATCGGTACAAAAACGGGCCAACTATCGTAAGGCTCGCTTGAAAAACCCGTGGTAGTCGCCACTGAAACCACCGTGAACGCAGCATGCCGCAAAGAAATTAAAAATCCGCCGAAGGTCTCGTGGACTGTCAGCAGCAGCGCAACAATTAGCATACTGATGCCAAGCAAGGTCAGTAGCGCACCCACCTCGGGGTCTTGTCGATAAGGGGAGAATGATCGCAGGCGAATGGCCACGAAATGACGAGAAAAGTTCATGGCGGCCGCCAGCATGATGGAGATCAGCACCAACTCGATCATCGGTGAATCGAAGTGACCAATGCTCGCATCCTTGGTGGAAAAACCACCGAGCGCTATGGCTGAAAAACCGTGGCATATGGCGTCGAGCCAACCCATACCGGCCAGGCGCAAACCGATGATGCCGACCAATGTCATCCCACCATAGGTGATCCAGAGAATTTTTGCCGTTTCAGTGATGCGCGGAGTGAGTTTTTCATCTTTCATGGGTCCGGGCGTTTCTGCCCGATAGAGCGCCATGCCGCCAACACCGAGCAAGGGAAGGATGGCGACCGCGAGTACGATGATACCGAGACCGCCAAACCAGTGCAGGGTGTGACGCCAAAGATTGATTGACGGTGGAAGAGAGTCAATGCCCGTGAGTACGGTTGCGCCGGTCGTGGTCAGCCCCGAGGTAGCTTCGAAATAGGCGTCGGTGAGGCTGAGGTCGGGCAGGGCAATAAACAGCGGCACCGCAGCAGAACCAGACATCAGTACCCAGGCGAGGGTCACGAGCAGGAAGCCGTCGCGTGCCTTAAGCTCACGTTTGTAATTGCGCGTAAGGCCGGCAATTACTAGCCCGACTGTCACGTTGATGGCAGCAGCGATGGCGAAGTGGAGGAATGTGCCGTCTTGTGCGATGACTGAACAAATCATCGGTATGACGAAGGTGATGGCAAAGAACGCCATCATCAGACCTAAAATATGCGCGACCGCGAGCATGGTCGAGGCGCTGCGCTCAGCGTCTGCCGGCGGTTTCGCCGAGGAATAGCCGCTCCACCTGATCGACAAGACGGCGATCGGTGATGAATAGCACGACATGGTCGTCGGCCTGAACGAGGGTATCATGGTGCGCCATGATCACTTCATCGCCGCGTACGATACAGCCGATTTTGGCGCTCTCTGGCAAGACGATATCTTCGACGCGTTTCCCGACCACGCGCGAACTCCGCTTGTCTCCATGAATGATGGCCTCGATGGCCTCGGCTGCACCGCGTCGCAGCGAGTGCACTTGTACGACATCGCCACGTCGCACATGCGTGAGCAGCGAGCCGATGGTGATGGTTTGCGGCGACAGCGCTACATCGATACTGCCGCTTTGAATGAGATCGGTATACGAAGGTTTGTTGATGAGCGCCATGACCTTGGCCGCACCCAAGCGCTTGGCGAGCATCGCCGAGAGAATATTGGCTTCCTCAGAGTTGGTGAGCGCAACGAAAGTGTCGCAACTATCGATATTTTCTTCGACTAATAACTCTTCGTCAGCAGCGTCGCCTTCGAGCACGATCGCATTGTTGAGACTCTCGGAGATGCGTCGAGCACGTTTCGGATCGCGCTCGATGATTTTTACCTGATTATTGGTCTCGAGTTGCCGGGCGAGCGAATAGCCGATGTGGCCGCCACCGGCGATGACCACGCGACGCACCGGCTTTTCTTCCTTGCGTATCTCGGCCATGAAACGACGGATGTCATCTTTTGCCGCAAGAAAAAATACTTCGTCCCCATCCTCGATGACCGTGCTGCCTTCGGGTTGCACGCTGCGGCCGTTACGATAAATGGCGACGACGCGGGCCTCGGTATTTGGGATGTGTTCTTTGAGATTGCGCAGCGCCTGGCCGACGAGCAGCCCGCCTTTGCGCGCCGACAAGCCGACGAGCCGAACTTTGCCATTGGCGAAATCGAGTACTTGCAGCGCACCCGGATAGCGGATAAGGCGCTCGACATATTCGGTGACGAGTTGTTCCGGGCTGATCCAGACATCGACCGATAAAGATTCAGCACCAAAAAGTTTGGGATGGCGCGTGTATTCTTGCGAACGGATCCGAGCGATTTTGGTGGGTGTACGATACAGCGTATAAGCCACTTCGCAGGCCATCATGTTGACTTCGTCGGAGCTGGTGAGCGCGACCAAAATATCGGCGTTTTCGGCGCCGGCGGTTTCAAGCACGGTGGGGTAGGCGGCGTTGCCGACGACCGTGCGAATATCGAGGCGATCTTTAAGGTCGCGCAGTAATTCTTCGTTAGTGTCGACGACTGTGACTTCGTTGGCCTCTTCACGAGCGAGCTGATAAGCCGCCGTGCGCCCGACCTGTCCGGCGCCGAGGATCACGATCTTCATGAAGGGCGTAGGGTACTCCCAACGTGATCCACCGAACAGGGGCGCGGGGGTATGATTTGAAGTATGAACAGCGCTGCATCCGCCGACAAGACTACCAAGAACCCCTCCGAGTTGAGTTTGGGGTGGAAAGTCCTTATGGCTTCACTTGTGGGTGTGGCATTTGGTGCATCGCCTTTGCCTTTCAATACCATAGGGTTCTTCATCGATCCGCTGCAGCACGAGTTCGGTTGGAGTCGCACTGAGATCAGTTTGGGCGTCACCATTTACGGCATGCTCGCGGCTTTTCTAGCGCCGGTGTTCGGTTGGTTGGCTGATCGCTATGGCGTGCGTCCGGTAGCACTCGCCTCGCTGGCTATTTTTGGTGTGACATTCGCCTCGTTCGCGATCATCCCCGGGCAGCTGTGGGCGTTTTATCTGGTGTGGTTGATGATCGGGCTGTTTGGTATCGGCTCGACACCGGTCACGTGGTCGCGTGCCGTCAATCTCTGGTTCTTCAAGCAGCGCGGACTGGCTCTTGGGATCACGCTGGTTGGCACCAGCATTTCGGCAATGATCCTGCCTTTCCTCACTACCCAGTTCATCAGCGAGTTTGGATGGCGCAGCAGCTTTGCACTGCTATCGTTGTTACCGCTGCTGATCGCCTTGCCGATCGGCCTGCTCTGGTTCCGCGAGCCACGACCCGAGGAGCGTCCCGAAGGTATCGGCAGCGCTGCGGCGGGCTCGCTACCTGGCCGAACGCTCGGTGAGGCGATGCGTGAGCCGCGTTTCTGGATTCTTTGGCTGTCGGTTGCGATCGTGACCTTAGCTTACGCAGGTGCTTTGGTGCATTTGCCCTCAATGCTGCGCGCTCGCAATTTCGAGCCCTCGAGCATTGCGACCGTACTCAGTGTTTTCGGTTTATCAATCTTTGCCGGACGTATCATCACCGGCTTATTACTCGATCGTTTTTGGGCGCCGCTCGTGACGCTACCTATTCTTTGTCTACCGGCATTTTCTTGCTGGTTGCTGATGGGTGATGCACCGCTCAGCTTTCAAATAGCGATATCCGCAGCGTTTTTGATGGGTTTTGCGGCGGGAGCCGAAACCGATCTTGTGGCCTATCTCGCTGGCCGGTATTTCGGCATGAAGAGTTACGGCCAGATCTATGGCGTGCAGTACATGGCGTTTGGGCTGATGGCTGCGCTCTCGCCGACCCTTTATGGCTGGGTGCGCGACACCGCTGGGAGTTACGACCCGATGCTTCTGGCTGCCGCCGCCATGTTCGTGATCGGCGGCTCAATGTTGTTGTTGCTCGGGCCTTATCCCGACTTCGGACGCGCTACCACTGCACCCAGCCCATCTGCCAAGTAAGCAGGATCAGACCACCGAACACGATTCGGTACCAGGCAAAGATCGCGAACGAGTGCTGGCTGACGAAGCGGATCAGGAAGCGGATCGCGGTCAGTGCGGAAGCAAAAGCGACCACACTACTGATGAGTAAAGACTGTGCTTCTTGCAAACCGATCGGTTCGCGGCTACCTAGCAGTTTGTAAGCCGTGGCCGCGAACATCACCGGAATAGCCACAAAAAAAGAAAATTCAGTCGCCGTCTTGCGCGACAGCCCGCAGAGCAAGCCGCCGAGAATCGTGGCTGCGGAACGGCTGGTCCCTGGTATTAGCGCTAGCATTTGAAACAAACCGACTTTGAATGCATCGAGTGGCCGCAACTCATCCACCGAGCTGACTCGACGATCGTGCTGACGACGCTCGGCCCAAAGAATCAATACGCCACCTGCGACTAATGCAAGTGCCACCGGAATTGGCGAAAACAGCACGCGCTCGATGATGTCGTCGAGAGCAAGCCCGACAACCGCGGTAGGCAAGAAGGCAAGAAAAAGATTCAGTGCGAACAGCCGCGAACGTTCGTCGGTTTTGAGGCTGATTAGTGTGGTGGTCAGCCGCTCGCGGTATTCCCAGCAGACCGCGAGGATGGCTGCACCTTGAATCACGATGAGTTGTCGCGCACCCTCGGTTACTGGCAGATCTAGAATGGATCGTGTGAGGATAAGATGCCCGGTACTCGATACCGGAATGAATTCCGTCAGACCTTCGACCAGGCCGATGATGATGTCGTTGAGCCAAGTCATTATCAAAAGAGCTGTAGCTGGTCAGTCTGGGATTTTTTGACCGCGGGTTTCGATCACCCAGCCTATGCACAAGAGGCCAAGCACTGGGACAAACCCCACCATGAACAAGGTGTCAAGTACTACGCTGGTATCGCCGGCGCCCGCAGCGGCGACCGAACCCACGAAGAACGGTCCGCCCGCTGCGACTACGCGACCGATGTTGTAGGTGAAGCCAGAACCTGTAGCTCGCAGCCGTGTCGGGAACAACTCCGGCAGGTAGAACGTGAAGGCACCGAAGATGCCGAATACCGTCAGCCCAATGAAGAAGTACATGTAGAGCCGAATTTGCGGTGGTAGGTCGAGGCCGAAGGTGCAGAGCAGCGATACGGCCGACAAGCCTAAATAGGTCGCAAACATCGGCTTGCGACCCCAGTGTTTGGCGAGCGGAATGGTCAGCAAAGTACCGATCAGCCCGCCGGTATTGAAGATTGCAGTGGCCTGGGTTTTCCAGGATTCGATCAGCACGCTGGTGGCGCCCTTGTCGAGACCGAGCTGCAGCGCTTCTGTTTGCGCAAGATTTGCCGAGACTACCGGGATGAAGGCATTGCAGCTCCACCAAGTGAGCAGCGCGACCATGGCCATGAGCAGCGCGCTGCGCGTCCGTGGCCAAATTTCCGGGGTAAAGATTTCGCGCAGCCTGGGTGGTGCGGCGCATGCCGCCGCGCTCTCCCAGCGCTCCGGTTCTTTGATGAAGGTGCGGATCCAGAAGGCGAAAGCAGCCGGGATGAGCCCGAAGATGAGTACGTAGCGCCATGAGACTTCGGGTACATCGGCGAAAAAATGACCGGCGATCAGGGCGTTGATACCTGTAGCCAAAAATAATCCGAAAGGCGCCGCGGTATAAAGCACCGCGCCAGCCTCGACGCGCTGATCTTCGGGTACGGCCTCGGCTACCAGTGCACAGCCTGCCGCCCATTCACCGCCGATGCCGAGGCTCGCGATGATGCGACAAACGATCAGCTGTTCGATGCTGGTCACGAACGCGCAAAGTCCCGTGCCGACTGCATAGAGCACCATGGTGATGAGCAACACGCGTTTGCGGCCGTAACGGTCGGAGATCGGTCCAAACAGTATGCCGCCCACGGCCCAACCTACGAGGAAGATCGCGGTAATGAGGCCGGTCCAGTAAAGCGTGGCGGCGCGAGCTTCAGGTGAGCCGATGGTCAGACCAAGGAGTGTCGGGATGGCGTTCGGCGTCACGTAGTTGAACAGCAGACCGTCAAAAATATCAAAACCCCAGCCCAACCAGGCGGCAAAGAGCACGATCCACTGATAGCGGGTCAAACGCAGCATCGGGTCCCCTCGAGCGAGGTCTCAGCGTACGGCGTTGATCGCCGCGCGCAGCTCGAGTGTCGCACGCCGCGCTGCTGCCGCGAAGTCCTCGCCAGCGCCTGCGTAGATGATTCCGCGCGAGGAATTGATGACGAGGCCGCGTCCGTCTGTTCGTCGACCGCTGCGCACAGCTTGCTCGACATCGCCACCCTGCGCGCCGATGCCCGGTACCAAAAAGCTCATATCGCCGGTGCGCTGGCGGATATCGGCGAGCTCGGCAGGGTAGGTTGCACCGACTACGAGTAGACAATTACCGCGCGTGTTCCACTCCTGTGCGACTTTATCGGCGACGATCTGATACAGCTTGCGACCGTTGATTTCGAGATCTTGCAGCTCGCGCGCATCCGCATTCGAGGTGCGACAAAGAATCACCACGCCTTTGTCCGCATACGCGAGGAAGGGCTCGACCGAATCACGACCGAGATAGGGATTGACGGTGACGGCATCGGCACCGTAGCGCTCGAAAGCCTCGCGAGCATATTTTTCGGCAGTCCTGCCGATATCGCCGCGTTTCGAGTCGAGGATCACCGGCACGTCGGGCGCACGCGCGCGGATGTAGCGGAGGGTGTCTTGCAGCTGATCTTCGGCACCGACGGCGGCGTAATGTGCGATCTGCGGCTTATAGGCACAGACGAGGTCCGCCGTTGCATCGACGATGGCACGATTGAATTCATAGATGACGCGTGGCGAGTGCTGCAGGTGCTGCGGAAAGCGCTCGACTTCGGGATCGAGACCGACGCACACCATGGATTGATGGGCTGTCATAGCCGCATCGAGACGCTGCAAAAAATTTGGTGTGGTATTTGAGGAGGTACGAGTCATGATTATCCGGAAGTGTACCCGCGGGCACCGCTCAGGTCGTCTCCAGGTTGGCGTATTGCAGCATCAGCCACTTACTGCCGCCTAACTCGAAGCTCACTTGCACGCGCGCGTGCGGACCTTGACCTTCGATATTGAGCACTACACCGGCACCAAATTTGGCGTGGCGTACGCACGCACCGAGCCGCAGACCAGGCGCCACCGGTTCGTCGCGCAACGCGCTGGGTCCGCTACGGCTATAACCGCCACCGAAGCTCATGCCGGCGCCCCGACCGGCTTGTGCCTTGGGCCGGACCTCTTCGAGCAGTTCTTCGGGGATTTCCTTGATGAAGCGCGAGGGTTGACCATAGCTGTCGATGCCGTGCAGACGCCGCTGTTCCGCATAGGTGAGATAGAGCTGCTGCATCGCGCGGGTGGTACCGACATAGGCCAAGCGACGCTCTTCTTCGAGTGAGTCCAAATCGTTGAGCGAACGCTGATGGGGGAACAGGCCGTCCTCGAGACCCGCGAGTACCACCACCGGAAACTCTAAGCCTTTGGCGGTGTGCAGAGTCATCATCTGCACGCAATCCTCCCAAGCTTCTGCTTGTCCCTCGCCGGACTCGAGTACGGCATGGGCCAAAAATGCTTCGAGTGACAGCAGCTCTTCGCCATCGACCCGCTCCGGCTCGAAGCCCCGAGCCGCCGAGACGAGTTCGAGCAGGTTCTCGGCCCGCGCTTCGCCGCGTTCGGCCTTTTCCCTCCGGTGATGCTCGAGCAGACCACTGGCGTTCAGTACCTGATCGACGATTTCATTCAGCGCGAGTTCGCGGGTGTCGGTGGCGAGGCGCTCGATGAGTTGCATGAAGCCCTGAACGGCGGCAGCAGCCTTTGCGCCCAGTGCCGCGCTCGAGGTGCAGGCGACGGCCGCGTTCCATAAGGAGACGCCCGCGGTGCGAGCGTAGTCACGCAAGATCTCGACGCTACGCGCACCGATGCCACGGGTCGGCAGATTGATCACACGCTCGAAAGAGGTGTCGTCGTGGCGGTTCGACACCAGGCGCAGATAGGCGAGAGCATCCTTTATTTCAGCGCGCTCGAAGAAGCGCAGACCGCCGTAAACCTTGTAGGGGACCCGCGCCGAAACAAACACTTCTTCGAAGACGCGTGACTGGGCGTTCGAGCGGTAAAGAATGGCGAACTCGCGCCGATTGCCACTGCGGCTCACCCAATCTTTGATGCGTTGCAGTACGAACTCGGCCTCGTCGCGTTCGTTGAAGGCGGCATAGAGCTTGATCGATTCGCCGCGCTTACCGATGGTCCAAAGGTTTTTACCGAGCCGGCCGCTATTGTTGGCGATAAGGGCGTTGGCAGCATCGAGGATGATGCCGGTAGAGCGGTAGTTCTGCTCGAGACGCACCAGCTTGGCGTGTGGAAAATCATGGCGGAAGGTCTGCAGATTCTCGACGCGTGCGCCGCGCCACCGATAAATCGACTGATCATCGTCACCGACAACGAACGGCGTACCCGCGGAACCCGTAAGCATTTTGGTCCAGCCGTATTGGATGGCGTTGGTGTCCTGAAACTCGTCGACCAGCACGTGCTTAAAGCGCCGACGGTAGTGACCGAGCAGTTCGGCGTTGTCTCGCCAGAGCTCGAAGGCGCGCAGCAACAGTTCGGCAAAGTCAACCACTCCGGCACGTTGGCAGGCTTCTTCGTAGTCCTGATAGAGCCTGATGAATTGCCGACGGGTAGGATCATTGCCGTCTTTGAGCGCCTTCGGCCGCAGTCCTTCATCCTTGTTGTTATTGATGAAGTACTGGATTTCGCGCGGTACCCAGCGGGTGTCATCAAGCGCTTGCGTCTTGAGTATTTTTTTGATCACCCGCAGTTGATCGTCACCGTCGAGAATTTGGAAGGTCTGCGGTAAACCCGCTTCGCGCCAATGCAGGCGCAGCAGGCGGTGGGCAATGCCGTGGAAAGTGCCGATCCACAGCGCAGCACCCGGCATGCCGAGCAGTGACTCGATGCGGGCGCGCATTTCGCCAGCGGCCTTGTTGGTGAAGGTGACCGCTATGATGCTGTGTGCCGAGGCGGCCTCGGCTTCGATCAGCCAAGCGACACGATGCGTGAGCACGCGGGTTTTGCCGCTGCCTGCACCGGCGAGCACAAGTACAGGACCGAAGGGCGCAGTCACGGCCTCGCGTTGCGCGTCGTTGAGCGGGTTGAGGATGGGAGAGAGATCCATGGGCGGGGCGAAACTGGCGCAGTCGGCGCGGCGCGCGATTCTACCGACTTTCAGCGTGGGTCGCGGCCTTGGCTTTCTTCGAGGAAACGCAGCAAAGCGGAGACGAGTGTCAGCAACACCGGACCGATGATGAGACCGACGCCACCGAACGCGGCGGCACCACCGATCACGCCCATGAACACCGCGAGCGTCGAGACATGGGCGTGCGTCGATACCAGCAGTGGGCGCAGGAAATTATCGGTGACCGAAATGAACGCACCCCAACCGAGCATGAAGAGTGCGGCACTCGAGCGGTCCATCACGGCGAGTGCGAGCGCGGCCGGCAGCCAGACGAAAGCAGTTCCCCCGGCAGGCAGCAAAGAGAATAGCGCCGCGAGCACGCCGAATACGATGGGTGAGGGCAAACCAGTAAGCGCAAAACCGATCCCGGTCAGCGCGCCCTGAGTGAGCGCAGTGATTCCCGAGCCGTACACGACCGCACGCGTCGTGTGAGCGATCAACGTGACTAGTTCGTCGCGGCGCGCGACTTCCATCGGCAGCAAATTGGCGAAACGCTGCTGCATGGTTCGTCCGTCGCGCAACATGAAAAACAGCAAAAACAGCATCAGCATGAAAGCGAGCGTGGTATTCAGCGCGCTGAGCACCAGTTGGCTGCCGAGATTAGCTGCATAACGCAGCAGCGTCTGCCCAATGGTGATGAGAAAGCCGTTGATTTTGGCCGTATCGACATCCAGTGCTTCGGTCAGATAGGCGATGACGGGGCCCACCAGCGGATAATCTTCGATGCGATCGAGCAACATACCGTCGAAGCGCCACGGGCTGTGCTGCACCTCCTGCATCAGTGACCGCCCCTGCTCGACGAAGCTAGCACCGAGTAACAGCAAGGGCAAAAAGACCACCAAAGGCGTGAGCAAGGTGAGGATCGCCGCCGCCAGCGCCGGCCGATTGCCAAATTTAATGAGCAGTCGATCTTGCAGTGGTGCCAGCAGCACGGCGAGGACGATGGCCCACGCGAGCGCTGACCAGAATGGCGCGAGCACTTGCCATATGATTAAACCCAAGATGCCTACGCTCAGGACGAGCGCGCTGCGTCGATAAAACTCACTCATGGCCACTACTATACTGTCGTCGCGGGCAAGCACGCAGTAATCGCCGTCACCGCGATTTGTGCGCTCTCGCTCGCTTGCGCCTTGTGCTTGTCGGCTGTATCGACCCTGCTGCGCGTGGTCCTACCCGTCCATCAAAATCGGAGGTTTCGGTCGTGCTACCTGTCCATTACATCGCCAAGGCTTTTGCCTACGTCGTCATCAGCGTCGCCGACATGGATCAGGCGCTTGGGCTTTGGGTTTCACGCTTCGGCATGCAGATCGTCCTTCGTCGTCAGGGCGCAGATCGCGGGCTCGCCAAACTTTGGGGGGTGGCCGAAGGCGACATCATTGACCAGGCCTTACTGGTCACGCCGAGTCGTGAGCAGGGTGGGGTACATTTGGTGCGGTTTCGCGTGCCGGGCGCTGCCGTGCGCGAAGGCGCGGCGCCTACTGATCTTGTCCCCAAGAGCGTCGATATCGCCGTGCGTGATATTCGCACGCGTTACGCTGAGCTCAAGGCCGCGGGCTACCAGTTTCGCTCGAAGATCGGACGCTTTGAAACCGACGGTATCGTTGTGCACGAAGTCCACATGAACGGCCCGGAGTCGGTGAATCTCGTGCTTCTCGAACAAGAGGGTAAACCCGAGCATGTCAGCAGTTTGGGCTACGGCGTTGCCCCGCAGGTCATTGCCACGACGCCCGATAATCATGGCGAGAAAGCTTTCTTTGAAAAAGTGCTGGGACTCGATGAGACGTCGTATCACCGCTTTTCAGGTCCAGAGGTCGAGCGCACTATCGGTCTGCCGCCGGGTGGTGGTCTCGATGTACGCATTTTCGGTGACGCGGCCTATGACTATGGACGACTCGAGATCGTGCAGTACGAGGGAGTGCAGAGCAAAGATTTGTACCCGCGGGCGGTACCGCCGGCGCGTGGATTGCTTTCAGTGACGTTTTTTGTACCGAGTATCGATGAGGTACTCGCGCGTGCAGCTGCTTTGCTACAGGAGCGCGGCGCCGCTGCAATGCGCACCGCGCCACGTGATCACGGTATCACCGAAACTTTGTTCGGTCTCGCGCGTATGGCTACGTTGACCTCGCCCGCAGGCTTGGTGGTTCAGCTCGTCGAGCGTCCCTGAACGATATCGATAGTGCCGGTCACCAGCAATTGCGCAACTCGCGCAGCTTCAAAAAAATCGTCTGTGAGTCAGGCTGATCGGGAAGATCTGCGAACGTGCTGCGCAGTCCGGCGATCACCGCCGGATTCTGCAATCTGAAAAAGGTGTTGATCCGACGCTCATCGCCAAGAGTCGTGATCGGCGCCTGCGCACCGTCGTGACCCCGAACGTAGGCAAGCAGTGCGGCCGCATCGCCGTTGCCGGGTTCACGATCGAGCGTGAAAGCGAGATTACGGGCGAGATAATCGTGGCCGGGGTGGATCCGCGTGGCGTTGGGCAAGCGGGCGAGGCAGTCGACGAAGGTGTGGTACAGCAACTGGGGGTCGCCGCCGTTGTGACAGTTGCCCGCGCCGGCGCTGAACAAGGTGTCGCCGCATAGCAGCTCGGGTGCCGCGGTTGCCTCTCGACCGCGAGCGAGCAGACAAAGGTGTGCGTGGGTATGCCCCGGCGTATCAAGGCACTCGAGCTCGACCGTCTTGCCGACGCGTACGGTTTCACCGTGGGCGAGCCCGCGATCCAAGCCCGGGATGCGCCCACCTGTGCCCGCATGGGCGAGCACCCGCGCGCCGGTCGCGGCCCGCAGCGGTTCATTACCGCCGATATGGTCACCATGTTCGTGGGTATTGAGGATCTGCGTGATTGTCCAGCCACGCTCGCGGGCCGTCCGTGCGCAGAGCCCCCAGTCGAGGGGGTCGACCGCCAGCGCCTCACCGGACTCGCTGCAGACGATGAGATAGTGGTAGTTACGCCACGCGTTTGCGGGCCAAATTCGTTCGATGATCATGGGCGGTCTCGGGTTGCAATGTTGTGCCGCTGCGCGTCGGACGGCAAGGCAGTGAGGTTTCAACCGCGTCTTTTTCACACAATGCCGTGGTAAATTTACACCTGGGGGCGGAGTACAGCATCGATGTCGAGTGTTAACCGGTCCAAGGACACGGCCCCACCGCCCGTGGCGATTTTGCCACCATCGGCCCTCGTTAACCGCATCACCAGTCGCACAGCCTGGCAGGCCGCACGCGATGCTTGTCGCGCCGACCCTGGTCGCTACCACGGTGACATCGCCAGTCGCGAAATTCATTGGTTCGAACCCAAGGCCGGAAGCCATGGCGCCTGGATCCGTCGTGATGAGGACGGCCAGTGGCGCGGCTACGATGCCACGACCGGCACCGTGGTCGAGCCTGCGCTGCCTGCCGACTATCTGCCGTGGCGTACGACTCTAGATGAGAGCGATGCACCGTTCTATCGCTGGTTCAGCGACGCCCTGACCAACGCCTGCTTCAATGAAATCGATCGTCATGTGCTTGCCGGCCATGGCGACGAAGCGGCGCTGTGGTTCGAGGGCGATCGTTGGGATCAGTCGCAGGACGGTGGGCGCGGCGCACCGGTGGTCTCGTACAGCGTCAGCCGCAAGCGATTGCTGCTCGAGGTTGCACGCTGCGCGCTTGCACTGCGTGCTGTGGGACTCAAGGCGGGTGATCGCATCGCCATCAATATGCCGAATATCCCCGAGCAGGTGTTTTGGACTGAAGCCTGTAAGCGTCTCGGCATCGTCTACACACCTGTGTTCGGTGGATTCAGCGACAAAACACTCTCTGATCGTATCCACAACGCCGGCGCGCGAATCGTGATCACCGCCGACGGTGGCTATAGAAATGCGCAGATCGTGGCCTTTAAAGAGGCTTATACCGATCCGGCGCTCGATGGTTATATACCTGCTGAAACGGCGGTGGCCGCGGTGGCCGAGGCTTTGGAGTCGCTGCGAGTCGATGTTGTACAGCGCGAGGCCATTCTCGCCGGCGCACGCCAGATCGTAGCCAATGAAATCACGCTCGAGCGTTCCGACATCATGCGCGGTGTAGGTCGGGCACTCGAGGGTCTGGCGGGCATTTCACCCGTCGAAGCGAGCCGCATTCGTACAGAGATCGCCAGCGCACTCGTGACGACGCCCGCCCGAGTCGATACCGTGATCGTGGTGCGTCATGCCGCGCAGGCCGATTTGCTGTGGCGGCCCGAGCGTGATCGCTGGGCGCATGAACTTACCGATGCCGCAATGCAGACGCTGCTCGCCGCAGCACGCGCCGCGGGTCATGCCGTCGCCGACGAGGCGCAGTTGCTCGCGCTCGATGATCGAGCGTTCGTCGCCGCCATCTGGGCCGCGGTGCCGCCCGAACCGCTCGATGCGGAATTCCCGATGTTTTTCATCTATACCTCAGGTTCGACCGGCAAGCCTAAGGGCGTCGTACATGTTCACGGCGGCTATGTGAGTGGCGTCGCGTACACCTTGCGCGTGGCCTTCGATGCACGACCCGGCGATGTCATGTACGTGGTGGCAGATCCGGGCTGGATCACCGGTCAGAGCTACATGATCAGCGGCGCATTGACGACGCGGGTGACCACTGTGATTGCCGAGGGTGCACCGGTATTCCCCAGCGCGGGACGCTTTGCCAGCATCATCGAGCGTCTCAAGGTCAATATATTCAAGGCCGGTGTTACCTTCTTGAAAACGGTTATGAGCGATCCGCAGAACGTCGAGGACGTTCGCACCTACTCGCGCTCGAGTCTGCGCGTTGCCACCTTCTGTGCCGAGCCCACCTCACCTGTGGTGCAGCAGTTCGGCATGGAACTGGTAACGCCTTGGTATACGAACTCTTACTGGGCGACCGAGCATGGCGGCATCGTCTGGACGCACATGTATGGCAATGGCGATTTTCCGCTGCGCGCTGATGCACGCACTTATCCGTTACCGTGGGTAATGGGCGATGTCTGGCTTGCCGACAGCGAGCCCGATGCAAACGGCGCGATAATTGCGCGCGAAGCCGAGCCTGGCGAAAAGGGTGAGATCGTAATCGCCGCACCGTTTCCTTATCTTTGTCGTACGATCTGGGGTGGCGAGAGCGATTTCAAGCTCGAAGGTAGACGTATTTCCCGTAATTGGCGCGGTGACTTCGACCGCTATCGTAAGACCTATTGGATACGTTGGCGCGATCGACTCGCTTACACGCAGGGTGATTTTGCCGTCAAATACGCGGATGGCAGTTTTTCTTTGCATGGCCGCTCCGACGACGTCATCAATGTTTCGGGCCATCGTCTTGGAACCGAAGAAATCGAAGGTGCGATCCTACGCGACAAGCAGGTGAATCCCGACTCGCCGGTGGGCAACGTCATCGTCGTCGGTGCGCCGCACGCCCAGAAGGGCCTGACCCCGTTGGCGTTCGTGAAACCGGCACCCGGGCGTAAAATCACGGCCGAGGATCGACGTCGCCTTATCGAGACCGTACGTCAGGAAAAAGGCCAGGTCGCGATTCCGGAAGACTTTATCGAAGTCACGCAGTTTCCGGAGACGCGTAGCGGAAAGTACATGCGCCGCATGGTGCGCGCACTCGTCGAGGGCCAGGAAGTCGGCGATACCTCGACGCTGCGTAATCCGGAATCCATCGACGAGCTGCGCCGTGCGATTCGCGAGTGGCAAGCGCGCCAGCGGGTTGCGGACGAACAGCAGCTGTTCGAAGATTTTCGCTACTTCCGCATTCACTACCACTCGCTGGGTGTGGTGCCAGGTGCAAAGCGCCGCCCGCGTAAGCCCGCCGAGCGGGTAGCTGTTGTCACCATCAATAATCCGCCGGTCAATGCCCTCAACGAGCGTGCACTCGATGAACTCAATATCGTCATCGATCATGTCGCGCGGCGTGACGACGTCAAGGCAGTGGTTTTCACGGGTCAAGGTACGTCGGCATTCGTTGCCGGGGCGGATATCCGTCAGCTCTACGAAGACGTACATAGCCTCGAAGAGGCTTTGCCCTTGCCGAACAACGCACATCTGGCGTTTCGCAAGATTGAGACCATGGATAAACCGGCGATCGCAGCCATCAACGGTGTGGCTTTGGGTGGCGGCATGGAGTTCGCGATGGCCTGCCATGTGCGCGTGGCCGAACCGCACGCGACTTTTGGTCAGCCGGAAGTTCGCCTTAATCTTCTGCCGGGCTACGGTGGTACGCAGCGTCTGCCGCGCCTGCTCGAACAGGCAGGACATTCTGCGCCGCTCGTGCGTACGCTCGAAATCGTGATGGGCGGCCGCACGCTAGAGGCTGCGGAGGTTCACGCTGATGGGCTGCTGCATGCTCTCGCAGCCGACAGCGAAGATGTACTGACGCTGGCGACGCGACTCGCTGCGGAATATGTCGCTGCGCCAGCAGGTCGCAACCTGGTCGCACGAACTTTTGTAGCACGTCGCGCAGCACATGCCGCTTGGCAGGGTGCAGGCAAAGCTGATTTTGCTGCGGCACTGGCCGATGCCGAGGTACAGCGACTACTCGCGCAGGCGAGCGCCGTGGGGCGCGGCAATACTGCCGAACGCATACTCGATGCTGTGCGTACGGGCTGGACTTTGGGGCTGGCCGCAGGCCTTGCCCGCGAAGCCCAGCTGTTCGCCGAGGCGATAGTGGATCCTGAGGGGGGTAAGGCAGGCATTCGCGCTTTCTTAAATAAGCAAAGTGCGCCGTTGCCGACGCGTCGCGACACAGCGCCGGGAGCCACGGAGCTCCCGGCGCTCGTCAAGCGTGGCGAGTTACTGCCGGTCGGTGCGCCTTTCTTTCCTGGCCTTTCCCCATTGCCCAAGTGGCAATATGGACACGCGGTGATCAAAGATTTGCGTACGGGGGCCCCGGCGCATGGTCTGCCGAAAGTGGCTGAACGCGAAATCGTGGTCCCCGTACCGGAGCCGGGTCCTAGCGAAGCACTCGTCTATGTGCTTGCTTCGGAAGTGAACTTCAACGATATCTGGGCCATCACCGGCATCCCGGTGTCGCCCTTCGACAATCACGACCTCGACTACCAAGTCACGGGCTCGGGGGGTGTTGCGCTGATCGTTGCGGTCGGCAGCGAGGTCAAACGCGAGGGCCGACTCAGAGTCGGTGATCTCGTGACGGTCTATTCGGGCCAGAGCGATTTGTTATCGCCGCTGGCTGCGCGTGATCCTATGTATGCTGGATTCTCGATCCAGGGGTACGAAACCGATACGGGTAGCCACCAACAATTTTTGCTGGTGCAGGGACCGCAGCTGCATTCGCTGCCGCCAGATCTCACGCTTGAGGCTGCAGGGTCCTATGTACTCAACCTCGGTACCGTGGTGCGCGCCTTGTTCACTACGCTGCAAATCGAGTCCGGCAAGACCCTGTTCGTGGAGGGTGCAGCGACCGGTACCGGCTTCGAGGCCTTGAAGAGCGCGGCTCGCAATGGACTCGCGAGCGTCGGTCTCGTCTCAAGTGCGGAGCGCGCGGCGTTCATCATGTCACAGGGTGCAGCCGGGGCGATCAATCGTCGTGATTCGCGCTGGGCCGAGGCCTACACCGTGGTGCCCGAAAACGCCGAGGCCATTGCGCGCTGGGAACGTGCGGGCGAACCCATTCTCGAAGAAATACGTCGCCAGACGGGGGGTCGTCTCGCGGATTACGTGGTGTCGCATGCCGGGCAAGAGTCGTTTCCGCGCTCGTTCCAGATACTGGCGGAGCACGGCACGCTGACGTTCTATGGCGCTACCAGTGGCTATTGGTTTTCTTTTGTCGGCAAGCAGGGTGCGTCGAGCCCCGAAGACATGTTGCGCCGCGCACGGCTGCGCGCGGGCGAAGCGGTGCTGCTCTATTACGGTGTTGACAGCGCCGGGGCGGGCAGCAATGAGGCGGACAGCGGTGCCGTGGGCAATGCGTTGCTTGATCCGGTGGGTCTCGAAGCCATCGAGGCCGTACGTAAGGCGGGCGGACGCCTGGTGGTGGCAACAGCCACCGATGCCCAGCGCGAATTCGTACAGTCGCTGGGTTATGGTGATTCCGTGCGCGGCGTGATTTCGATCGAAGAAATCCGTCGCAAGGAGGGTATCGATTTCGATTGGCCGACGGCATTGCCGCCGTTGCTCGATGCGAAGCGCGAGACCGAGCGCTTCAAAGAGGCAGTCCGTCAGTTCCAAGAGCGCACCACGAAACCGTTTGGTAGCGCGATTGGTCGTTCACTGCGTTCAGCGGACAACCCTCGCGGTTATCCCGACCTCATTATCGAACGCGCCGGACACGATGCACTCGCGGCTTCCACTTCGCTCGTCAAACCGTTCACCGGTCGCGTCGTGTACTGCGAGTCCATGCAAGGTAAGCGCTACACGTTCTACGCACCGCAGGTTTGGATGCGCCAACGACGTATTCTCATGCCGACGGCAACCATCGCCGGCACGCATCTCTGCAATGCCTTCGAGGTGGCCCGCATGAACGACATGATCGCTGCAGGCCAGCTCGAAGTGAGTGCGCCTACCGTGGTTCCCTGGCAGGAACTGCCCGCGGCCCACCAAGCGATGTGGGACAACACCCACGCTGGGTCGAACTACGTGGTCAATCATGCCTTGCCGCGCGGCGGACTGCGTTCACGAGATGAACTGTTTCAGGAGTGGGGAGCACCCCGATGATTGGTAAGAGCAAAAAATCCACCAAGACTGTCACGGCCAAGGTCACTAAACCCGCTAAGACAAAAACTAAGGCGGTTGCCAAGGCTGTAGCTTCTTCTAAGAAATCGACGCTGGCCATGCGTCCCGGGCGACTGGTCGGCAAAGTGGCGCTCATCTCGGGTGCTGCCGGCAATATTGGTGAGGTAATCGTCCGTCGCTATCTCGAAGAAGGGGCGACGGTGGTGATGGTGGGCCGCAATCAGGCCAAACTCGAAGCGGTGCACAAAAAACTGCTGTCGCTGACCGCTGCACCGGCGGAACGCGCGTTCATCTTGGCTTTCGACGCCTCCGATGCGGGTCAGGCTCGCTTCGGGGTCGCAACGGTCATGCGGCAGTTCGGTCGCCTCGACATTCTCGTCAACAACGCAGGTTCGGCAGGGCCCAAGGCGCCGATCGAAAATCTGCCGTTGTCACGCGAAGAACTGGAGGTCATGCGTGCAGCCGGTTCGACCGACACCGAAACGGTGGCGGATGCAGCGGGAAACCTGCTCGGACTTAGCTGGAACATGGTGCGCGCAGCCGCACCGCATCTGGCGGCAGGCTCGAGCGTCATCAACGTTTCGACCATTTTTTCGCGCACGGGTTACTACGGTCGCGCCGCTTATGTGGTGCCGAAATCTGCGCTCAACGCGTTCTCGCGACAGTTGGCGTTGCAATTGGGTCAGCGCGGCATTCGCGTGAACACTGTATTTCCCGGACCGATCGAGAGCAACCGCATCCGAACGGTTTTCGAGGCGATGGACAAGTTGCGCAAGGCACCGGAGGGCACCACGGCCAATGATTTCACGGCGACGATGGCGCTTGCCCGCGCCGATGCTAGCACCGGTACCGCCAAAAGCTTACCGACGGTCGAAGATGTCGCCAACACCATCGTTTTTTTGGGTAGCGACGAATCGATGGCGTTCAGTGCGCAGGGTTTCGAAGTCACGAACGGCATGCAGGTGGTGCATGAGTCGCGCTCGACGTGGGTTTCACGACCTGAACTGCGCACGGTCGATGGCACCGGATCCACGGTGCTGGTGGCAGCCGGTGATCAGGTCACCGACGCCTTGACGATTGCGCGTATTCAAGCGGGCTGCGGCGCGCGAGTGCTGCTGGGTCTCGGCAGCGAAGAAGCCGTACAGGCGGCCCGCGCAGCCTTGCGCAAAACCGACGCAGATCGTCGTATTGAGCCCGTACTATTCGATCGCCATCGCCCAGGAACATTGGCGCCCTCGCTGGTGGGGGTCGAGTCCGCGCAGGGTCTGCACGGGGCGATTGTGCTGCCAGCGTTTGGCAACTGGCGATTCAAGGCCCCACTCGCCGAGGCGAGCGATGCCGACATCGAGGCATTCCTCAAAGGTGAGCTCGCGGGTCTCTTGGGTATTACCCGCGAGCTGTCACGCTTGTGGCATCGTTTGGCGCCTGCGGGTGAGAGCCCGCGCATCATTTTCATGTCCAACGGTCATGACGAAATCGGCAACACCTACGCTGATATCTTGCGTGCCAGTATCGAACAGTTAGTACGCGTATGGCGCGACGAAAGCGAGACCCAAGTGCGTGCGGGTGATCGTGTGGCTCTCGAGTGGTCCAACCAAATTCTGCGTTGGTCCAACTCCGAGAAGCACGAGTTGACGTTTGCCGGTGCGCAGGCGGCGCGTCTGCTCTTCACTAAGCGACGAGTCCCGCAGGTTAATCTCTACATGCCCACAACGATCGTCGATGCGACTGGATCGACCCGACCTAATTTCGGCTGGATTGAATCTCTGATGGGTTTGCATCTCGGTAAATGCGTGCTGATTACCGGAGGCTCTGCCGGCATCGGCGGCCAGCTTGGTCGTTTGCTGGCGATTTCTGGTGCACGCGTGATGTTGACGGCACGCCGTGAGAGTCAGTTGATCGAAATGCGTGAAAGCATCGTCAACGAGCTGGCCGAAATAGGCTACAACCGCTCGCAAGAGCGGGTACGCATTTTGGCCGATATCGATGTCGCCGATGAGGCCGCACTGGTGAAATCGGTCACGGCAACACTGCAGGCTTTTGGCCGCATCGACTATCTCATCAACAACGCCGGTGTCGCCGGCGCCGAGCAGATGGCCATTGACCTGCACCCCGCGGACTGGCGCAATACTTTACAGGCCAACCTCGTCTCAAACTATTCCTTGATCGAGAAGGTAGTACCGCTGATGAAAAATCAGGGTTCCGGATATATCTTGAATGTCAGTTCGTATTTCGGCGGTGAAAAATATATTGCCGTGCCTTATCCCAATCGCTCCGACTATGCTGTCTCGAAGGCCGGACAGCGTGCCTTGGTGGAAAACCTCGCACGATTTGTCGGTCCGGAAATCCAGATCAATGCGATTGCGCCAGGGCCGGTGGAAGGGCAGCGGCTCAAGGGTAAGGACGGCAAAGCGGGGCTCTTCGATCGCCGCTCCAAACTTATCCTCGAGAATAAGCGACTTAACCAAATCCATGGCGCCGTACTCAAGGCGATCGACGGCGGAACCACGGTCGATTCAGTGCTCGACGCACTACGCGGTAATGACATCGGTTTGCTGCAAGCGGCTGAGGTACCTTCTGTCTTGCGTGATCTTTGTACGCAGTTGCGCGCAGATTTGCACGGTACCGAGGAGCCGACTCATTCTTCTCTGCGTTTTTTGATGACGCAGTCGATGGCCAGGCGTTTAGTAGCACGGTTGCGCAACGGTTGCCTAATTCCTGACACCGTGCTGCAGGAATATGCAGAGGGGTGGATTCGCGATTTACCGCGGCCACCGGAACCGTTCATCGATCCGGCGCGCATCGATGCCGAGGCGGAGAAAATCCGCTCGGGTGTCATAGGCATGCTGCACCTACATCGCATGCCAACGGAAATCGACGTTGCCCTGGCGACGGTATTTTTCATGGCGGATCGTGCCATCTCCGGTGAAACCTTCGAACCTTCCGGTGGTCTGCAGCAGGAGCGCACTATTACCGAACGCGAATTGTTTGGTCGTGCCAAGCCCGAGCGCGTACGCCGCATGGAAGGGGAAAATATTTGGCTGATCGGCGAACATATGGTCGAACCGTTAGCAGCAGTGGCCAAACTTTTTCTTGCTGAAGGGCACGTGGGCAGTATCACCATGCTGACGCGAACCGATGCTGCTGGACAAGAGATTAGTAAAATCATGGGTCGCGCGCTTGGTCACGACCGCGTGTCGTATCTCACGGTGGGTGATGATCTCGAAGCCGGCATGGACGCCGCGTTTGCTAGCGGTGGGGTTCCCGCGGCGGTGATATCTACGCCATTCGCCGGAATCCCGCGAGCGTTATTCGGTGTCGGCGGCAAAGATCACCTCGACGCTAGCGAATTTTCGGCACTCATCGAAACCAATCTCACGCACCACTTCTGCGTGGCGCGTAAAGTGTCGTTGTTCAAGGGTGCCCGACTCATCCTCACCTCGCCCGACGTGCCCGTGGGCGGTTCGCTCGCGCAATTTGCGATGGCGAACTTCGTCAAGACGACGCTACACGCGTTCACCGCCACACTAGGTGTCGAAAACGAGCGACTTCCGACGGCAGTGACGGTGAACCAAGTCAACCTCACGCGGCGCATGCGTAGCGAAGAGCCGCGCGATGCCGCTGAACAGGCGGAGGAGCACCAGCGCTACGCCCACGCCGTGCTGCTTGCTGCGGCCCCGATCGTCGAGGCGCAAGAGAGCCGCTACCGAGCCCGTATCTATCGTGGTCTGGCGATCACGGTCTGAGTGTTTCGGAATGAAGCTGCAGGTCGTTCCGGTCACTGCGTTCCAGCAAAACTGCTCCATTGTCTGGTGCGAGCTGACCCGTCATGCCGCAATCATTGATCCAGGTGGTGATCTCGAGCGGGTGCTTGCAGTGGTGGCGCAGCAGGGTTTGACGGTCGAAAAAATCCTCATCACCCATGCACATTTGGACCACGCCGGTGCGACGGCGGAACTCGTACGGCGTCACACGCTGCCGATCGAGGGACCGCATCAGGGCGATATGTTCTGGATCGAACAAATGCCTGCACAGGCCAAGATGTTCGGCTTTCCGCCGGCGGAGCGTTTCACTCCTGATCGGTGGCTGGTGCAGGGCGATCGAGTGACCGTAGGGCAAGTCGAGTTTGAGGTCTTACACTGCCCGGGTCACACGCCTGGCCATGTGGTGTTCTTTCAACGCGACTCGCGTTTCGCAATCGTCGGCGATGTCATCTTCGCAGGCTCGATTGGGCGTACCGATTTTCCGCGCGGCAATCACGCCGAGTTGCTGCAGTCGATCCGCGGCAGGCTCTTTCCGCTCGGGGACGACGTCACCTTTTTGCCGGGGCATGGCCCCACGTCGACGTTCGGTGAAGAGCGACGCAGCAATCCGTTCGTCGGGGATCGTTTTTTCGCTACGAACTGAATCAGCTGATCAGTTGTGTGGTCGGCAGGTAGTGATCGACCAGTAGCGCCACGAAGATCCACATCAAATAAGAAATCGAGAAGCGGAAGACCTTCATCGGTAGTTCGCTGCGGTCGGTCAGTTTGAGCGCCAATGCGTAGTACAGAAACCGACCGTTGAGCACGAGGGCTGCGACTAAATAGATCAGGCCGCTCATGTGAGTTACCCAGGGCAGTAACGACACGATGACCAGCAATACCGTGTAGAGCAATACCTGCAGGCGGGTGTAAGGCACACCGTGGGTGACTGGCAGCATCGGAATACCGGCCTGTGCATATTCGTCTTTGCGGGCAATCGCCAGCGCCCAGAAATGCGGCGGCGTCCAAATGAAGATGATCAGGAACAGCAGCAAGGCATTGGGCTCGATGGAGTTGGTGACTGCCGCCCAGCCAAGGATAGGCGGTGCAGCGCCTGCGGCACCGCCGATCACGATGTTCTGCGAGGTCGCGCGCTTCAAGACCACGGTGTAAATGACGGCGTAGCCGATCAGCGACGCAAAGGTGAGTACCGCGGTGAGTGGGTTTACGAGCAACCAAAGAATCAGCATCGACAGCGCGCCGAGCACACCCGCGAACGCTACGGCTCGTGGCGCGTCAAGGCCACCTGTCGGCAGTGGACGACTGCGAGTGCGCGACATCTGCTCGTCAATCTTGCGATCGAGGACGTGGTTGACGGCGGCGGCGCAACCTGCTGCAAGCGCGATCCCCAAGTTTCCCCAGATGAGCGCCGCGAGCGGTGGCACGCCCGGACTTGCGAGTAAGGCGCCGACGATGGCGGTGAAGACGATCAGCGCGACGACTTTCGGTTTGGTGAGCTCGAGATAGAGCTTCCATTGCGGTCGTGTCTGGACGACGCTTGCGGGGGCTGCCATGTTCAGGTTTCGCGCAGCCGTTTGTTGAGCAGCAGCAGCGCCATCAGCAAAATGGCTGCGCCCGCGTTATGTCCGGCGGCGAGAGAGAGTGGGAAAGCTTGGAGGATCATGAATACTGCGATCAGTAATTGCAGTCCGAGCGCGGCAATGGCCCATTGTCCGCCGCGGCGCACCAGAGTTGTCGGCGCGTTACGAATGGCGAGCCAGCCGGCGAGCAGCACAGCGAGCGTGGCGATGAGCGCACCGAGACGATGCGTGAAGTGGATGGCTACGCGGGCCGGGTGCTCGAGCACACCGCCGGTGTAGTTGATGTCGAGACCGCGCCATAGTACGAACGCCTCATTGAAATCCATGCCCTCGGGCCACCACTGATTTTGACATTTCGGCAGGTCCGGGCAGGCGACCGCGGCGTAGTTGCTGCTGGTCCAGCCGCCGAGCATGATCTGGCAAGCGACGATTGCGATGGCCGCGACCGCCGCGTTGCGCGCGCCATCGAGCGCCGAAATTTTTGTTGTGCCCGCTGCCGCCACGACCACACGACTGACGCGGCGCATGCTGAGCCACAGCAACGTCGGCAGACTCAAG
>VGTW01000006.1 GCA_016874555.1 Gammaproteobacteria bacterium | reverse complement strand
GGTCGTCCACAACCGGCATGTGGTCGAGCGTCTGCGGCAGGTGGGTGCGGTATTCGTCGAAGAACTCGACGAAGTGCCCGATGGCGCAACCGTCATCTTCTCGGCGCATGGCGTGTCGTCTGCCGTAGAAGAGGAGGCCAAACGGCGTGCGCTCAATGTGTTCGACGCGACCTGTCCGCTCGTCATGAAAGTTCACATGGAAGTACGTCGTTATGCCCGTGATGCCCGCGAGGTGATTCTCATCGGGCACAACGGTCACCCTGAGGTTGAAGGTACGCTCGGGCGATTCGATACCTCGTTCGGTGGGTGTATCCATCTCATCGAGTCGACGGACGATGCCGAGCGTATCGAGATCAAAGATCCGACCAAGCTCGCCTTCGTGACGCAGACCACGCTTTCGGTCGACGATACGGCCGAGATCATTGCCGTGTTGCGTCGACGCTTCCCCGGGCTCGCAAGTCCGTGCAAAGAAGACATCTGTTATGCCACCCAGAATCGGCAAGATGCTGTCAAAGATTTGCTGCGTGAGGCTGACGTGCTGGTGGTGGTTGGTTCGCGTGAAAGTTCCAATTCGAACCGCCTCGTCGAGCTTGGTAATCGGGGTGGCGTCCCGTCGTACCTCGTCGATGGGGCGGCCGATTTGCAGCGTGACTGGTTCGCGGGCAAACGTTGCGTCGGCGTTTCGGCCGGCGCCTCGGCTCCCGAGGTGCTGGTACGCGAGGTCATTGAGCGGCTCAAGGATTGGGGGGCCGAGGCCCCCAGCGAGCTCGCAGGTCGCGAGGAGCATGTCGTTTTCGGACTACCGCGAGAGCTGCGCGTGGCCCGTCCCGTGTAGCCGCCCTATACTTCGGGTTCATGAACGCGATACACCCGGACATCGTCAACGAGCGCCTGCGCGGCTGTGGCATCCTGCCGACGGTGCAGCGGGTACGCATCGCGAGCCTGTTGCTCGTGGCCCCGCAGCACCTTACAGCGGATCAAATCCTCGGCGAACTGCGAAGCCGAGGCGAAAGGGTCTCGAAGGCGACGGTCTACAACACCCTTAACCTGCTGGCTGGCAAAGGGGTCATCCGCCAGCTCGCCGTCGACGGTGGGTGTGCCTGGTTCGACTCGAACACCGCGCCGCACTTCCATTTCCAGGATGTCGACACCGGCGCCCTGACCGATCTGCCCCCAGAGACCGTTCGTTTCGAGCGGTTACCGCTACCCCCGATGGGTACGGAATACGCGGGTATCGAACTTTTCATCCGCCTTCGACGCGTTTAAAATTCGCCCCCCGGCGTCGGGTCGGGCCTTTTGCCGGGATAGCTCAGTTGGTAGAGCGGCGCATTCGTAATGCGTAGGTCGTAGGTTCGAATCCTATTCCCGGCACCATTTTTCGCAATAAAATCAAACGGTTATCTAGTGAACCCTGAAGAGGGCTCTGATACCGAAGCGTTCATTAAGTTCGTCGTAAATGCAATCGCGCCGAGATCGGAGTCGTAGCGGCAGGGCGCTCTTTTTTCTGGGGTGGTCCCTCCGACTCTCGAGGAATAACCGCTCACCCAGCGCTGGCCGAGAGTGGCGGGGCGGTGCTGTTAAGACGACTGCGCGATCTGTCCGGCGGTTTTTGGCCCGCATGGCCCATGGTAGTAGCCCTTTACGAAGTCGACGTGCTGTTGCTGCTCGCCCCACGACGCGAGCGGACGTCGGTTGCCGCGACCTCGGCTTGAGCTCAAGAACGCTCGCAGCGCAACGTGCGGCGCGTTGTCTCGGCGGCTGCGCGCACGGCCGAGTCATCATTGACCAGCAAGCGCAATAAAAGAAATCCGCGCGCAGTGGGTGCGATCACATCGCCCGGTGCTGCGGACTTTGCAGCCTGAGGACCGATTAGTCGCAGATCGATACGCGCGCCCGATGTCTTGCGATCGTTGACCACGAAAAAATTATCGGTAGTTGAGGCATAGAGTGCGATCGACCAATAGCTGGGATAGCTCGCCGCCATGCGAATACGCAGCGGGCCATCGCTCAAATCGTAGGCGCATGTTGCGTAGAGCAAGTCCGGGCTCGGCATCACGATGCGTCGCTGTGTGTGGTCCGTGGGCGGCGGCAGGTAGACGCCGGTCGAGGCCTGCGCTCCCAACTGGCCCCGCGCATCGCCGTTGCCAAGGGTGATGATGCGATCCATGATGAGCCGCGGCAGCGCCCAGACGGTGAGCGCATGGAATGCGATCGCGAGCGCTGCAGCGGCTGCGATGTGAATGCGCAAGCGGTTCACGACGATACGCTCATAGACAATTCCCGTTCAAGGAAATGGAGGGCGCTGAAAGCGAGCCGGGCGACTGCTGCACTGCCGGGTCTGGATTGTAGAGTCGCAGCGTGAGCCGTAAGCCTCCCGTGCCTGCGGTCGGTATCCAGGCCCGATTGTCACGCTCGTTTGCCGGCAATGGCCCGATTGTCAAAGAAAAGCGGCCAGCGGAATCGAGTTGTGCGGACTCCGTGCCCACGCTATAGCGGCGTTCGGTGTTCGGAAAAAGAAAATGGTCTTGATCGTAAGCAGTGATGCTCCACCAGCGCGCGGGAGGCGGCGAACCCTCGACCTTGTAGCGGCACTCGGCACGCAGGGGCTCGCCTTGGTCGTCACGCTGCGTGGTGTAGTACAAGGTCTCGCTGCGATCGAGTGCGAGTACTGCGCCCAATGCAATGCGCGCTCGTGTGTACGCATCGGCGTTTTGACTGCCGGCGAGCAGGTTCACTCGCCATGCCCCCGCATCGATACCGGCTATTCCGACCCCCGTCAGCCATAGCCAGGCGCTGCCGACGCCCAAAAAAAACGCGGCGATATAGACGCTCGCGATGATCAGGCGCTGCCGAGGCATGCGGGCTCAGGCGCGTGCCGCAGCCAGTGTCGCGCGGATGGTGGCAGCACAAAGCGCGGGCTGGGTAAGCGGCAGCATGTGCCCGCCACTCACCAACGTGAGCCGACAGGCGGGAACGCGCGCGGCGAACGCCTCGCCCTGCACGCGGTAATCGAGGATCCTATCTTCGCGACCGTAGAGCAGGTCGATCGGGGGTGCATCGGAGCGATTGAGTTCCTCGTAACGCGCCTCGATGCCCGGCATGATTTCGGGTACCGCACCGAGGTCACCCGCTGCGCCGACGTACTGCGAAGGCCGTAAGGTCAGCAGTCCGCCGCCCCGCGTGGCATATCCGGCAGGCACGATTTCTGGACCAAAGATTTGCCGGATAATTTTTTGCCGATTTATGATGTACATCGGCGTTGCAAGCAAATGCGCCACCAGGACCCGGGCGATGCGGCCCTTTATCGCAATTCCCCTGAATACCGGCGACAGCCGATCCGAGATGTGCGTCAGCGGCGCAATCAGCGTCAGCCCGGCCACGCGCGTCGGATGGCGTATCGCGAGGGTCAGCGAGAGCGCGCCACCCAGCGAATGACCGACGAACACGGCGCGGTGAATTCCGAGCTGACCGAGCAAAGCGACGATTGCGTCGGCTTGCTCGGTGAGCTTGGTC
Organism: Gammaproteobacteria bacterium; assembly: GCA_016874555.1. Taxonomy (GTDB): domain Bacteria; phylum Pseudomonadota; class Gammaproteobacteria; order Steroidobacterales; family Steroidobacteraceae; genus UBA964. The sequence goes on along the minus strand of VGTW01000006.1, from coordinate 42,892 downwards.
GCCTTGCCGTAATCACGACGCGAATATCCCGAGCCCGGGCGGTCGATAGCGATGACGCGCGTATCTTTGGCAAGCTCATCGACCAGCGCAAAGTTGAAATTATGCAGATGACCGGCGAGTCCGTGCAGCATGACGATGGGCGGTTGGTCTGCGCGGGCCTCGCCGCGTTCGAGGTAATGCAGGCGCGCGTTGGCGACTTCAGCAAATTTGCCAACCACTGGAACTCTCGTTTCGACGTTTGCAGCCACACTATGCGAGAACAGCCAGAGCCCGCCGAAAATCGCGACCAGCAACAGCACTGCTATAAGGGGGAGACTCATGACTGTACCGCTCAAGAGGTGAGGTTACGCATGAGGGACCAGTAGCCCGTGGGTAGTACGCGCTCGAGCAGGTAGCCGAGCCAGGCGTCATAACCGACGATGATGCGCGGGCTGCGCTTCTCGACACCCCTTAAAATGATTTGCGCGGCACGTTCGGGCGGCATGCGCAGCAGGCGACGCGAACGCTCGAGCTGTTTTTCGACGGCCCCGGGCGGCAACGCGGCGGAGAACCGTGCGCTGCAGGCGATCGCCGTCGCCACACCGCCGGGGCACACGGCGCTGACGCCGACGGTGCTGCGTTCCAGCTCATGACGCAGTGCGTCGCTGAAGGCGCGGACCGCGAACTTGCTCGCCGAGTAATGAGTTTGTCCCGCCGGTGCGATCAATGAAAAGAGGCTCGCGGTATTGACGATGTGTGCGTCTGGTCGCTGCAGCAAGCTTGGCAGAAATGCCCGCGTCACGCGTACCACCCCGTGAAAGTTGATTTCGAACAGCCAGTCGTAGTCGGCTTCGGAGGTATCGAGAAAATGTCCGCCCACGGCGACCCCTGCGTTGTTGAACAGCAGGTCCACGGTTGGATGAGCAGCGAGTACCTTCGCCGGAAAGTTCGCCACCTGTTCGCGCGAGGCGACATCGAGGACATGGGTCGAGACCCGCACTGGACAGTCGGCGAGTTCGGCGGCGACTGCGGCGAGGGTGTCTTCGCGGATGTCGGCGATGGCCAGATGACAACCGCGCGCCGCGAGCGCGAGCGCGAGTGCACGCCCGATACCACTGCCAGCGCCGGTTAGTACGGCGATCTTGTCGCGAAAGTCGAGTCGGCGGCTTTTCATTGGCGGGTCTCTTTACGGATCAGGCGGCGTCGCGTTTTTGAGCACGACCGAATTTGAGCGCGGGATCAGTGAGTTTGCTGAAACGCGTCACGCCGAGGTCGCGCAAGTAGGTTTGATGTACGCGCCACGGAAAACGATCGCCTTGTTTGGGCAGACGATCGAGCGCGCGCAACACGTAGCCCGAATTGAAATCGATGAAGGGCATTTCACCGACGCTCGAGTCGCGAACAGGCATGGCATAGTCGAGCCCGTGACGATCGAGATGCCGCAAAAGACGGCAGACGTAGGCTGCAATCAGATCGGCGCGCAGCGTCCACGAGGCATTGGTGTAGCCAAAAGTCAGTACCAAGTTGGGGATGCTGCTGAGCATCGCACCGCGATACACCATGGTATCGGTGAAGTCGGCCGCTTTGCCGTCAAGCGACACCTGAATATCGCCGAGCGGTTGCACTTTGAGCCCGGTAGCGGTGACCACGATGTCGGCTGGCAGTACCGCGTCCGATGCGAGCCGTATGCCCTCGGGCACGAATCGGTCAATGGTATCGGTGACAACACTTACGCGGCCCTTGCGGATCTCACGAAAAATATCGCCATCAGGCGCGGCGCAGACCCGTTGATCCCACGGGTTGTACGCCGGCTTGAAGTGCTTACGTGTGTCGAAATCTTTGGGTAGCTCCGCCGCGGCGAGTTCGACGAGGCGCGCACCGAATTGACGCGGATACTTACGCGCCATTTTGTAAAAGAATGAGCTGATAAGGATGTGTTTCCAGCGTACGAGCGGATAAATGAGTGCGGCGGGTAAAATCTTGCCGAGTGCACGAGCCCAGGGGTCATAACCCGGTTGGTTGACAACATAGGAAGGCGTGCGTTGCAGCTGCGTGACGTGTGCAGCTTTCTCTGCAAGCGCAGGCACAAGCGTTACGGCCGTCGCGCCGCTGCCGATCACGACGACACGCTTGCCCGAATAGTCGAGACTTTCAGGCCAGAACTGCGGATGGATGATCTGACCGCGGAAATCGGCTTCACCGTCGAAATTTGGGCGATACGCCTCGGTGTAGCTGTAGTACCCCGTGCACAGATACAGGAACTTGCTGCGCAAAGTATTGCTCGTGCCATCAGCGCTGCGCACGGTCACGATCCATTCGCAGCGGTCGCTGGCCCAGTCTGCAGACCGGACGCGCTTGCCGTACTGGATTATGCTAGCGACGCCCGATTCTTCTGCGGTCTCGCGCAGGTAGCGGAGAATTGAGGGACCATCAACAATGGATTGGGCTTTGCGCCACGGTCGCGCTTTGTAGCCTAGCGTGTACATGTCCGAGTCCGAGCGAACGCCGGGATAGCGGAAGAGATCCCAGGTGCCCCCAAGGCGCTCACGCGACTCTAGGATGGCAATTTTCTTGCTCGGGAACTGCCGGCGGATTTCGGCAGCGGCACCGATACCGGAGAGACCGGCGCCCACAATCAGCGCATCAAGCAAGTTGTCGGCCATCCGTGATTCCCTTGGCACACTCCGCGAGAGTTCGCCGGATTTGAGAGGATACCCTCGGCCAATGGCGCAGGTCGATTTTTCGAGGAGTCTGGCGTCGCTGTGGATGGCGCGTCGCAGGTATCATTCGCACGTATTCGCAGCAGGTGGATGGTGAGGCATGCGTTCGATGCTGTTCGTGCCGGGTGATCGTCCTGATCGCTTCGTCAAAGCCGCGGCGAGCGGCGCTGATGCCGTAATCCTTGATCTAGAGGACGCTGTCGCGGTCGAAAATCGATCGCAGGCGCGCGCGGCGATCGCGGTCTGGCTCGCTGAGGGCGAGCGAGGCGTGCCGATCTGGGTACGCATCAATTCGGTGCAATCAAAGGCGGCACTCGCCGATCTGGCTGCGGTAGCACCCGCTAAGCCGGATGGAATCGTTTTGCCGAAGGCGCGAAATGGCGACGATGTCACCCAAGTCGATCACTGGTTGCAGGCTTTTGAGGCGGCGCAGGGTTTCGTCCCAGACAGTATTCGGTTGATTCCGATGATTACCGAGACTGCGCGGGCCATGCTGAGTCTCAGTACTTTCACACGCCCGCCCGCCCGAGTCACCGGGATGACTTGGGGCGCCGAGGACCTCGCAACCGAACTCGGAGCGGCAAGTAATCGGGAGGAGAGCGGCGAATACGCCATGCCGTACCAGCTTGCGAGCGCGGGTTGTCTCTATACGGCGGCAACAGCCGGTGTTGCAGCGATTGATACGGTCGATACCGAGATCAAAAATTTGGCCTTGGTCGAGGCGCGGGCGCGGGCCTCCCGGCGTGCGGGCTACAGCGCGAAACTCGCCATTCATCCTGCGCAAATCGCCGTGCTGCATGCGGCCTTTACGCCGAGCCGAGCGGAGATTGAATACGCTGAGCGTGTGCTCGCCGCTTTCGCGGCCGTACCCGCCTCGGGAGCACTCGTGCTCGACGGCAAATTGATCGATCGTCCGCATGTGCTGCACGCCGAGCGCGTTTTGGCTGCGGCGCGTAGGGTATGAGTGAGCCGCGTCGCGGCTTTCGCGGCAACAAGCAATCTTTGCCGAGCAAACCCTGTACGGTTTGTCAGCGACCCATGAGTTGGCGTAAGGCTTGGGCGTGCAACTGGGATCAGGTCAAGTATTGCTCGGAGCGCTGTCGTCGCGCTGGCGGGTCTGCGCTGCGATCACCTGCGATGCGCCGATGATCATCCACTGGTTCCGCAATGATTTGCGCCTGCACGATAATCGGGCGTTGACACTGAGTGCAGCCCAAGCGGATCAGTTGCTTTGTGTCTACCTCTACGACCCCCGGCAAGACGACACCACGCGCTGGGGTTTTTCGCGCATGGGTGGACATCGGCGGACTTTTTTGGCCGATACGCTACTCGATCTTGATCGTGCACTGCGTGCGCGTGGGCAGCGACTACACGTGCTAAAGGGCAGCCCCCGCCAATGGCTACCCGCATTGGGCCCCGACACGCACGTCGTTTGCGAGCGGATCGCTGCGCCTGAAGAAAGTGATGATATCGAGGCTTTACGCGCAGCCGGGGTCACAGTCGAAGAAATCTGGCAGTCAAGCCTGCTCGAGCCTGACGATTTACCGTTTACGGCCGACGTCCTACCAAAGATTTTCACGGATTTTCGTCGTAGCGTCGAGAAGGCGAAGGTCACGCCGCGCGCGCCGCTGCCAACGATCGAACATCTGCCGCCGCCACCAACGCTGGAAATTGCTGCAGCGACGACGAGCGTAGACGATGTGCTCGGCGTGACTCGAGCGCCTCTTGACCCGAGAGCGTCGTTTCCCTACGACATTGATGCGTGGCGTGGTGGCGAAAGTGCTGGGCTCAATCATGTACGGCGTTATTTTTCGAGTCGGCTGCCGCAGACCTACAAGCAAACCCGCAACGGTTTGGCGGGTTTGGACTATTCGACCAAGTTTTCGCCCTGGCTAGCAAGCGGCGCTTTGTCACCCCGTACGGTGTATGCAGCGCTGCGCGCCCACGAAGATGAGCAGGGGGCGAACGAAGACACGTATTGGATCTGGTTCGAGCTTCTATGGCGGGATCATTTTCGCCTGCTGCATTTGCGACATGGTCGACGTCTGTACCGTGCCGCTGGGCTCTCATCTGCACCGCCTCCACGACACGACCCGCAGGCTTTCGAACGGTGGTGCACGGGGCAAACCGGCGAAACCTTCATCGATGCGGCGATGCGTGAGCTTAGTGCGACCGGTTATCTCTCCAATCGCATGCGACAAAATGCGGCGAGCTGGCTGGTCAATGATTTACAGGGTGATTTCCGCGCGGGCGCCGCTTGGTTCGAGCGCCAATTGATCGACTATGATCCGTACAGTAATCAGGGTAATTGGCTTTATCTTGCGGGGCGCGGTACCGATCCGCGCACCGGTCGCCGTTTTAACCCCCTTAAGCAAGCGCAGGATTATGACCGCCACGGGGCGTATCGGGCCTTGTGGAATAATGCGGGATAAGTAATCCTTCGCGCCACTCAAAACTTGACGGTGTCGTGCAAAATCAGACGCCGCTTTTCAGGGGTCTTTGCATGGACGTCCCAATCAATGAAATAGTCGTTCGCTCGCCGATCGACGGTAGCGAGATCGGCCGCGCACCCGTGACCGCACTCACCAAGATGCCAGAGATCATCGCACGCTCAAAAGCCGCCTTCAAAAGCTGGCGTTCGGTACCCGCGCCGCGTCGCGGCGAGTTGGTACGTTTGCTGGGCGAAGAATTGCGACGGGATAAAGCGGCGCTTGCAGCCCTGGTTACGGCCGAGTCGGGCAAGATCGTCGCCGAGGGCCTGGGTGAAGTGCAGGAGACAATCGACATCTGCGATTTCGCGGTCGGACTCTCGCGTCAGCTCTACGGGCTCACCATTGTCTCGGAGCGCCCAGGCCACCGCATGATGGAAACTTGGCATCCTGCAGGCGCGTGTGCGGTCATCTCGGCATTCAATTTCCCGGTCGCGGTGTGGAGTTGGAATGCAGCGCTCGCGCTGGTGTGCGGCGATCCGGTGATTTGGAAGCCTTCAGAGAAAACGCCGCTAACCGCGCTCGCGACCATGCGGATCGTCGAACGGGCACTGGCGCGTTTTGGAGCGGACGCTCCTGCGGGCTTGCTGCAATGCGTGATCGGCGGTGCGCAGCTCGGCGAGGCACTGGTTGACGCTCACGAGGTGCCTGTGGTGTCAGCCACCGGATCGACGCGAATGGGTCGTCTCGTGGGGCCGCGTGTGGCGGCGCGGTTTGGTCGAAGTATTCTTGAGCTCGGCGGCAACAACGCGATGATCGTCACGCCCTCAGCTGATCTGGATCTCGCAGTGCGCGCAATCGTGTTTGCGGCCGTCGGTACCGCAGGGCAGCGCTGCACGACACTGCGGCGACTGATCGTGCATCCGGGCATTCGCGCTGGCCTGATGCAGCGTTTGCGCAAGGTCTACGCCAGTTTACCCATCGGCGATCCGCGTTGTGCGGGTGTGCTGATCGGGCCACTGATCGACGCCGCCGCCGCCGAGCGCATGCAGGCGACAATTACGAGAGCGTGCGGCGAGGGCGGGGTGGTGTTCGGCGGTAAGCGCCGAACTACCGACGTGCCGGCGGGCGGTCATTATGTCGAGCCGGCCATTATCGAGATGCCTGCGCAGAGCGCGACGGTTCGCGAAGAAACTTTTGCGCCAATACTGTTCGTGCTCAGCTACCAATCATTAAGCGAAGCCATTGCATTGCAAAACGACGTGCCGCAGGGGCTCTCGTCGTGCATCTTCACGAGTGATTTGCGCGAAGCCGAGACCTTCTTATCAGTCGTCGGGTCTGACTGCGGTATCGCCAACGTCAATATCGGGCCCTCCGGGGCCGAGATCGGCGGTGCTTTCGGCGGCGAAAAAGAAACGGGTGGTGGTCGCGAGAGCGGTGCCGATTCCTGGAAAGCCTACATGCGGCGCCAGACTGCGACGGTCAACTACTCCGATAAATTACCGCTCGCGCAGGGCGTGAGCTTCGAAATTTAGCCCCGTGCGCCAAGCCCAAACCTCGGGCGAACAATACCGGCCAAAGAGCTGAGGAGATTGCCGTCATGAGCTTTCAAAAAATCGCCGTCCTCGGTATTGGCAAGGTGGGTCATCTTGCCGCGGAGTTGTTACATGGCGCCGGGTTCAAGGTGACAGCGATCGATGCGCGATCGATCGTCGAAAAACGTTTTACAACGCTGTGCGTCGACGTGGCCGACCCCGCAGCGCTGCGGCAAGCGCTCGCGAGTCAACAGGCGCTGCTTTCGTGTCTGCCGTATGCGCTCAACAAAGGCGTCGCCAGTTTGGCGCATGAGCTCGGCGTACATTATTTTGATCTGACGGAGGATATATCCACCACCCAGCACATCCGTGCCTTGGCTGAAACTAGTAAAGGTTTGATGGCGCCGCAATGCGGTCTGGCGCCCGGTTTCATTGGTATCGTTGGCGCGCACTTGGCGGCAGATTTTAAGCGGGTGCGCTCGATCCGCTTGCGCGTGGGCGCGCTACCGCAAAATCCGACAGGTTTGCTGGGCTATGCCTTCAACTGGTCGCCCGAGGGTGTGGTCAATGAATACCTTAACGATTGCGAGGTTATCGAGGAGGGTGCACGCAAGATGGTCACCGCCATGGAGTGGATCGAGACGATCTACGTCGATGGCGTGCAGCTCGAGGCCTTCACCACCTCTGGGGGGCTGGGCACCATGTGCGAAACCTTTGCCGGGCGGGTCGACAATCTCGACTATAAGACCATGCGCTATCCGGGCCACGTGCAGCTGATGAATTTCTTTTTTCATGAGCTGCTGATGCGCGAGCGGCGGGAACTCGCCGGGCAAATACTCGCGAATGCCAAGCCGCCGGTCGACGCCGATGTCGTGTATGTACATGCCTCGGCCGAGGGCTGGGAGGACGGTAGACTGCAGCGTAAAGAATTCGTTCGCGGCTACTATCCCATCGAGATCAACGGCGAGTCGCGGACCGCCATCGCTTGGACCACGGCGGCGTCGGTGGTGGCGGTCGTCGAGATGGTACGGGGCGGCAGTCTGCCGGCGCAGGGCTTCCTGAAGCAGGAGAACATCCCGCTTGAGGCATTTCTTGCTACGCGGACCGGGAGCCTCTACCGGGTCGAGCGCTCGCGCCGCTGAGCGTTCTCGCCACCGAGCGGTCGCGCGGTCGTGCGCGCTGCTGCGGCAATACTTTGACCCGCGGCGCCCGGCAGATAAAGATAGTCGCCCTGCAGGGCGGCAGCGAGTCGCTGCGCGCTGCCTTGGCTCAAAAAATTCCGCTGGGTATCGATGATAAGGACGCGGATACCCGCTGCGGCAACGCCCTTGGCGATCAACGTCAACTCGGCATCGACGCCTGCACGATCCGCACGCAAGCCGACATTGGCGCGACCATCTGTCAGCAGTACGAGGACGACGTTGGTCATGCCGCGGCGCCTCGCCTGTGCAGCGACCTCGAGGGCGCGCAGGAGCGTTGCCGCGAGCGGAGTACCGCCACCCGTCGGCATCTGGTCGACGGCACGCCGCAGCAACTCCACGCTGCCTGTTGGCGGCAGCAGCAGGTCGGCGTCTTGACCTCGAAAAGCAAGCAGCGCCACACGATCGCGGTTGACGTACGCCTGCTCGAGCAGCGCGTGCACTGCGCCCTTGGCTTGACGCATGCGGTTGAGTGCCATGCTGCCGCTGGCGTCGACTGCAAAAAGGAATAAAGCGCCGGCCTTGCTTCGATATCGCTTGATGCGCAAATCGTCACGTCGAATCTCGACTAGCCGAGTGCGTCGCGGGCGTAACTTTTGCCAACGAGCAGCGACGCGCAGCGAGGCGAGCACATCGACTCTGCCTGCACGCGGGCTGCCCGGGACGCTGGCAATATGTCGGCCGCGTCGACCGCTGGTGCTGCCGCGCGAACCTGTGGTGCCGTGACGGGTACTGGCAAACGGCAGCGTGTCGAGCAAGTCCGGCAACTCGGTTGCAATGGCTTCGAGCACTTCCTCGCTGAGTTCAAGTTGCTCCGGGTCGGGGGTCGCCAGTTCCTGTTCTGCATCATGAGCGCTTTGTTGCGGGTCCGCGCTCGCCTCCTGTGGAGACTCCTCCGGGGGTGGCTGAGCGCTCTGCGGCATACGTGTGGCCCGCGGCGCAAGTACGAACCGCAGTGCCGTCTCCAGATCTTCGCTTTCCACGCGGTCACGCAGCGCCAGTGCGGCGCTGGCCCGTGCGGTAAGCACCGCAAGGAAATCGGCGCGATGACCTTGTACGCCGAATGCTTCGGCGGCGGTCACGAGTTCGCCGATTTGTCGCGCGGAGATGACGATCTGCGGGAGGCTGTCGCGCGCTGCTGCCACGAGTTCGCGCAAGATCTCAAGCTCCTCGGGCCACGAGGGATCTGCGTTGCCGAGATGACGTCCAATAATTGTTGCGCGAACGTTTGCAGCAGAGAGTTTCGGCAATTGAACGATTAGTCCCAAGCGATCAATGAAATGTGAACGTGGCACGCCCTCGGCAGGGTCATAGCCTGCAAGCGTCACGAATCGGCAATCGGCGAGACGGCTGATGCCTTCACGCTCGATGCGTAGCCGACCCTCATCGAGCACCGCGAGTAACGGATTGGTGATGGCCTCAGGCAAAAGATTGAGCGACTCGAGCACCAGTGCGCCGCCATGCGCGCGTTCGAGTGCGCCGCGACGCAGTACGCGTGCGCCGCTCGCGAGGGTCGCCTCCAGATCAAGACCGCCCACCAAGGCCTCCTCATCGGCAGCGGCGGGTAATTCGATGATCGCTTGCTCAGGGAGGAGCTGTTTGTAGCCGTCGATCAGCACGCTTTTGCCGCTACCCGCGGGCGCTGCAAAAGCGAGGCCCCGCAGACGCGGCTCGACAGCGAGTAGCAGCAGCGCGAGGCGCGGCGCATCAAAACCGACCAGCGCCGGCAGCGGTAGCGCGGTGCTCAGGCGAGCGCCTCGGCCAGCACGCGCCGCACGCGTTCATCATCGGCGGCCGGTTCAAGCGGATCTTTGCGCAGGCGATGCGCCAAGGCGAGTGGCGCCACCTTGGCGACGTGCTCGCGCCCGGCTTTGGCGGCTTTTTGCCAAGCAGCAAGCGCCACCGCCGCACGGCAGACCGCAAGTTCGCCGCGATGGCCGTCGATGGCGAGACGATCGCAGAGCGTTGCGGCGAGGGCCAGACCCTCATCAGTCAGGGTGATCTTTGGTCTCGATGCAATCGCGCGCTGTAGTTGCGTACGTAGCTTTGCTTGCGATCGCGTAAAGGTCTTGTTGAAAGCAGCGGCGTCGGTTTCAAAGGCGAGCCGGCGCTGCACGACCTCGATACGTTGTGTGACGTCGCGCAGGGTACGAATCCGCGCATGCAGGCCGAAGCGGTCGAGTAGCTGCGGGCGAAGGTCGCCTTCCTCGGGGTTGCCCGAACCGACGAGCACGAAGCGGGCGGGGTGACGGATGCTGAGGCCTTCGCGTTCGATGACATTGACCCCACTCGCCGCCACATCGAGCAGCAGGTCGACGAGGTGATCTTCGAGCAGATTCACTTCATCGATATACAGAAAGCCACGATTGGCCGCCGCGAGCAGCCCGGGTGAAAACGCTTGCACGCCATCGATCAGTGCGCGCTCGATGTCGACCGAGCCAGCCACACGATCTTCAGTGGCGCCCAAGGGTAAGTCGACCACCGGGACGGCACGTTTGCGCGATTTCTTTCGCGGGCTCGATTCGCGTGCGCTGCAATGCGGGCAGTGCGTTGCGGGTGCGGCGGGGTCGCACTGGTAGGGACAGCCCTCAACCACGAGCATTGGCGGCAGCAGGTCGGCGAGGGCGCGCACTGCCGTACTTTTTGCTGTACCGCGATGGCCGGTAATGAGTACGCCGCCGATCGCCGGGTCTATTACCGCGAGCATGATCGCGAGTTTAAGTTCCTCCTGACCGACGATGGCTGTGAACGGAAACTGATTAACCGCAGCCGACAAATCTGCTCTCCGGCCATCAAGCGGTGGCGTCCCGCAGGCTTGACGGCAACTAAATGATAAAGCTTGCGGTACGGCGTCCATGTTCGTACCATGACTGTAAACATACTAATACACATTTGAGTGTCAACTCGAGGATGTGCGGGAGCCGCCATGATCGAGATCACCTTCGTCGTCGGAATCGAGCGCTTCAACGCGGGCGTTTGGCATGAGGTGGAGAGGCAGCTTGCCGCTGCGGGCGTCGCGGTTCATCTGCGCCGTTTCAACGATGCGCATATCGATCGCAACGATGCGGCTTTAGCTCTGGCCATCGTCAGCTCGGACGTGGTGTTCATGAGTCTCATTAATCTACGTTCGCAAGCGGACTGGCTTACGGCGCACCTCGCGAGCTCCAAAGCCGCTGCCGTATTTGCCTACGAGAGCATGCCCGAGGTGATGGCGCTCACGCGGGTGCGCGAGCATCGCTTTAAGGAGCGAAAGAGCGAAGCACCAAAGATCATAAAAGTTTTAATGAGACTGATGACGCGCGGGCGTGATGAGGATGCTCTCTACACCTACACCAAGCTTGTAAAGATTGCCGCGAAAATGCTGCCGTTGATTCCAAAGAAAATGGCGGGATTTCGTGCGTGGCTCAGCGTCAATCTGTATTGGAATCAGCCTGATGCTGTGAATATCACGCAGATGGTCAAACTCATTCTGCGCGATGTGTGCGGGCAGGCGCTCGACGTGGCGCCGGTTGCGGTGATCCCGACCATGGGCTGCTTCGATGCGCGTAGCGGCGAGTTGTTTGCAACGCCCGATGAGTATTTGAAATGGGCGAGTCGTAACGGGCACTACCAGAAGGGGCAGCCGCTGATCGCGGTACTTGGCATGCGCAAGCATGTGGTGCAAAGGCTCGGCTATTTGGATGAGCTGATACGGGCGCTCGAGGCGCGCGGGTTCGCGATACTGCCGATCTTTGTCTCCGGTATCGAAGCGCACGTGGCAGTACGTGAGTGGCTGGCGGATTTGCCTATCGATGCGTTCGTATCGACCATGGGTTTCTCGGTAGTTGGCGGGCCGGCGTCGTCCACCAAGCCCGGCCACTACCACGAAACGGCCGCTGACCTGCTCGCTAAACTCGATGTGCCCTATTTGGTTGCGCAACCGTTGTTGATGCAGGAAGAGTCTGAGTGGCACGAGCGCGGTGTGCACTCGATGCAAGCGGTGGTGATGTACGACCTACCCGAGATGGATGGCGCAGCGAGTGCCGTCGCACTCGGTGCAATTAAAGAAGGCGAACTCGTTGCGGTGGCCGACCGCATCGAGCGAGCGGTCGATCAGGTTGCAGGTTGGGTACGCTTGCGCAAGCAACGCGCCGCCGAGAAGCGCGTAGCGATCGTGCTCTACAACTTTCCGCAGGGCCTCGGTAAAGCAGCGACGGCCGCTTTGCTCGATGTGCCCGCCTCGGTGACGGCGCTGCTCGAGCGGCTGCATTCCGCAGGCTATTCGATCGGACGAGCACCGCTCGCGACCGCTGATCTTCTGTCGCGTTTAGAGGGCATCGAGCGGGGCGAGGGCGGTCGCTCGGTGACCGTCAGCGATTTGCGTCGCTGGCTGGGCTCGCGCGTCGCAGGGCGCATTGATGATTACTGGGGCACTGCGCCCGGCGACATTGCACCCGCGGGACGCGAGGCGATCCGTCTTGATGTGCTCGAGTTCGGCAACGTCGTGATCGCCCTGCAACCGCCGATGGGCGTTCCCGGCGATCCGATGAAACTACTTTTCGATCGCAGCTTTACGCCACATCACCAATATGCGGCGTTCTACTCCTGGCTCAAACACGGCTTCAGGGCCGACGCGGTCATCCATGTCGGCATGCATGGCACAGCCGAGTGGATGCCCGGCCTGCAGGCGGCGTTGACGGGCGATTGCTGGCCCGATCTGTTGCTCGGTACGCTGCCGCAACTTTATCTCTATCCGCTCAATAATCCTGCAGAGGCGGTGATCGCGCGCCGACGCGGCTATGCGACGGTCGTCAGTCATGCGATTCCGCCCTATGCCCGCGCAGGACTCTACAAACAGCTTGCTCAGGCGCGCAGCCGACTTAACAATTCGACCGATGCACTCGATGGCGCCTTGCCGGAGCTCACTCGCCACCACGATGAAAGCGATGTGGCCTATCGCGAGCGGGTCACCCAGCGACTCGATGAGCTCGAAGAAAGATTGATCGTCGATGGCCTGCATGTGTTCGGCAGTTCGCCCGAGCGACAGCGCGCACGTGCACTTGTCGATGCGGCAATGGACATTCCGCGCGGCGGCATGCCCGGACTGCGTCAACGCCTCGAGGCACTCGGTTTGCCGCTCGCGCGGATGCGTGTGCTGCGTGAGGCGCTTATCGAACGCGCAATCTTCGCTCGCGAAGATGTCGCGCGGATCTGGTTCGATATCGTGGGCACGAAAGCGCCCGATGAGTTGGCGCAGTATCTCGTCGAGGGCCGTGCGATCGTTGGTGGCCTCGGGCGCTGCAGCGAGGAGCTCGATGCGGTAGTACACGCTCTCGAGGGCGGATATATCCGGCCTGCTTACGGCGCCGATCCGGTGCGCGCGGGCGCGGCGGCGCTGCCTAGCGGACGCAACATTCACGGCATAGACCCGTGGCGTTTGCCCACCGATATCGCGCTTGAGCGCGGACGTCGCATGGCTGAACTTTTACTAGAGCGGCACCGCGCAGAGCATGGGGTGTTGCCGCGCACGGTGGCGCAGGCGCTGTGGGCGATGGATACGATAAAGAGCGAAGGCGAGGGCTTGGGTGTGGTGCTGGCGCTCGTGGGCGCCGAACCCGAGCGTGATGGTCAGGGAAAGATTTTCCGCTATGCCTTGCGACCGCTCGCGGAGCTTGGTCGCCCGCGCATCGATGTCCTGCTCGATGTGTCGTCGATCTTCCGCGACACGTTCCAAATGAGTCTCGATTTGCTGGATGAGCTTTTTCGTCGGGCGGCGCTCGCGGATGAGCCGGCCGAGCAAAATTATTTGCGCGCCAACACCGATGCCTTCATCGCGCAAGGGCGCTCGATCGACGAAGCCACGGCGCGAATCTTCACGCAGGCGTCCGGTTTGTACGGCACCGGCATTGATGAGGTCATCGAAGAAAGCCAGTGGGATGACAGCAACCAACTCGCCGATCTTTACCAACGCCGTAACGGTCATGCTGTTGGTGGCGGTCGCAACGGAGCGGCTTCACCCGAGGTACTGCGCGGGTTGCTCGGTGCGGTCGAGCATGTGTTTCAGGCCATCGATTCGGTGGAGTACGGGCTCACCGACATGACGCACTACTACGGGCACAGCGGTGCGATTCACCTCGCTGCGCGGCGTGCCCGCGGCGCTGCGGTGTCGCTCTCGTATGCCGAGTCGTTCACGGGTGAGGTCAAATTGAACGGTTCCCAGCAACTGCTGCAGATCGAAGTCCGCAGCAAGTTGCTCAACCCCAAGTGGTACGAGGGCATGCTCGCACACGGGTACAGCGGTGCGGCAGAGATCGGTAACCGTTTCACTCACCTCGTAGGCTGGGGTGCGCTCGGCACCGCCGAAGGTTGGATGTTCGAGAGCGCCGCACAGACCTTTGTGCTGGATGAGACGATGCGTCGCCGGCTCGAAACTGCTAACCCGCAGGCGGCGCGTAATGTCATCGGACGCCTAATCGAGGCTAATGGTCGCGGCATGTGGCAGGCGGACGAAGCGACGCTGCAGCGTTTGCAGGGTCTCTATTCGGATATCGAGGATCGGCTCGAAGGGGTGGTTGTAGCCGCTGCCTGAACGACATTGTGAGCCTGAATCGATAGGCAAGGTTTTCTATTAGCCTAGCTTCTGTAAAGAATACGCGGCGTGACCTGCGACAACCCGGGAGGTTACCTCGCTTTTCTTATATACGATGTCGCCAAGCGGCTGCGGCAGAAGTTCGGCCGCCGCGCAGCGCGTATCGAGCTTACGCTCTAGCAGGCGCGCTGCCTCGTGCTCTTCGCGGTAAGGCTGGAGGCTAGTATCAATGCCCTCGCGAGCGCGCTCGAGGTGCAGCCGATGTCGGTATTACGTACGGTAGATGGTCTTGAGCAACGCAAGATGCTGCGGCGTGAAACCGATCCTGCAGAATGCCGAGCACTGCAGCTATTTCTGACCAAGGCCCCCGTGGTCTTGGGCTCATCGTCTCGATATTGGCGTTGAGTCGTATCGGCCCGCTGATCAATCTGCGCATGGCGTTTTCATTGCGCTGCGTGCTCAAAAAAGTCGGGCTGCTGGCGTTCGCATGGTTACCTGCGGATGTGCTCGGTAACGTGTTAACCGGCTGGTTGTTACTGCATGATCTGGGGCTGGGGCTGATGTTCGTACTGCTCAATACTTACACCTTTTCCACCTTGGCGCCTGTTCATCGTATCGACGGTGCAGCGCCGATGGTGTTGGCGCGTAACCTCGGCAGTAGTATCGGTGTGGCGATGCTAGTACGCGGTATCTCGATCGATGTCGCTGCTAACGTCGACCACCTGCGCGAACTCACTCACGGCGTTGTGGCCGAAGATCTGCGTTCGATCGACATAGCACTGCGTTCGGTGTGTCGCGAGGTGCTGGTGATCATCTATTCGAATCGGTCCCTGATTTTTTGCTCATGGCTGCAGTGTTGGTACCTTGCGTGTGTTTGATGCAGCGATCTGCAGTCAGCGCAAAGTCACCAGCGGGCGAGGGTCAGGCTGCGCCTCCAGATGCGGTACCGCATTGAAGACTTCGAGGTTGCGTCGCGCATCGTCATAGCGAATGCGCGTGATTGAGGCGTTGAAGAGCGTCCACGACAGCTGGAGTGACCCTTGATCGTCGAGTCCCAACACGTGACCGACGGCGGCGCCAATCGTACCGGCTGAGCTGCACACCAGGGTATGCCGTGAGCGGCCCTCGCTACGCATGATTTCTTCGAGGCCTGCAGCAACCCGCTCGCGAAAGCAACGCCAAGGTTCGACGCCGAACGTATCGAGTTCGCCTGCGATCCAGGCGCGGCCCGCTTGTTCGAGTCGGCGCTGAAAGGCGCGGGGGTCGGGTTTGGCGTTCGGTCCCTGCAGTTCGGCGAGCGGCAGGCCACTCAGTTTGGCGTGGGCCTTTAGCAGAATCTCGGCATCGTACTCATTAAAGGCCGAATTTTGCCTAATGCGACCGTCATTGCTTTCGGCGTCACCGCCACCGCCGTCACCGACGCTGCCGTGTTTACCGGCTAAAATCTCGGCGGTCGAGCGTTGGCGATGTAGAGTGCCGCTGTAAATGGCGTCGACGGGCTGGCGGATGCGCGCATAGTGATTGCGCAAATGCGTGACCTGCTGCTCGCCCAAGCTCGATAGTCGATCGTAGTCTGCGGCACCAAACGACGCCTGGCCATGGCGGATGAGATGAATGGTACTCACGGGACAAAAGACTCCTGCATTGAGGACCGAGTGTACGCCGCGTACCATTCGCGCGATATGGCGCGCCGCGTAGTATCCGCACCCCAACTGTCCGCTTGGGTCCGCGCGCTCGGCGCGCTGCCGCTGCCGGTTTTACACGCCCTTGCGCGGCTCCTTGCCTTGATCTTGTGGCACGTCATTCCATACAAACCCAAGGTCATTCAGGAGAGTTTGCGCATCGCATTTCCCGCGTATTCATTTGCTGAGCGTGAGGCACTGCGGCGCGAGTTTTATCGTACGTACGGCGATGTGATGCTCGAGGTGGTGCGCTCGGCAGCTATCAGCGGCGACGATCTCGATCGTCGCGTGCACTTCGAGAACCTGCAGGTGTTGCGTGAGGCCATTGCCGCAGGCGGGCCGACGGTTCTCGTGGTGGGCCATCAGTGTAACTGGGAGTGGTTGCTGCACGGGCTGGCGCGAAATTTGGGTTATCCGATCGATGCGGTTTACAAGCCGCTCAAAAATCGCTGGATCGATCAGCAGATGCTTGCAATACGCAGTCGTTTCGGCGCGCAGATGATTCCTGCGGAGCGGGTGATGCGCGAGCTCATCGTGCGTCGGCGACTCCCGCGTCTCGTCGCCTTGGTGGCCGATCAGGAGCCCGTGGCGAGTGATCGTCGTCACTGGACACGCTTCCTCAATCGCGACACTGCTTTTTTCATGGGCGCCGACGTCATGGCGACGAGTCTCGACTACCCGGTGTATTTTGGCGCGCTGCAGCGGACTCGGCGTGGTTACTACACGGCATCGTTCGAGTTGTTGCGTGCCCGCGGCGAGCAGTTTGCGCCTGGTGAGCTGACTGAACGTTATGCCCGGCGTGTCGAGCGACAGATTCACGAATCACCCGCCGATTGGCCCTGGTCCCACAAGCGCTGGCGTCTGCGGCGCGAGGACGAGCCGCAAGCTTGAGCGCGCGAGCGAACCCTGTCGTTCTTGTGCCGGTCATCTTCATCGCGGACAATTCGGCTCAATGTCAGTAGCCGCTACGCACCCGATCCCGGAAATCTCGGTGGTCATTCCCGTGTTCAACGAGGTCGACAATGTCGCGCAATTGGCCGGCGAGATCGTAGCCGCACTGCAGAGTAAGTCCTTCGAGATTTTGTTTGTTGACGACGGTAGTAATGATGGCACGGCTGCGGCGATCCGCGAGCTGCGCAGCCGTATTCCGCAGGTGCGTCTGCTGCGGCACTCCTTTCGCAGCGGTCAAGGCGCTGCCGTGTGCTCAGGCGTCCGGCATGCGCGCGCCGAGTGGATCGCGACGCTCGACGGCGATGGACAAAACGATCCGGCCGATATCCCGAAGCTTTACGAGTTGCGATTAGTGGCCGAGCTTGTCATGGGCAATCGGATACAACGTCGCGACACGTGGTTGCGACTCGCGCAGTCGCGACTGGCAAACGGTGTTCGCAGTTGGCTGCTCGGCGATGGTACGCCGGACACGGGCTGCGGCATAAAGGTGATGCATCGGGGGCAATTTCTCGAGTTGCCGCACTTCGATCACATGCATCGCTTCCTGCCAGCGCTATATCTGCGCGCCGGGGCGAGGGTGGTGTCGGTGCCGGTCGCCCATCGACCGCGTGTACGCGGAACCTCCAAATACGGACTTTTCGATCGCCTCTGGGTAGGTATCATCGATATTTTCGGCGTGATGTGGTTGCGCCGTCGCTTCCGATCAGGGTTGCAGATCCGCGAGGATTGACTTGCGAATCTGCGTCTTGCTGGTCATTTCTTAGGGGGTGGCAATGCAGAACGATACTTTGACCTGGGTCTTCGTGGGCTTCGTCGGGCAGGCCCTGTTCTCAATGCGCGTCGTCGTACAGTGGATCGCGAGTGAGCGCATCAAACGCAGCATCATTCCTCAGGCATTTTGGTATTTCAGTCTTGCGGGGGGCGCGATTCTGCTCGCCTACGCGATTCACAAACGAGATCCGGTGTTCATAACCGGACAGGGTCTCGGTCTCGTTGCCTATTTACGCAACATATACTTTATTCGTACCGGGCGGCAGCAGGCGGACGCTTGAGCGCCGACGTGCGCGCCACGCTCGTTGATCTTTGCTGGATCAGCCTGTGGTTCGTGTTGATTATTTTCGTGGGCTTTGGCCTGCGTGATCCTTGGCCCGCCGACGAACCGCGATTCGTAATCGTTGCGCTCGATATGCTGCACAGCGGCGACTGGCTCATTCCGCATGCGGGCGGTGATCTCTACCAGGATAAGCCGCCGCTGCATTTCTGGTTGATGGCCATCGGTCTTTCTTTGACAGATTCCTTACGGGCTGGATTTCTTTTTCCGTCGATGTTCGCTTCGCTTGGCACGCTGTGGCTGGTATACGATCTGCTGCGTCGACTACACGGGCGCGAGGCTGCGCGACTCGCCGCCGTCACGCTCGTCTGCTGTGTGCAGTACGTCATGACGACGCGAGGTGCGCAGATCGATGCGACGCTGATCTTTTTTTGTACGCTGGCGCTCTGGGGGCTGCTGCGTCATTTGTTGCTAGAGGCGCCCGCGGTGTTTGCGCTGGTCGGCGCGTGTGCGGCGGGGCTGGGTGTCATCGACAAGGCTGTGGGATTTCTGACGCTCGCCCTGTTGCCGCTAGCGGCGCTGCTCGCCCGACGATTCGGCACCACGGCGGTCCCCCGCGCGAGCTGGTGGCAGGTGCCCGTGGTGTTCGTGCTCACCATCATGCTTTGGTTGGTGCCGATGCTGCTGCACGTGGCGAGCGTGGGTAGTTCGGAACTCATCGCTTATCGCGACGAGTTGCTCTTTAAGCAGACCGTGACGCGCTACGTACGAGCCTGGCACCACATTCGCCCTTGGTATTACTACCTGGTCGAGGTGATTCCTGTGCTGTGGTTACCGTTGAGTGCGCTGCTGTTCTGGCTGATGCCGCGCTGGCGAGATGATTGGCGGGAGCGGAGGATGGCGGTGTGGTTGCCGTTACTCTGGGCCCTGCTCGTGATCGTGTTCTTCAGTCTGAGCACCGGCAAGCGGGGGGTTTACGTACTGCCAGCGTTGCCCGCACTCGCCATAGCTGCGGCGCCGCATCTGCCGCAACTTTTCGCATATCGATCGGTGCAGCGTCTGTCGCTCGCGCTGGCCTTACTGCTCGTTGTGCCTGGGGTGTTGATGGCTATGGGATCTGTACTCGGCGTGGGTGCCCTTCAAGAATTAATTCAGGGCAACGAGCTCGTGTCACTGATGCCGGTTTACGCGTTCGCGATCGCCAGTACGGTTGCGTGGCTCGTGGCGCTGCGTTGGCGGCCGTTGTTGGCTTGGCCGTTGGTACTGGCCTGTTTTACGGTGAGTTGGGGCGTGGGCGTTGCGCCGCAGGTCAATGGCGAACGCTCTGCGTCTACTTTCGTTCGGCAGATGCTGGCGCAAGTTCCGCGCGAGGCTGAGCTCGGCTTGCTCGCGTACCGCGAGCAGTACTTGCTCTATCTCGATCGCGAAGTGGTCAATTTCGGACATGCTCGTTGGCGCGAGGGTGATGCGGAAGCGTTCGATGCGGCGCGCTGGCTCTCCGGCGACAGCAAGCGCGTGCTGTTGGTCGCGGAGCATTATCTCGATCGCTGCTTCGTCGCCAATCCGCGTCAGAGTGTGGGCGAATCGAGTGATGAGCAATGGTTTTTGGTCACAGGCATCCCCGCAAGGGATTGCATCGCTCGCGGTAACCCCACCAAAGTCATTAGGTATCAACCTCCGCTTGGGGTGTTGAACTGAGGCAGTGCGGTGATCCCTCACCGCACCGCTGCACGCCCGTCGGATTTAGAACGGAAGACCGTGCGCAGAGCCCACCATACTGAGGAGCATCGGGAACGAGAGTACGAAATTTGTACGGGAGGCAAGAGTTGCCACACGGCGGGCTCTCGCTTTCTCCTCGTCAGTAGCTTCGACGATGCCAATAACCTTCTTTTGATTCGGCCAGATTAGGACCCATACATTAAAGAGCATAATCGTCCCGAGCCACACGCCGATTCCAATAACTTCGCTACCCTCCCGCATCATAAACGCATCCATAAAACGGGCGCCTAGTAGCCAGCCACCGGTCAGCCAAGTCGCGAGTGCCATCCAGCGGAACCAGAGCAACGCACGCGGCGCGACGTATTTGACGATACCAGCGCCGCCCGGACCGCCCTTGTCCGCGTTGGCCGCCGCGAGTGCTGGAATTTGTGCAACATTAAAGTAGTAGAGCAGGCCGATCCAGAAAATGCCGGTAACGGTATGTGCCCAGCGACCGAGCCCCAGGTGGTTAAATTCACCACCAGGGGTTTGCGGCAGTACCATTACGATGATGGCGAACAACACGCCAAGAGTGATTGCGGACCCAACGCTATCGAGGGGATTTTTCATTACGTGGCCTCTCCGAACATGTAAATGAAATAACAATTTGAAGGATAGGATACGAACGCCCATAATTCAACGCAGTGTACTGCTTGCACCCAGGGACGGGATGATGGCGAAAAATGCCGCGGATATTCGTCTAGCGCGACCCATGTCGCCCTGTATCAGCGTTTGTGCACTCGATCACTCGGGGTATTGCGCCGGATGTCTGCGCACACGCGAAGAAATCGCGAGCTGGATTCGTCTGTCTCCCGATGAACAGTGGGACTTGCTGCGTACACTCGAGAGTCGCCGCGCCGATCGGGCGCCGCGGCGTAATGTCTAAGGAGGTTTACACAACGATGGACGTCAACGAGCGAATCAAGGTACAACTGAGCGCGGCTCCCGTGGTGCTCTTTATGAAGGGCACGCCAGATTTTCCCCAGTGCGGGTTCTCGGCCCAGACCGTGGGCGCGCTGCGCGCCTGTGGAGCCAAGTTCCATCACGTCAATATTTTTGAAGACCCTGAGCTGCGTGAGGCTTTGAAGCGGTTGTCGAATTGGCCGACGTATCCGCAGCTCTACGTGAAGGGCGAGCTGCTCGGCGGCTGTGACATCACCCTTGAGATGTATCATAACGGCGAACTCAAGCAGGTGCTCGACGAGGCTGGTGCCACCGCCTGAGGTTTATCCGCAGCGCTAGTCGGTGATAGTGCCAGTCGGTAGTTGCTGCATCAGGAATTGTTCTCATCGGCGACTGGCGACTTGGGATCTGTGCCTTTGCCGTTGTCACCTCCGCTACCATTGTTGTCATCGACCCAGCCCAAAGATTTGGCCCGTTGCTCGGCCTCGACGAAGCTCGGCTGACAAAAATTACACACTTTGCAGAAGATATCTGCGGTGCGCTCGGCATCGTAGGCGGCCGTATGGGCTGCCGATGAATCCCACTCAAGACCACTTGCCATCGTTGCTTTGGCGAGTACCGTCTGCCCAAGCGCCGCGCCAGCGAGCGTCACGGTGTCAAAACTCGAGAATGGGTGGAAGGGGTTGCGCTTGATGTCGGCCCGCATGACTGCAGCATTCAAAAATCCGAGATCGAACGAGGCGTTGTGACCAACGAGAATGGCGCGCTTGCAGCCGTGGCGGCGCACGGCTTCGCGGACTTCTTTAAAGATTTGCGTCAGTGCATTTTTTTCATCGATCGCCGGTCGTTGCGGGTGAAAGGGATTGATCCCTGTCACCGCCAGCGAGGCGCGTTCGATATTGGCACCCTCGAAGGGTTTGACGTTATAGGTGTGGGTCTCGCCGCGACGCAGCAGACCCTCGGGCGTGATTTCGAGCAGTACCACCGCGATTTCGAGCAGGGCATCTTTGGCCGCGTTGAGGCCGCCGGTCTCGACGTCGATCACCACCGGCAGAAAGCCGCGAAAGCGGCGGGCAAAATTAGGGACGACGGCGTTCACTGCGGCGCCAAGCGCCAGCGCAGACGTTCGTTGGCCCGCATAGGTACGACGACGTCACCCCCGAAAGCGTAGGCACCCGGCACGCTCCATTCTTCCTGACGCAGGGTCACGGTGCCCTCGTTGCGGGGTAGCGAATAGAAATCGGGGCCACACAGCGAAGCAAAACCCTCGAGGCGCGGCAGCGCACCCACGCTTTCGAACACCTCGGCATAAAGTTCCAGTGCAGCGTGCGCGGAGTATATGCCCGCGCAGCCGCAGGCCGTTTCCTTGGTATGTCGTGCATGGGGCGCACTGTCGGTACCGAGAAAAAATCGTGCTGAGCCGCTGGTCGCCGCTTCGATGAGAGCACGACGATCGATCTCGGTTTTGAGTACCGGCAGGCAGTAATAATGCGGGCGGATACCGCCGCGAAAAATCTCGTTGCGGTTGAACATCAGATGCTGCGGTGTGATCGTTGCGGCAACACCGGCACGCGCATTGTTGACGAAATCGACAGCAGCTTTGGTCGTGATGTGCTCGAACACTACCTTGAGCCGCGGATGTCGCTGGACGAGCGGTGCCAGCACTTCGCCAATGAAGGCCTCTTCGCGGTCGAAGATATCGACATGCTCGTGAGTGACTTCGCCATGTACCTGCAGCACGACAGCGAGTTCGGCCATGCGTGCGAGTACGGCCTCGATATGACGGATATCGGTGACGCCCTCATCGGAATGCGTCGTTGCGCCCGCCGGATAAAGTTTACAGCCGGCAACAAAACCGCTCGCACGGGCGCGATCGATCTCATCAACGGGCGTGCGATCGGTGAGATAGAGCGTCATCAAGGGTTCGAAATCTGCGCCCTGCGGTCGTGCCGCGAGAATGCGCTCGCGATAGGCCGCAGCAAGTGCGGTGGTGGTGACCGGCGGCTTAATATTCGGCATGACGATTGCGCGGCGAAACTGCTGCGTGGTGTGCGACAGCACGGCGGCGAGGGCGGCACCGTCGCGCAGATGCACGTGCCAGTCATCAGGACGACGAATGACGATTTGCGCGCTCATGCGGTCGGGGATGCTAGCACAGGGCAATCGCTCGCCCGGCGCCCCCGCGATTAGTTAACATACAGTGTTTCCACATGCACGACAGGCAGGACGGGGGTATGTCCGAAAGTCCGCAGGGTGATCTCGATCCTAACGAGACCCGCGAATGGTTGGAGTCCATCGATTCGGTGTTGAAGGCCCACGGGCCGGAGCGCGCGCATTTTTTGCTTGAGCGACTTATCGATTACACCCGTAGGTCCGGTGCCTATTTGCCGTTTAAGCCGAATACAGCCTATCTCAACAGCATCTCCCCCGGACAGCAGCCCGATTATCCCGGTAATCGCGAGCTCGAGCGCCGCATCGAGGCCTACATTCGCTGGAACGCCACGGCAATGGTGGTGCAGGCGAATCGTATCTCCTCAGAGTACGGCGGACACATCGCGACTTATGCCTCGGCAGCCACGCTCTATGAAGTGGGCTTCAATCATTTTTGGCGCGCGCCGACCAATCAACATCCCGGT
Organism: Gammaproteobacteria bacterium; assembly: GCA_016874555.1. Lineage (GTDB taxonomy): Bacteria > Pseudomonadota > Gammaproteobacteria > Steroidobacterales > Steroidobacteraceae > UBA964. The sequence continues at coordinate 19,481 of VGTW01000006.1, read as the reverse complement.
GACATGATCTATGTGCAGGGACACGCCTCGCCTGGCATTTATGCGCGCGCCTACCTCGAAGGTCGGCTGACCGAAGATCAGCTGCGCCACTTCCGCCAAGAAGTGGCGGATGATGGTCTCTCTTCGTATCCGCACCCTTGGCTCATGCCTGACTTTTGGCAGTTCCCGACGGTCTCGATGGGTCTTGGCCCGATGCAGGCGATTTTTCAAGCGCGCTTCCAGCGTTATCTCGAGCATCGCGGGCTCGTAACGCCGTCCGATCGCAAGATCTGGGCATTTTTGGGAGACGGCGAGATGGACGAACCCGAGTCCATGGGTGCGCTCACCATGCCGGTGCGCGAGAAGCTCGACAATCTGGTGTTCGTCATTAACTGCAATCTGCAGCGTCTCGATGGGCCAGTCCGCGGTAACGGCAAGATCATTCAGGAGCTCGAGGCAGCCTTCCTCGGCGCCGGCTGGAATGTGATCAAAGTTTTGTGGGGCTCGCGTTGGGATCCGCTGCTAGCCAAGGATAATCTCGGTCTGCTGCGCCGCGTCATGGAAGAGTCGGTCGATGGCGAGTATCAAAATTTTAAAGCCAAGGGTGGGGCGTACACCCGCGAACATTTCTTTGGTAAGTTTGACGAGCTCAAGGCGATGGTCGCTAACATGTCGGATGACGAGATTTGGCGCCTCAATCGTGGCGGGCATGACCCGCGTAAAGTCTATGCTGCTTATGCCGCGGCCATGCAGCACAAGGGTCAGCCCACGGTGATCCTCGCTAAGACGGTCAAAGGTTTCGGCATGGGCAAGGCGGGTGAAGGCCAGATGGTCACGCACCAGCAAAAGAAGCTCTCCGATGACGATCTGCGGCATTTCCGCGATCGCTTTAACATTCCGGTTTCGGATGAGGAGATCACGCGGCTGCCGTTCTGCAAGCCTGGCGAAGACGGTGAAGAGATGAACTATCTGCGCTCGCGGCGTATTTCGCTCGGCGGCTATCTGCCGGCCCGGCGCCGTTCGGCGCCGCCGCTGGTCGTGCCGCCGCTTGATGCCTTCAAGCCGCTCCTGGAGAGCAGCGAGGGCCGTGGTATTTCGACGACGATGGTCTTCGTGCGCATTCTGACGACCCTGCTCAAAGATAAGCAGATCGGCAAGCATATCGTGCCCATCGTTCCCGATGAGGCGCGTACCTTTGGCATGGAGGGGCTTTTCCGGCAGGTCGGAATTTATTCTTCGGTCGGTCAGCTCTACACGCCCCAAGATGCCGATCAGCTGATGTCCTATCGCGAGGACAAAAAGGGCCAGATCATCGAAGAGGGTATCAACGAAGCGGGCGCGATGTGTTCGTGGATGGCCGCCGGTACGGCCTACGCTAACCACGACATCAACATGGTGCCGTTTTACATCTTCTATTCGATGTTCGGTTTCCAGCGTGTCGGCGATTTCATTTGGGCAGCGGGCGATCTGCAGACCCGCGGTTTTCTACTCGGCGCAACGGCCGGTCGCACCACGCTCGCGGGCGAAGGCCTGCAGCATCAGGACGGACACAGTCAGTTACTGGCCGGTACCGTGCCCAATTGCCGCGCCTATGATCCGACCTTTGCCTACGAACTCGCGGTGATCATTCACGATGGTATGCGCCGGATGTATGTCGACGGCGAGCCGGTGTTCTACTACATCACCGTTATGAACGAAAACTACGCCATGCCGGCGATGCCGGCGGATGCGGAGCAGGGCATTCTCAAGGGGCTATATTCTTTTGCCCACTACAGGAAAGAAAATGCCAAATCCAAATCGCCGCAGGCGACGCTGCTCGGGTCGGGCACGATCTTGCGTGAAGTAATCGCCGCCGCTCAGATGCTCGCGAGCGACTATGGCGTGGCGAGCGAAGTGCTCGCGGCTCCGAGCTGGAACGAACTGCGCCGCGAGGCGCTGGAGTGCGAGCGCTGGAGTTTGCTGCACCCGGCAGACTCGCCGCGCGTTCCCTACGTCGCCAGCACGCTCGCGAACCGTAACGGCCCCTTCATCGCGGCAAGCGATTACGTACGCAACGTTCCCGACCAGATTCGCCAATGGGTGCCCGGTCGCTATGTTGTGCTCGGCACCGACGGCTTCGGTCGCTCGGATGCTCGTGAGGCACTACGTCATCACTTCGAGATCGACAAGCGCTTCATCGTGCTCGCCACGCTGCGTGCACTGGCTGACGAAGGGCAGATCGGTATCGATGTGGTGCAGCGCGCACTGAGCACGCTCGGTATCGACGCCGCCAAATCTAACCCGCTCGTTTCCTGACGGAACTCCTGCTCCATGGCACTCACGGAAATTCGCGTTCCCGATCTCGGCTCGTTTAAAGATGTCTCGGTCATCGAGATTCTCGTGCAGCCGGGCGATACGCTAGACGTAGACACGCCGATCGCCACGCTCGAAACCGAGAAGGCCACGATGGATGTTCCATCGCCTGTCGCTGGCGTGTTACGTTCTCTGCATATCGAGCGCGGTGGTAAGGTCAGCGCCGGGGCGCTCGTCGCTATGGTCGAAGCTGCAGTGACTGCCGTAGCGTCGGCACCTGCTGCGGCGAATCCTGCCGCGGCCGCAGCGTCTACGGCGGTGCCGGCTGCCAACAGAGTGCCCGCCGCGCCGCCCGTGGTACAGCCGCATAGTGCGCCGCAGGCAATTCCCGGGGCGCGCACGGATCTCGCCCCCATCCAGGAAGCGGGTTTCTCGCGTGCTCATGCTGGACCCTCGGTACGCCGTCTCGCGCGCGAGCTCGGTGTCGACTTGGCGAGTGTGCGGGGTTCGGGTATCAAGGGACGCATTTCTCACGAAGACGTTAAAGCTTGGGTAAAGCAAGCACTGCGAGGCGCGTTTGCGCCCGCCGTGCCGGCCTTGCCCAAAGTACCGGTAGTCGATCACGCCGCGTTCGGTCCGATCGAGACCCAGCCGCTCGGCCGCGTACGGCGGATCTCCGGTCCGCGCCTACATACCTCGTGGATCAACATTCCGCATGTCACGCAGTTCGACGAAGCGGATATCACCGAGCTCGACACGCTGCGCAAATCATTGAAGGACAAGGCCGAGAAACGCGGCGTCAAGCTGACGCCGCTCGCTTTCATCATCGCGGCCTGCATTCGGGCAATCGAAGAATTTCCTAACTTTAATTCATCGCTCGATGAATCCGGGCAGAATCTCGTTTTCAAAAAGTATTTTCACCTCGGATTTGCAGCCGACACCCCGAACGGTCTTTTGGTGCCGGTCATTCGCGATGTCGATCGCAAGGACGTGTTTGCGATTGCGGGCGACCTCGCGGTGCTCGCCGAGCGTGCGCGCGGCGGCAAGCTTGCAGGGGCCGACATGCAAGGCGGTTGCTTCACGGTGTCGAGTCTCGGCGGTATTGGTGGCACGGCCTTCACGCCAATCATCAATGCGCCCGAAGTGGCGATCCTCGGTGTGTCGCGTGCGAGCATGAAGCCGGTATGGCGAAATAACGCATTCGAGCCGCGGCTCACGCTGCCGCTGTCCTTGTCCTACGACCACCGGGTCATCGATGGCGCGGAGGGCGTGCGTTTCACGAGTCTGCTGGCGGCGCGTCTGGCGCAGCCGGCCGATCTTGTCAGCGCGTTGCACGCTTGAGTCGCGGCTGATTTCGAGGCGCAGACCATGAAGATTCAGGACATTGTTGTCCCCGATCTGGGCAGTTTTGCCGATGTCCCCGTAATCGAGGTGCTCGTCGCCGTGGGTGATGTGGTCGAAGCCGAAACGCCGCTGGTCACGCTCGAGACCGACAAAGCCTCGATGGATGTACCGGCGCCGCATGCCGGCAAGGTCAGCGAGATTCTGATCAGCAAGGGCAGCAAGGTCTCGAAGGGCAGCGTGATTGTACGGCTTGCGGTGGAGGCGGCTACCGTAGTGCCACTGCCAGCGCCAGCGGCAGCGCCCGCGCCGGCTGCTGTTGCCGCGGCACGCAGCGCATCGGCTGCCGTCGCCGTGCCAAGCGCACCGCCTGCCGCCGCTGCCGTCGTCGCGCCCCACATTGAAACCGGCCCAGTCTCAGGCGTCGCGCGTCATACGCAGGTGTTGGTGCTGGGCGCAGGTCCCGGTGGTTACACGGCAGCGTTCCGCGCGGCAGATCTCGGTCTTCAAGTCACCCTGGTCGAGCGTTGGCTGACCTTGGGTGGCGTGTGCCTCAACGTGGGCTGCATTCCGTCAAAGGCCTTGTTACACGCCGCCAAAGTGCTTGATGAGGCGGCATCGATGGCCGAGCACGGTATCGTTTTTGGTCCGCCGCAGATCGATGCGGACAAACTTCGCAGTTGGAAGAGCGGCGTGGTGCGCAAGCTGACCGATGGGCTCGACATGCTCGCTAAGCAGCGCAAAGTAGCCGTGCTGCGCGGCGCGGGAAAATTCATCGCACCGCGGGTGCTCGAGGTTACGGCGGCCGAGGGTACGATGCGCATTAGTTTTGATTACTGCATCATCGCGGCGGGCTCAGAACCCGTTCGCCTGCCCTTCGTGCCCGTCGATCCGCGCGTGATGGACTCGACCGACGCCCTCGAACTGCGCGATCTGCCGCAGCGTTTGCTAGTCATCGGAGGCGGCATAATCGGTCTCGAGATGGGCTGCGTCTACGATGCGCTCGGTGTGCGGGTGAGTGTCGTCGAGGTCATGAAGCAGCTGATGCCGGGCGCCGACCCCGATCTCGTCAAGCCGCTCGAGAAGCGCCTGCGTAAACGCTACGAGCAAATTTTGCTCGGTGTGAAGGTCAAGGCAGTTGCTGCCGAGACCGCGGGTCTGCGCGTCACCTTCGAAGGCGAGGATGCACCTGAACCACAAATCTTCGATCGAGTGCTGGTGGCGGTCGGTCGCAAGCCGAATGGCGGTCTGCTCGATGCCGACAAGGCTGGCGTCGAGGTCGATGCGCGTGGTTTCATTCAGGTCGATAAGCAGATGCGCAGCAATGCCCCGCATATCTTTGCCATTGGCGATCTCGTGGGTCAGCCGATGCTTGCGCACAAGGCGACGCACGAGGGCAAGGTCGCCGCTGAGGTGATCGCCGGCGCAAAACGTGCCTTCGATGCCCGTGTGATTCCCTCGGTCGCCTACACCGACCCCGAGGTCGCGTGGGTGGGCCTGACCGAAACCGAGGCCAAAGCCAAGGGCATCACCGTGCAAAAAAGCATGTTTCCTTGGGCGGCGAGTGGTCGCTCGCTTGCGCAGGGCCGCGATGAGGGCTTAACCAAACTGTTGTTCGATCCCGATACGCATCGGGTCGTCGGTGGCGGGCTCGTGGGTCCGAATGCGGGCGAGCTCGTTGGCGAAATCGCGCTCGCCATCGAGATGGGCGCCGATGCGGCCGACGTGGGCCTGACCATTCATCCGCATCCGACGCTCTCCGAATCGATCGCGTTCTCTGCGGAAGCTTTCGAAGGAACGCTTACCGACCTTTACGTGCCGAAGAGGAAGTAGCGAGTCGCTCGAGATCTTCGAGATAGCTGCGCTCATCGGGCGCGCGCCCGGCGCGCTGGGATTCCCACAACGCGTTGCCGAGGGCTTCCATCATCGCGTGCTCTGCAGAGTGCGCATCGGTTTTGATCGCGAGCGTGCGGTGGATGCGCGCAATTCCTGTGGGTCGGTCGGTCGCGACCTGTTCGCGCAAGGCGAGATGCATAGACAGATGCAGGAAGGGATTGCTTTGACCGCCCGCGGGTGAAAACTCCGTGTTTAAGGCGGTCTCGCCGCGCTCCAGCCAGTCGCGATACTCGGGGTGCTCGCGAATGAGAATGACGAGCTGCGTCTCGAGAGCGGTGAGCAAGCTGCCCGCACGGGCGCGTTGCCAGGCTTGCAGCCAGCCCCAGCGCAGTTGGTCGCGTGAATTGCCGAACAACATGCTCAGCCGTCCTCGCGGGTCTTGCGCTTGAAGCTGCAAAGATCAGCGATCGGGCAGATCGGACAGGCGGGCTTGCGCGCTTTGCAGACATAACGACCATGCAGAATCAGCCAATGATGAGCATCTTGTAAAAACTCAGCAGGGACGTTTTTCAATAATTTCTTTTCGACCGCAAGCACGGTCTTACCGGGCGCGAGTCCGGTGCGATTAGCGACGCGGAAAATATGCGTATCGACGGCCATGGTCAGCTCGCCGAAGGCGGTGTTGAGCACGACATTAGCCGTTTTGCGGCCGACTCCCGGCAGCGCTTCGAGTGAATTGCGATCACAGGGCACCGCGCCCCCGTGTTGTTCGAGAATGATGCGGCAGGTCGCGATAATATTTTTGGTCTTGCCCTTGTAAAGACCGATGGTCTTCACGAAAGCAGTGAGACCAGGCTCGCCGAGCGCCAGAATCGCCGCCGGTGTATTGGCGGTCGGGAAGAGCTTGCGCGTGGCGATATTGACGCCTTTGTCAGTCGCCTGAGCCGAGAGGATCACCGCGACCAGCAGTTCGAACGGCGTCGAATATTCGAGTTCGGTGGTTGGTCGCGGATTACGTTCGCGCAGTCGCCCGAACATCTGTTGTCTGAATTCGGGTTTCATGCGCTCGCTCTCGTGGCGCGTTTTTTGCGTTCGATGAGTACGCGCAGACGCTCGCGTTCCCGTTCGTGGCGCCGCGCTTCGTGAGTGTCAAATCTTCCCAGATTGACGGCGGCAAGTGGCTCCGGGCTCGCGCTCGCGAGACTGCCGCGAGGTACCAAAGTAATGCAATCGACCGGGCAGGGGACGATGCAGAGCTCGCAGCCTGTACACAGATCGGTGAGCACCACGTGCATCTGCCGCTGGGCGCCGACGATGGCATCGACCGGGCAAGGCGGCAGGCAGCGCGCGCAACCGATGCAGCGCGACTCGTCGATGATGGCGACTACGGCCGGCCCTTCACGACCGCACTCCGGATCGAGTGGCAGCACATCGCGATCAAGCAGGCGAGCAAGGCGATCGATGGTCGCCGCGCCGCCCGGCGGGCAACGATTGATGGGCGCTTGCGCGTTGGCGATCGCTTCGGCGTAGGGTTTGCAGCCCTGATAACCACAGCGCGTGCACTGCGTCTGCGGCAGCAGGGCGTGTATGGCTGCGGCGTCCGCAGATATCGTCATGGTGCGTAGCGATCAGGAAATCTTCATGCCGCTGGCGGCGCCAGCATCGACATCGAGCAAGAACACGCGATCGTCATCACCCGAAGCACAGAGCACCATGCCCTCGGAGACACCGAAGCGCATTTTGCGTGGCGCAAGATTGGCGACCATGACGACATATCGGCCGCGCATGCTCTCGGGGGCGTAGGACTTGCGAATACCCGAAAACACCGTGCGCTGCTCCGTGCCGAGATCGAGCGTGAGTTTGAGTAGTTTGTCCGAGCCCTCGACGGCCTCGGCGTTGATGACCTTGGCGGTCCGCAGATCGAGCCGAGCGAAGTCGTCGATGTCGACGGTGGCGAATGCTGCGGCCGGCGGTGCCGCGGCCTGCGGTGCTGCAAGCTGCGGCGTCGGTGTGTCTGCGGGTGGTGCGGCGACAAGTTGGGCAACGACTTTGGGATCGAGTCGTTGCGCGAGCGGTTGATAGGCGGCCAATGCGGTACCGAGCAGTGGCGTGTCGATCTCGTCCCAGCGGCTGAGCGGCGCGTTGAGCAGACCCGCTGCATCGCAGGCCATCGAGGGCAGCACGGACGCGAGATACACCATGAGCACACGGAACAAGTTGATGCCCTGCGTGGCGACCGCGAGGACCTCGGCCGTCTTCGCCGGATCTTTGGCGAGCACCCAAGGCTTTTGCGTATCGACGTACTGATTTGCGCGATCGGCGAGCAGCATGATCTTGCGCATCGCCTGCGCGTAGTCGCGTGATTCGTAGAGCTCGGCGATACGCGGTGCCGCGGCCGTAAATTCGCGATAGAGCGCGGGGTCGGGCAGCGCGGCGGCGAGTTGCCCGCCGCCGCGGGCGACGAAGGGCGCGCAGCGGCTCGCGATATTGACGAGCTTGCCGACGAGATCAGAGTTGACACGGGCGGTGAAATCTTCGAGCGACAGGTCGATATCGTCGACTCCGGCACCGAGTTTGACAGCGAAGTAATAGCGTAGTGGCTCTGCCGGCAGATGTTCGAGGTAGCGGCGCGCGGTGATGAAGGTACCGCGCGACTTCGACATTTTTTGACCGTTGACGGTCAGAAAGCCGTGTACATGTACGGTAGTCGGTCGGCGATAGCCCGCGCCATGAAGCACCGAGGGCCAGAACAAGGTGTGGAAATAGCTGATGTCCTTGCCAATGAAATGGTGCAGCTCAGCTTTGCTGTCAGGCGCGAGATAGCTTTGCATATCGAGACCGCGCCGCTCGCACAGCGCTTTCAGGCTGCCGAGATAACCGATCGGCGCATCGAACCATACATAAAAATATTTACCCGGATGCCCCGGAATTTCGAAGCCGAAATAGGGCGCATCGCGCGAGATGTCCCAGTCTTGCAGGCCGCTCGCGAACCACTCTGCGAGTTTGGCGCGAACGGCATCCTGCAGAGACCCGCTGTGCACCCATTCACGCAGCATGGCGTCGAAGCGACCAAGAGCAAAGAAAAGATGATCCGATTCGCGCCATACAGGTGCGGTGCCGCTGACGGTCGAGAGTGGCTCGATGAGATCGGCGGGCGAATACGTGGCGCCGCAGGCTTCACAGCTGTCGCCGTATTGGTCTGGCGCCTTACAGGCAGGGCAGCCGCCTTTGACATAGCGGTCGGGCAGAAACATGCCTGCCTTTTCGTCGTAGGCTTGGCGAACACTGCGCTTGCTGATGTGCCCACCGTCCTGCAAACGATTGAACATCAGGTCGGTGAAATAGTGATTCTCGGCGCTATGCGTAGAATGGAACTGGTCGTGGCCGATCAGAAAACCTTGGTAATCGGCCCGGTGCTCTTCGGCGATACGCGCGATCAGTTGCTCGGGCGAGATACCCTCGGACTGCGCCTTGATCATGATTGGCGTGCCATGCGTGTCTTCGGCACATACGTACAGGCAGTCGTGGCCGCGCATGCGCTGAAAGCGCACCCAGATGTCGGTTTGCACCGCCTCGATGATGTGACCCAGGTGCAATGGGCCGTTGGCGTAGGGCAGGGCGCTGGTGACGAGGATCTTCCGTGGCATTCGGAAATTATCGCACAGGGCCGCGCCGCGACGTCTCGTGAACGTTAGAATTACCCCATGTCTGCATCCCCTGATCACGTGGCCTTAGAGGCTGAACTCGCCCGTTTTTTCGAACCGCATCTCCGGCAAACCCTGAGCGAGGCCAAGGCCGTGCGCAGTGCAGCTCGAGCCGGCAATCGCCTATCGATCACGCTCGAGCTCGGCATCCCGGTGGGCGGGTATCGCGACGACCTGGCCGCATTGCTGGCCGCGCATTTGCGTGATGTCGGTATCGAGTTTGCCGAGCTCGACCTGCAGCTCGACTCCCGCCTCATCGCGCACGCGGTGCAGCGGGGTCTCACGCCGTTGCCCGGCATCAAAAACGTTGTGGCTGTGGCTTCGGGCAAAGGCGGTGTCGGCAAGAGCACCGTCGCTGTGAATCTCGCGCTCGCTTGGGCGGCGCAGGGTGCGCGCGTGGGTCTGCTCGACGCGGATATCTACGGACCGAGTCAGCCCATCATGTTGGGGCTGCAGGGCGAGCGTCCATCGACCAAAGACGGCAAGCGTATCGTGCCGCTGCAAGCCCACGGCATCGTTGCGATGTCGATCGGCTTTTTGGTCGATGTCGAGCAGCCCATGGTGTGGCGCGGGCCGATGGTGACTTCGGCGCTGAATCAATTGCTGGCCGAAACCGACTGGGGTGAGCTCGATTATCTGGTGGTCGACATGCCGCCGGGGACCGGTGACATCCAGCTCACCTTGTCGCAACGCGTGCCGGTGTCGGGCGCCGTCATCGTCACTACGCCGCAGGACATTTCTTTGGCCGATGCGCGTAAGGGTCTGCGCATGTTCGAGAAGGTGAATGTGCCGGTGCTCGGCGTCATCGAGAACATGGGTGTCCACGTGTGCAGTCAATGTGGCCACGCCGAGCACGTGTTCGGCGCGGGCGGTGGCGAGCGCATGGCTGCGCAGTACGGCGTGCAGTTGCTTGGTTCTTTGCCGCTCGATACGCGCATTCGCGAAGAAGCCGACGGTGGGAAGCCGACCGTGGTTGCTGCGCCGGACAGTACGCGGGCAAAGGCTTATTGTGAGCTCGCGCGGCGTACCGCTGGTGAACTCGCTCGGCGCAGCAAAGATCGCAGCGCTACTTTCCCCAAAATCATTGTCGAGGACACATGAGTATCAAGTCCGACCACTGGATCCGTCGCACGGCAGCTGCGCAAGGCATGATCGAGCCCTTCGAGCCCGGTCAGGTACGCTCCGTCGAGGGGCAGCGTATTGTCTCGTACGGCACTTCGAGCTATGGATACGACGTCCGTTGCGCGCGCGAGTTCAAAATATTCACTAATATCAACTCGACCATCGTCGATCCGAAGGCCTTCGACGAAAAGAATTTTGTCGATCTCGACTCGGACGTCTGCATCATTCCGCCCAATTCGTTCGCCTTGGCGCGCACGGTCGAATATTTCCGCATTCCACGCAACGTGCTGGTGGTCTGTTTGGGCAAGTCGACCTATGCGCGCTGTGGCATCATCGTTAACGTGACGCCACTCGAGCCCGAGTGGGAAGGACACGTCACGCTCGAGTTCTCGAACACCACGCCGCTACCCGCGAAAATTTACGCGAACGAAGGCGTCGCGCAGATGCTATTCTTCGAGAGCGATGAGGGCTGCTCCACCTCATACAAAGACCGCGGCGGCAAATATCAAGGGCAGCGCGGAGTTACCTTGCCGCGCACCTGAGTGCGCGCGCGGGTATTCGGCCGACGCTTAGCGCCGCCAGGTTTTGAGCCGCATCGACCACTCGACGGTGTCACCCTTGTGACGCTCCGCCTGCACCGGCAGATAGCCGAGCGACGGGGCGTACCACACCCGCGTGATGCGGTTTGAGCTCGGCCGCCGGCTGGTCCAGACCATGGTGTCGAGCTCGCCCGCCACCGTACGCAGGCGGATCGGCGCTTCGGCGGCGTAGATGTATTCTTTGATCGCATTTTTGTCGATCAGCGAAAAGCCGCTCGGCGACTCGCCGCGCAGCAGGGACCGCATTAGGGCGATCTGTACGGACATCCCATCTTGCAAGCCCGCGGGCAGCGCGAGTTCGACACGGTGCTCCTCGGCAAGACCGCGTACTTTTCCGTCCGCCCAATCGAACTCGAGCTGGATATCTTTGGCGGTCGATTTGGTGCCGTCGTCGGCGGTGTACCGTAGCGGCTTGATACCGCCGTTGTCGATCTTGAAGATGCTCGTCTGGCGGATCTGGCCTGGCAGCGCGAGACGGAAAATGCCGCGCGCGTTGTTGAGCGATACGTAACGCCACTGGCCGTTGTTTTCGCGGGTGAGTTCGAGGCTGCTGCTTCCCACGTTCATGCCGCGGAAGACCACGTCATAGGTCACTGCGAACGGGGTCAATGCCGATGGCGCGACCAGTTCTGCGGTATGCGCCGCGACGCTCAGCAGTACGGCCACAAGAATGCCCGAAAACTTCATTATTCGAAGTCCTGCACGATCGGTGCCTTGAGTTGCTGCCCATCGAGCATCGGCACACTGCCGATGCACTGCAATCTTCCCGCGGCGAGCCAAGCGAGCACTGTCGGGTAGATCACGTGCTCGGCACGGTGAATGCGGGCGACGAGCGTGTCTTCCGTCTCACCCGGCTGCACTTTGAGACGCGCTTGCAGCACACAGGGGCCGCAATCGAGATCGGGCGTCACGTAGTGCACCGTGGCTCCATGCAGCGTATCGCCTGCTTCGAGGACGCGCCGGTGGGTGTGCAGCCCCTTGTACTTGGGCAGCAGCGAGGGGTGAATATTGAGCAGGCGATCGGCCAAGGCATTGACGAACTCGTCACTCAAAATGCGTATGTAGCCGGCGAGCACCACCACTTGCGGTTGTAATATTTTGAGGGCAGCCAGCAGGCGATCACCGTGAGCGCGCCGGTCCTCGCCCGCCTGCACAGGGATCGCTTCAACATGCAAACCACGATCGCGCGCTTTGGCGAGCCCCGGAGCTTGTGGTTTATCGGTGAGCACGCCGACGATGTCGGCCGCGAGGCGACCACTGCGGCAAGCATCGTGAATGGCCAGCATGTTGCTGCCCGTCCCGGAGATCATGATCGCGATGCGCAAACGCGCAGTCATCACGTAATACTGACGTCGCCCTGACCGCTACGTACTTCGCCGATCAGTGTGGCGCGCTCGCCTTGGGCATTGAGCAGGGCAAGGGCGCGATCGGCGTCGTGGCGATCGACGATGGCCACCATGCCGATGCCGCAGTTGAAGGTGCGGTACATCTCGGCATCGGCCACGCCGCCTGCGGCCTGCAGCCATTCGAAGACGGGATCGCGATGCCAGGCGCTGCGTTGCAGCGTGACGCCGCAATATTCGGGCAGCACGCGGGGGATGTTGTCGGTGAGGCCGCCGCCCGTGATGTGGGCGAAGCCGTGCACCGGTAAGGTGCGGGCAAGCGCGAGCATTGAGGGTACGTAGATTCGCGTCGGCGCTAACAAGCGGTCGAAGAGGGCTTGCCCATCTACCATGGTCGAGGCGTCGACAATTTTCAGGGCCACGAGTCGGCGGATCAAAGAATAACCGTTGGAGTGCGGACCCGATGAGGCTAGGCCGATCACGGCATCGCCTGCTTGGACTTTGCTGCCATCGATGATGGCGTCGCGCTCGACCACTCCGACGCAGAAGCCGGCGAGGTCGTAATCGCCGCCCTGGTACATGCCCGGCATCTCGGCGGTCTCGCCGCCGACCAGCGCGCAGCCCGCCTGCCGACAGCCCTCGACGATGCCAGCGATCACGCTTTCGGCGACCTCGACCTGCAGTTTGCCGGTGGCGTAGTAATCGAGAAAAAAGAGCGGTTCCGCACCTTGCACCGCGACATCGTTGACACACATGCCGACGAGGTCGATGCCGATGGTACTGTGACGAGCGGTGTCGATGGCGAGTCGCAACTTCGTACCCACGCCGTCTGTGCCCGAAACAAGCACGGGACGCTGCCAGCGTCCGGGCGGCAGTTCGACGAGGGCGCCGAACCCGCCGATGCCCGCGAGCACCTCGGGGCGATGTGCGCGACGGACCAAAGGTTTGATGCGTTCGACGAGTTCGTTACCTGTATCGATGTCGACACCCACGTCGCGATAGGTGAGTCCGGAGGTCTTTTCTGACGGTTGGCTCATGGGCGGCGGGCTGTAAAAAACGCTATGCTATTGTACGCGCTTCCCGACATGACCATGCCTTTTACCAGCGCATTCCGCCGTTTGCGAACCCGCCGCGCCGGTTGCTTGGCGACGCTCGCCTTGGCGAGTTGCATGCTGCTTGCCAAGCAGGTAACTGGCACGCAGACCGTGGTCATCGGCGAGATCGAAGTGCAAGCCGCGGGCGAAACGGCCTATGTCGAGGCCATGCGGGCGGCGCTCGTGCGCGCCACCGGTCGGCGCAGCGCCGCCACTGATCCCGCATTTGCGCCGCTGCTTCAGGACGCGCGGCGCTATGTCCAAATCTTTCGACCAGCGACCGGGAGCAACCCGGCACGCATCACACTCGATATCGTCGCCATCGAGCGCGCGATTGCCGCGCTCGGTCAGACCACCTGGTCTCGCGAGCGTCCCGTGGTGCTCGGCGTCATCACTACCGCGCCCGAGGGTGCAGATCCCGCTTTGGTGCGCGCGCAACTCGAGCGTGCCGCTCTCGATCGAGGCTTGCCACTGCGTCTCGTATCGGCGGCCGCTGCGGGCATCACACCTGGCGTCACCGTCACCCCCGAGGCCGCCTTGCTTGCGGCGCGGCGAGCAGGCGCGGACGTCGCGCTCGTCGGCGCGGCAGACGGGGCGGAGTGGCAGTGGACCATGTTTGATGGCGCAAGCGCTACGGTTTTTTATGGTGATATCGCGGTCGGCGTGGAGGGCACAGCTGACAATTTGGCGCTCGGCTCCCTTGCCGCAGTGGCGCAGCCCTTGGGTGAGGCCGAATTCCATGTGCGCGGTGTGCGCTCACTCAAAGATTATGCTGATGTGCAAAAAATACTCATTGCCATGCCGGCTATTAAGTCCGCAGATTTAGTCGCAACCGACGCCGACGGCGCCTGGTTCCGCGTAGAGGTTTCGGGCGGCGCAGCAGGGTTGGCCGAGGCACTTGCCACGCAGACGCGGCTCAAACGCGAGGGTGACCGCTACTCGCGCGATTATCGTTACAGTCCCTAACTTACGGTCCCCCGAGCACATGTTGCGTCATCTGCCGAACGCCATTTGCCTGCTGCGTATCGCGCTGACCGTGCCCACGGTGCAAGCGCTCGAGCGTGGTGATTACGTACTTGCACTGGTGATTTTTTCGGCGGCGGCGATCTCCGATGGGGTCGACGGTTATCTCGCTAAACGTTTTTCGTGGCATTCGAATCTTGGTCGCATTCTCGATCCGCTCGCCGACAAAATTCTGCTTGTCGCGGCATTTTTGATGTGTGCGTGGCAAGGTCTGGTACCGGTGTGGCTGGCCGCCGCAGCGATCGCAAGGGATGTCATGCTGGTCGGCGGCGCGATCATCTTTCGCCTGTGGTTCGGACCCATCGAAGGCCAGCCGACACTGATCTCAAAGATCAACACCACGCTGCAGATCATCGTGGTGATCGTGGCGATGCTCAATGCTGCGACAGCTATCATGTCGAGCTTACTGGTGTTCGCGCTAGCGGCAGCGACCTTTATCACCACCGTGATTTCCGGCGTGCAGTACACGGCGCGCTCGGTGACTCGGGTCTGGCATCTGCCACCCGCAGCACGCTGAGCCAGATCGTCATGGAACAGTTGCCGCTAGGCGTCCAGTTGCGTGAACGCGCGAGTTTTGAGGGCTTTATCACGGGCCATAATCTCGAGGTGGTGAGTCGTGTGCAAGACGCGGCGCAGCAGCGCTCGCGGGCGGTGCTTTGGCTGTGGGGTGCTGTGGGCTGCGGCCGCAGTCATCTGCTGCTCGCAGCCTGCGCCGCCGCGCCGCTCGGTGCGCGCGTCGCCTACTTGCCGCTCGCCGATCTTGCGGACTCAGCAGTCGATTTTCTGGGTAGCGCACTGGGCTCGGAATTGCTCTGCATCGACGATATTGATCGTAGCGTCGGTCAGCTGGCGATCGAGCGTGCTCTGTTTGCGCTCTATCGGTGCAGCGAAGAGCAGGGCGGTCGACTCATTGTTGCAGCGCCTTTGCCGCCAGCCGCACTCGCCTGGCAGCTAGCCGACATCGGTTCGCGATTTGGCGCCGCCGAGGTCTTTCAGTTGCGACCGCTCGATGAGGCGGGCGAACACGAGGCCTTGCGCCGGCGTGCCGCGCAGCGCGGCCTCGAGCTGCCCGAAGAAACGGCGCGCTATCTGCTGCGGCGATTCCCGCGCGACATGCGCACGCTCGGCAAGCTGCTCGATGACATCGATACGGCTGCGCTGAGCGCCCAGCGGCGACTCACCGTACCGTTCGTGCGCGCGATTCTCGGCGAGCCTTGAGGGCGATCGCGGTTTCGGCAACGCGAGTGCCGTGCGCGCGAGCTAGTGTTTTCTCTTCTTCGGTGAGCGCCACAGCGTTGCCATAGGGCGTGAAGTGCGAGGCGCCGTAGGGTGTGCCGCCCGAGCGCGTGCTCGATAGCGCCAGCTCGGCATAGGGAATGCCAACGATCAACATGCCGTGATGGATGAGCGGCACCATCATCGACAGCAAGGTGATTTCTTGTCCACCGTGCAGGCTACTGCTGCCGGTGAATACGCCCGCGGGTTTGCCGGTCAACGAGCCGTCGGCCCAGAGAGCACTCGTCGAATCGAGGAAATATTTGACCGGAGCCGCCATGTTGCCAAAGTGCGTAGGACTGCCGAGGAGCAGACCATCGCAGCGACGCAAATCATCGAGTGTGGCCCAGGGCGCCCCGTTGTCGGGTACCTGCTGCATGGGACGCTCGTTCTCTGCCGAGACGGTGGGCAGGCTGCGCAGTATCGCCATCGCACCCTCGAGCAACTCAATGCCACGACAAATCTGCCGCGCGAGTTCGGCGGTCGCACCGTGCCGCGAGTGAAAGACGACGAGAACATTGACGTCGCTCATGTGGCGGACCCTACAGCCAGCAGGCGTGCGACTACCTCGCCCATCGGCCAATCTTCATCGGCGCTCGCACGGCGATGGCGGTATTCGAGTTTGCCGGCCTCGATGCCGCGATCAGAGATTACCACGCGATGCGGAATGCCAAGGAGTTCCGCGTCGGAAAACTTCACGCCAGGTCGCACATCGCGATCGTCGAGCAGCACATCGATACCGGCCGCCTGCAGTTCCCCATAGAGTTGCTCGGCAAGCTCGCGAACTTTGGGGGATTTTGGTGCGTTAAGCGGTAAGAGCACGATACGGAAGGGGGCGATCGGTTCGGGCCAAACAATTCCCGCAGCATCGTGGTTCTGCTCGATTGCCGCGGCCACGATGCGCGTGACACCGATGCCGTAACAGCCCATGTACATCACCACGGGCTTGCCGGCTTCATCGAGCACGGTCGCCTGCAGGGCTTCACTGTATTTGCGACCAAGCTGAAAGATATGACCCACCTCGATGCCGCGCCGAATGCGGAGCGTGCCGGTACCGCCCGGGCTCGGATCCCCTTCGACCACATTGCGCAAGTCAGCAGCAGTCGGTTCGGGCAGGTCGCGGCCCCAGTTCACACCCGTATAGTGCTGATCGATTTCATTGGCACCACAAATAAAATCGGCCAGCACCAGTACGGCATGATCGGCATACACCGGGCAGCGCAGTCCGATCGGTCCGAGATAACCCGGCTCGCAACCCGTCGCGGCGAGCACCGCCTCATGCGAGGCCATGCGCAGGGGATTGGCAACACCTAGGAGTTTTTGTGCCTTGGTGGCACTGAGCTCGTGATCGCCGCGAACCAAAAGTGCAACCACGCCGCCCCCTGCGCCATCAACCATCAATAATTTGAGGGTCTGTGCAGCCGGAATCTTCAAAAAATTAGCGAGTGCTTCTATATTTTTAGCGCCGGGTGTAGCGACTTTCTGTAGCGCTGCTATCCCCGCGGGTCGAGCCTTGCTTGGGGCGACCGCAGGGGTCAGTTCGAGATTAGCGGCGTATTGGTCAGCACCATCCGATACCGCGATGGCATCCTCGCCTGAATCGGCGAGCACCTGGAATTCCTCGGAGGCCGTACCGCCGATCGAACCGGTGTCTGCTTTGACGGGCCGAAACTCGAGCCCCATCCGCTCGAATATGCGGATATAGGCGTCGCGCATCGC
This sequence comes from Gammaproteobacteria bacterium, assembly GCA_016874555.1. GTDB lineage: Bacteria > Pseudomonadota > Gammaproteobacteria > Steroidobacterales > Steroidobacteraceae > UBA964. The sequence goes on along the minus strand of VGTW01000006.1, from coordinate 2,154 downwards.
GCCATAGCCTTGCTGCAGTGAGTCCTGTGTCAGGTGGAAAGAGTAGGCATCCTTCATGATGAACTCACGGCCGCGCATCACGCCGAAACGCGGGCGGATCTCATCGCGAAATTTCACCTGGATCTGATAGAAGTTCGCAGGCAGCTGCCGATAGCTTTTGAGCTCGCGGCGTGCAAGATCGGTGATGACCTCTTCGTGCGTGGGTCCGATCACGAAGTCACGGTGATGACGATCCTTCAGGCGCAGCAACTCAGGGCCGTATTGCTCCCAGCGCCCCGATTCTTGCCATAGCTCCGCCGGCTGCACGGCAGGCATGAGCACCTCAAGGGCGCCTGCGCGATCCATTTCTTCGCGAATGATTTGCTCGACCTTGCGCAAGCTGCGCAGACCGAAGGGTGTCCAAGTGTAGATGCCGGCGGCGAGACGCCGAATGAGCCCGGCGCGCAGCATCAACTGATGGCTGACGACCTCCGCTTCGGACGGGGTTTCTCTCGTAGTGTTAATCGGATATCGGGACCAGCGCATGGCGAAGCAGGACTCTTGGTCTGTCGGGCTGGCCCATGTTACGGGCGCGGCGATTGTCCCGAAAGGTTTAGCCCCCTATGATGAGGCGGTTTTTTCAACCGTCGAGAGCCCCGGCCCTTGAGCAACCCAGCAAACTCGCCGCCGTCCCCCGCACCAAAGCGTCGCGGTATCTATCTGCTGCCCAATCTGCTCACCACCGGATGTCTAGGCTGTGGCTTCTTCGCGATCATCTCGGCCATCAATGGCGACTTTGAGCGCGCCGGGTCGGCCATCTTTCTGGGCATGGTCTTCGACGGTCTCGATGGGCGTGTGGCGCGCTGGATGGGTACCGAGAGCGTCTTCGGCAAGGAATACGACAGCCTCGCCGACATGGTGGCCTTCGGCGTGGCGCCGGCGCTCGTCGCCTATCAGTGGGGGGTTGCAGCGATCGCCGAATACGGCACCGCGTGGGCGCGCCTCGGCTGGATTGCCTCATTTTTCTACGTTGCCTGTGCAGCGCTCAGGCTCGCGCGGTTCAATGCTCGCGCAGCCACTGTCGACAAGCGGTATTTCGAAGGCTTACCGAGTCCTTCGGCAGCTGGGCTGGTCGCAGCCTTCGTCTGGTTTTCCAGTGAGTGGACTGAGCCGGGACTCACGGGTCTTGCGCTTTGTTTTTCGGTCGTGTCGTTTGCCGGAGTGATGATGGTGTCGGGATGCCCGTATCCCAGCGTCAAGCAAATCGACTGGAATGCACGCATGAAATTTTTCTATTTCGTGATCGTGCCGATCTCGCTCGCGCTTGTGATTGCCGACCCGCCGATGATGCTGCTGTTCCTGTTCTCGGTCTACGTGCTGCTCGCGCCGATTTTGTGGCTGTCCCGTCGGCTGCGTCGGGGGGGCACACCGCGTGTTCCCGCCGATTCGCAAAATGGCTGACGCGGCGCGCCGAGCGCGCTACCTCGAAGCGCTCGGCATAGATGTGTGGGTGCCGCGGCACCCGCGTGCAGAGCCTGTGGTGGCGCCAGCCGCAGCGCCCGGCGATCTCGCCAGCCCCGACTGGCCTGCGCTGCGGGCCTTTGTCAGCGACTGCACGCGCTGCGCGTTGCACCAGGGCCGGACGCAAACGGTCTTCGGCGTTGGTGATACGGCCGCGCGTTGGATGGTGGTGGGCGAGGCGCCAGGTGCCGACGAGGATCGGCAGGGCGAGCCCTTCGTGGGTGCAGCCGGTCAATTGCTGAATTCTATGTTGGCGGCCATCGAGCTGCCGCGCGAGACCGTCTACATCACCAATATCCTCAAGTGCCGACCGCCCAATAATCGTGATCCGCGTCCCGAAGAAGTAAGCGAATGCCTGCCGTACCTGCATCGACAGGCCGCCTTATTGCGGCCGCAGATCATTTTGGCCCTCGGGCGTGTAGCCGCGCAGAACCTTCTTGGTACCGACTGGACGCTCAGCAAGTTGCGCGGCACCGTGCATCACTTCGGACCGCTCAACACCCCGGTCGTGGTCACGTATCATCCGGCCTATCTGCTGCGTAGCCCTGGCGAAAAGCGTAAAGCTTGGGAAGATCTCAAGTTCGCCCGCCGGGTATTCGCTGAGCTGACTCCCGCAGCCTGAATTACATGGCCACTCTGCCCAAGGATTTATGG
>VGTW01000005.1 GCA_016874555.1 Gammaproteobacteria bacterium | reverse complement strand
ACCGGTGCAGCACCGCGCCACCGCGGCAGCAGCGATGCGTGAATGTTGATGCAACCCAGCCGCGGCACGGCAAGTGCCTCGGGTGGCAAAATCAATCCATAGGCGACCACCACCAGCACGTCGGGCTGCCACGCGGCGAGTGCTGCTCGACCCTCTGCGGTGCGCAAGGTTGCCGGTTGCGCCACGGTCAAACCCTGCGCAATGGCAAATTCTTTGACGGCGCTGGCCGCAAACTTACGACCGCGACCCGCTGGCCGATCGGGCTGGGTGAGTACCCCGACGAGTCGGTGCCGTGATGAGCTGAGCGCAGCCAGCGGCGGCACCGCGAACTCCGGCGTACCGGCGAAAGCGATGCGCACGGTTTAGGGGCTCGCTGCCGCGCCCGCGGGCACCCTCGAGACACGTTCGCGACGATCTTTCTCGAGCTTGCGGCGGATGCGATCGCGCCTCAGCGTCGACAGATAGTCAACGAACAGCTTGCCATCGAGATGGTCTATCTCATGCTGCAGACACACCGCACGAATACCATCGAGTTCGCACTCGAAATCCTTGCCCTCGCGATCGCGGGCGCGGACGCGTACCCGCTGCGCACGCTCCACCTCGTCAAAGATTCCAGGCACCGACAGACAGCCCTCCTCCATCACACCGACTTCGTCGCGGGTGAGGATTTCCGGGTTAATGAATACCAGCGGCTCGCTGCGATCAGCGCTGCAGTCCATGACGATGAGCTGGCGATGAACATCGACCTGCGAGGCGGCCAACCCGATTCCGGGTGCCGCATACATGGTCTCGAACATGTCATCGATGAGGTACGACAGCGCGTCATCGTATTCGGTGACCGGCACGGCGCGGGTACGCAACCGTGGGTCGGGAAACTCGAGAATCTCTAACAACGCCATGGGGCGATTCCTTTGCGCGCAAGGTAATTCGTACGTTCGTAGTATATCAGCCGAGTTCCGCGACTTACTCCGCGTGGCTACGCGCGGCCTCGGGCTTAGGCTTGCGCACCCAGGGCGAGCCTCGCATACGGCGTTTTCGCACGCATCCCGAAAATCGACGCCGTTACCTTGCGCCGCGTGGGTCGGCAGCTCGGCTCACCACTCGAACTTATCCGCTTTGCGAAGCATGCGCCGGCCGACCTCGCACGCGCCGCGATGCCGTTCGCAGCTGCATCCCTCGAGGCGCTTAGCTTGCCACTGCGCGCATACACGGCACTACGCAACTTCGATCAGGTGCTGCACGACGCCAGCCGCAAAATCTTGAATTGATAACAGATCACGATCATCGGCGCCGACGAAGCCGACTGCCCGCCACAACTGCGCCAAATCCCCGGGGCCCCCGCGGGTTTTTTCTGCTTGGCAACCGCACCGCGCCGCATGAGCCGCAGCTGGCCATGGTCGGCAGCCGCAATCCGACCGCCAACGGCGCCCGAACCGCTCGAGATCTCGCGTTTCATTTCACCAGCCACAGCCTCGCGATAATGAGTGGCCTCACCGTCGGCATCGATGCAGCCAGCCACGGTGGCGCCCTCGCCGCAGAGGGGATCACCATCGCCGTCTGCGCGACAGGGCTCGACCGCCCCTCTACCCCCGAGGCCCACGCCGGCCCTACCGAGCGCATCTATGCGCGCGGCGCTCTGCTCAGCGAGTTCCCCCCAGGCACCCCGCCGATCGCCCGGCATTTCATACGACGAAATCGACTGATCAGTGGCCTCTCAATCAACGCGTTTTGGTGTTCGAGGCGGCGGCTCGCAGCGGCTCCCTGACCACCGCCAGACACGCCGGTGAGCAGTGTCGCGAGGTACTCGCCGTGCCCGGATCTATCTACAGCCCGCAGTCGCGTGGCGGCACCAATTCCGACGACAAGGCGCCGTTCTCGTGAAAAATACGGATGATGTCCTCTGCGAAAACAAAAATCCTTCTTAATGTCAAAAGAGTTGTCCAATTGTCCCTCAACCCCCCGACGAGGAGCGTGGGCGGTTGGACAACCCCGCCGAAATCCTGTTATATGCGCCTGGCTTCGAGTCCACGAGCCTCGACGCGCTCGTCGCGAGCACCGGCCTCTCCAGCACATCTGTAGCGTCCCTGCTCCTCGTCCTCGAACAAGGCGGACGCGTTGCATCGAACTCCGCCGGCCGCTATTACCGAGTCCCGAATCTGATCGAATGACCCAAACGACCGATAACGGCAGCGTCCTCGACATCCTTATATATGTCTTCGACCGCTACATGCTGGCTGACGTCACGGACGTCCCGGAGCGCGATGCACTGGCGTCTGATTTAACCGAAGCCGGCTTCCCTAGCGAGAGCGTCGAGCGCGCCCTCGACTGGCTTGCCGACCTTGCCGGCGAACGCGACCGACCCTCACTCACCGAGCCCGGCGGCCGCGCGATGCGCGTATTCACCGACGGCGAGCTCGCCTGTGTACCCGTCGAATGCCGGGGTTACCTGCTCGAGCTCGAACACATCGGCATCCTCTCGGCCCAGCAACGCGAGATCGTCATCGAGCGCCTGTTGGCCCTCGACTCCACCGAACTTGACGTCGACCAATTGAAGTGGGTGTGCCTCATGGTGCTCTCGAGCCAGCCTGGCGAAGAACTCGCCTGCTCGCGCATGGAGAACCTCGTTTTGGACCTGCCGCCGGAGCGGCCGCATTGAGCCTTTGCGACAGGGACGTCATTCATGGCTGAAAATCTGGTCATCGTCGAATCACCGGCGAAAGCAAAAACGATCAAGAAGTATCTCGGCAATAAATTCGAGGTACTCGCTTCATATGGTCACGTGCGAGATCTCGTGCCCAAGGAAGGCGCGGTCGATCCGACCAAGCGCTTCGCGATGAAATACGAAATCATTGATCGTAATGAGCGTCACGTCGACGCCATCTCGCGTGCGCTACGTAAAGCCAAGGCACTTTACCTCGCGACCGACCCCGACCGTGAAGGCGAGGCGATCTCCTGGCATCTGCGCGAACTGTTGCGTGATCGCGGCAATCTCGACGGCAAAGATGTGCACCGCGTCGAATTCTTTGAAATTACGCGCAATGCGGTCCGCAAGGCGATCGAAAATCCGCGCGACCTGTCGCTCGATCTCGTTAATGCGCAGCAGGCACGGCGCGCACTCGACTACCTGGTCGGCTTCAACCTCTCGCCGCTGCTGTGGAAGAAAGTGCGACGTGGGCTTTCTGCCGGTCGCGTGCAGAGCCCGGCTTTGCGCATGATTTGCGAGCGCGAGGCGGAAATTCAGGCCTTCGTGCCGCGTGAATACTGGACCCTCGATGCGCAGGGCGAACGCGAGGAGCAGACTTTTCCGTTGAAGCTGGTCGAGTTCGGCGGGCGCAAGGTCGAGCAGTTCAGCTTTACCGACGCCACGCAGGCAAGAGAAGTGGAGCAGGCGCTGTGCGCCGCAACCGGTGCTGGAATTCCCACAGATCCTGCTGCTGGACTCGCTCCCGCCGGCAAATTGCTGGTACGCTCGGTCGATCGCAAGCAACGTAATCGCAACCCCGCACCGCCGTTCACCACCTCGACCCTGCAGCAAGAGGCCGCGCGCAAGCTCGGTTTCTCGGCGCAGCGCACCATGCGACTCGCGCAGCAACTCTATGAAGGTGTGGATTACGGCGAGGGCGCGGTGGGTCTCATCACCTACATGCGTACCGACGCCGTCACTCTCGCCAACGAGGCGCTGGTCGAGATTCGCGAGGTGATCGGCCGGGTCTACGGCGCCGAATCGCTGCCCGAGTCACCGCGTTACTATAAAAATAAATCGCGTAACGCGCAGGAAGCACACGAAGCGATCCGCCCCACCTCCGCTGCAGTGCTGCCACATTTACTCGAGGGCCGGATCGACAACGATTTGCATCGGCTCTATTCACTCATTTGGAAGCGTGCCGTCGCCTGCCAAATGACGCACGCGGTCTTCGATACCGTCGCCATCGACGTGCTCGCCGGACGTGACGGTCCGCAGCGGCATCTCTTGCGCGCGAACGGTTCGACGCTGCTCAAGCCCGGCTTCATTGCCGTTTATATCGAAGGGCAGGATGATAGCAGCGACGACGAAGACGACCGCATTCTGCCGGCGATGAGCGAAGGCGACGAAGTGCAACTGGTCGCGCTGCGCGGCACGCAGCACTTCACCGAGCCCCCGCCGCGCTACTCGGAAGCTTCACTCGTCAAGGCGCTGGAAGAACACGGCATCGGTCGGCCCTCGACCTACGCCTCGATAATCTCCACGCTCAAAGATCGCGAATACGTCGATATGGATGGTCGCCGGTTCATCCCGACCGATATCGGCAAGATCGTCAACAATTTCTTGAGCGCGAATTTCGGCGAGTATGTCGATTACGGCTTCACCGCGACCATGGAAGACGAGCTCGATGCCATCTCGCGTGGCGAAGAGCCGTGGACCGAACCCCTGCAAAAATTTTGGCAGCCATTCATCGATCGTGTGGATTACATTGAAAAGAATGTGTCTCGCGACGAAGCCGCACAGGTGCGTGAGCTCGGCGCCGATCCCGAAAGCGGCAAACCCATCTCCGTGCGCATGGGTCGCTTCGGTCCGTTCGTGCAGATTGGTACCCGCGACGATGAGGAAAAGCCGCGTTTTGCCGGGCTGCGGCCCGGGCAGAGCATGGATCGCATCACTCTTCCCGAGGCGCTGCAGCTCTTTCAGCTGCCGCGCAAGCTCGGCACCAATGCCGATGGCGAGGCGCTCGAAGCGAACATCGGTCGCTTCGGCCCGTACATCAAATTCGGCAGTAAGTACGCCTCGCTCAAGGCCGAGGACGATCCGTACACCATCACGTTCGAGCGCGCCTGCGAAGTCGTCGTCGCCAAAAAAATCTCCGATGCTAACCGTATCATTCAGGATTTTGGCATCGATGACATCCAAGTGCTCAACGGCCGATACGGCCCCTACATCACTGATAAGCAATGTAACGCTCGCATTCCCAAAGAGCGCGACCCCAAGACGCTAACGCTGGAGGAATGCCGCGCGCTGCTCGAAGCCGCGCCGCAACGTCCGGGTCGTAGACGTTTCGGCAAGGCCAAAGATTCCGCCGCGAAAGGCTCGGCAGCCAAAGGTAAGAAAGCGAAAGGTAAAACGCCTGAATCAGCTGCTGGCGATACCGCAGCAGCAATACCAAAGAAAAAAACTGCTGCTAAAAAATTGGCGGTGAAAGTAAAATCCGCACCGCGAAAGAAATCAGGAAAGAAATCGTCATTGGAGAAGGTCGAGGGCTGATTCTGGACGGTGAAATACCGACACGCATTCCACGCTGGAAACTTTGCCGACGTGCACAAGCACGTCACGATGCTCGCGCTGCTGCGCTCGATGACCCGTAAGGAGAAAGGCCTGCTGCTGCTCGACACCCACGCGGGACGCGGTCTTTACGACCTAGCCAGTCTCGAGGCCCGCAAGGCGGGCGAGGCTGCGAGCGGCATCGAACGCTTGCTCGCGAAGCATGAGGTGATCAACGCAGCGGCAATCCTCGATTATCTTAATCTCGTGCGATCCAGTCGAAAGTTGCTCGAAGCAAAACGCGGCCGCGATGCACGCGAAACCTACCCCGGCTCACCGGTGCTGGCCCTCGGCGCGCTGCGTGCGCAAGATCGCGTGGTGCTGATCGAAGCACAGCCCGAAGAACACCTGGCGCTGCGTGAAGCGACGCGCCAGGCTGAAAGCGTCGCGGCCGAAAATGTCAGTATGCTGATAATCGAGTGTGCGGATGGATTCGAGCGCCTCGCTGCCTGGCTTCCGCCCATCGAACGGCGCGCAATGGTGTTGATCGACCCTCCGTACGAGGACAACGCCGGCGATTTTCGGGAAGTCGAACGCGCGGCAAAAGAATGCCTGCGTCGCCTCGCCAACGCCGTGATCGCGATTTGGTACCCCATCAAGCAAGACAAAGATACCGATGCCTGGCGACAAAAACTGATCGCGAGCTTGCCACTGCAGGCGGGCGGCGCGTCTACCCCCACCACTACGCTCGAGCTTTGGATACACCCGCTCGATAACCGTGTCGGCCTCAATGGCTCCGGCATGCTGGTAATCAACCCCCCCTACCAGTTCGCCGAGCAGGCTGCAGACTGGCTCCCCGCGCTGCACGCTTTGCTCGATGAGCACACGAGCGGCGGCTGCGCGCTGCGCTAACATCCAGACCATGCAGCACTCAGTAGATCGATCCATCGATCGATACGGCGTGGTCGGACACCCGGTCGCGCATAGTCGTTCGCCGATGATCCATGCGATGTTTGCGGCAGCCACCGGCCAAAAGTTGGTCTACGACCGGTATGACGTGGCACCCGATGACTTCGCACGAGAGGTCGGCGCTTTTTTTGCCGCGGGCGGACGCGGCCTCAATGTCACCCTGCCGCACAAAGAAATCGCTGCACGATGCGCCGATACACTGACGCCGCGGGCACGGCTCGCTGCTGCAGTCAATACGCTGGCCCGACTCGACGACGGACGAATTTTGGGTGACAACACCGACGGCGCGGGTCTGATGGCGGATCTGCGTCGACTGGGCTGCGAGATCACAGGCAAGCAGGTGCTGATTCTGGGCGCGGGCGGAGCGGCGCGCGGCATCCTAAGTCCGCTGCGCGAACAACAACCGGCCGAGCTCATGGTCGCCAATCGCACGGCGGAGCGCGCCCGTGAGCTCGCGGGAGACTTTGGCTGCACCTATGAAACGCTCGCAGGGCACAAAGACTTGCCGTTTGACGTCGTGATTCACACGACCTCGCTAGGGCTCGCGGGCAAGGTGCCGGACGTCACGACCAAGATCATTGGACTGCAGACCTTTGCCTATGACTTGGGTTACGGCAAACCGGACACACCGTTCACGCGTTGGGCGAGCGAGCACGGCGCCGCTCGGGTGGCGCAAGGCATCGGCATGCTAGTGGAGCAGGCTGCGGAGTCGTTCCTGCTATGGCGAGGTCTGCGGCCCGACACCTTAGCGGTACATCGTGCCGTCAGTACCTGACAAAAAACCGATCGAAGCGAGAGCAGTTTTTCGTCGACTAGAAATATATGTTTTTTGGCGAATCACTTGCGCTATTTCTGTGGCGCTGCTCACGACAGACCTGAATGCTCAGTCGGCGGTCGTCATCAAGAATGTAACGCTGATCGACGGCACGGGTAGCGCGCCTGCCGCCGACGCGACGATTATCGTCGTAAACGGCGTGTTCGTTCGCATTGCCGCGGGAGAGACGGCGCGAACACTGCGCCCTCCGCCCGACGCAAAAATCATTGATGCGCACGGCAAGTTCCTGGTCCCCGGACTGATGGACATGCATATCCATCTGCTGGGCGGCGGCGCTCGGCGCGACTCGAGCGCTCAGTCCGACAAACCGGTCGACCCCGACACCGGTCTGCGAACGCTGCAAGGCTATCTCTACTACGACTTCACCAGCGTTTATGATGCCGGCAATAACCCGGAGTTCATTCTCTCGCTGCGCGAGCGCGAACGACGAACCGAAATTATCTCGCCGCGTATTTTTGCTACGGGGCAGTTGCTGAGTTACCCTAGCAGTTAGAGCGTGGGCTATGCGGGCATCGGCGTACGCGACTGGCCGGCCACCATCGGTGACCTTGACTTGCAAATCGCGCGCAAACCCGATATCCAAAAAATCACCTATGAGGCGATGGGAGTCGATCCCAATCCTCTGGTGAAGCAACTGCCGCGCGAACTGATGCGGTAGATGATCGAGTACCTACATGCACTCGGGGTACGTACTACGGCACATGTCTCGAACAAACGTATGGCGCGCGATGCGATCGGAGCGGGCATCGACACCCTTGCTCATGCGCTAGCAACCGGCGTAATCACCCAAGACTTCGCCGAACTCGTCGCAACGAAAAAAAATCCCGACTCAGACCTCGCTCACCGTGTTCGACGAAATTCGATCACTCAAGGACGGTGTCGATTTTCTGCGCACGCCCGAATATCAAGCGGTGGTTAATCCTCGCGAACCCGCGGTGCGCGATCAGGCGAGATAACGCTATCTCAAGCTCGGCTGGCCGTATTGGTTCGCGGCGATATGCCCGTACGCACTGCGCAACGTGAAGCGCATCCATGATGCCGGCGGCGTACTCGTGCTCGCAACCGATCGTGCGCTCGCCCCCGCAGCGTCGCGCGAACTAGAACTCGTCGTCGAAAGCGGTATCCCGCCCCTTGCGGTACTGCGCATCGCCACCCTGAATAGTGCAACTTTCCTCGGCCGCGAGCGTGGTCTCGGCTCGATCGAGACTGGCAAAATCGCTAATATGGTGCTGCTCGATGCCGATCCGAGCGTGGACATCCGCAACGTGCACAAAGTAGCCCAGGTCTGGAAAGCTGGCGTCGAAATCGATCGCGCTCGACTCGACCTGCCGATCAATACGCTGCGAACGAACACTGCAGATTGATCAGTAGCACGAATGTGCAGTAGCCAGCATTTTCTTGCTTTCGATTAACCTTGCTCATCCTCTTCGCGATCGAAGATTCGGTATCGACGTGCGTACCAGAGAAAGAGCGGGATCTCCATCAGCAGAAAGGTGACGAGCGTGAAGGCGAACCAGCCGAACTCGCCGAAAAGCAGATCGAACTGCTGGCCGGTGCCCGTATAACTAACGCCCACCACCAACAACGTACAGCCGTTGGCAATCAGGTCGTTGATGGCAAGACGCGCTCGGTCACGGCCAGCAAAACGCGGATAGACGACGAGGTAGGCAAAACCTAGGATTACCGCGTTGACCAGCAAGACAAATTGTTCAGGGCTATTCATCATTGCGCCATATTCTAATCGCACGTCTCCGGTATCCTCGACCTCTGACATCCCGGACAACACGTCCCGAGGGGGAGCCGGCATGAGCGTTCGACTCGATCGTTGTCAGTAATCGCGCGCCGCGACGTGCGGAATCGGCGCGATCGCTTTGCCGGGTGTGGCACAGGCACAGCAGGCACGCGGCTCATACGATCATTGCAGGTTCCGCGCCAAGACGCCGGTGCTTCTATCGCTTCATTGCACTCGATGGTTCGGTGAGCACGACCAGGCGCTCTCGCACACTGCCGCAAAATGATGTTCAAAGATTCGTACTGGGACCCTTCTCGTGCTCGAATATCGACTTTGGTTGGTTCACCGCCTATGTCCACGCCTGCGAACGCGCTTATCCCGATCTCATCGTGCGTATCGGTGATTATCTTTATGAATACTCGATTAGTACCTATCCTACTCTCAAATAATTAATGCCGAGCTGGCTCATTCAGCCATCACACAAAATTCTATCGCTGACCGGTTACCGCCTGGGCCATGCCTGCTGTAGTCCCGATCCCGATCTACAGCGGCTGCATCAGTTCTATCCGATGATGGCGCGATAGGACGACTATGAGCTCGCCAACGACGCGTGTACGGGCGGTGCAGAAAATCACAAGAGCGCGATCGAGGGCGATTGGGTGACCCGTAAGGCGGTTGCCGAACGCGTGTACAATGAATGGACGCCGGTATCAGGCGAGCGCGGGCGCAAATACCAGATCAGCAGCTTGGCCACGCTGTTCAAGGCGGAGATACGGATCACGGGTCGCAGCGAACTCCTCGACCTGAATATCGCGCTGAAGGGCATCAACAATTTGACTCAAACTTTGGTCGATTTTCGCGATGGACCACCAGGTGTGGCAACAGGTACGATGCTCGGAGTAGAGCAGGAGTAATGGCTGGGTGCGGGACTGCGACGCTCGACAAACGCATAGATGCGCTGGTAGGTCCTCGCACAGCGGGTCGTCATAGGCGAGATTATTGTGCCGCAACAAAGAAAGAATTGGCTCAGCGACGATGCTACAGAGACCACACGGAGGAAATTGATGGTCGCGCTCGCTGCTGGGCGCGCAAGCCTACCCTCCAACTTCGACAGTTGGGGTGGTTTTCGGGTAGCACGGCGCCGTTGTCCCGAAGATACCGCTAACGCCAATGTGAATCTCGTAGTGCTGGCAGGCGATAGCCATAACGCGTGGGTAAACAATCTCGAAGACCACAAAACCGCAATGGGAGTGGAATTTACAACGCATTCGGTGACCCCTCCTGGCCACGAAAGCGATCTACCCCGCGTATCGCCGGACGAGATGGCAAGCACGCTGCTCGCCGCCAATCCGCATCGCACGGATGTCGATGCCAGTCGTCGCGGCTAGGCCGGCGTCACGTTGACGCTGCAGTCGGCAACCGGTAACTTCCACCTCCTGCAGACGATTCGCGAGTGCAGTACAGCGTTGCGCGAAACACCCTCGCTGAGCACTAACTTCGGTAGCTATCGCTTCGTATGATCGTGACCGCAGCCGCTGTTACAGTTCTTTTCATTGTACTCGTGGTCATTCAAGCAGCACTGCAGCTTTGGCTGACCCGGCGACAAATCGCCCATGTTCGTCGGTATCGCGCGGAGGTACCGCTCGCCTTCCGCAACGCCATCAGCGCCGAGGCTCACGCGAAAGCGGCGGACTACACCTGCGCCAAGCAGCGCTTTGGCCTCTGGCATTTCGGCTTCGGGGTACTGATGCTGCTCGCCTGGACTTTGGGCGGCGGGCTGGATGCACTCAACAACACTCTACTTGATTTCTTTGGCACGGGTATCACAACTAGTGTTGATATCTCGGGAATAGACGATCTCGTTTACCAAATCACGCTGCTGCTCGCCTTCGGGCTGATCGGCGGTCTGGTTGATTTGCCCTTTGACTGGTACTATCACTTCCGCATCGAAGACCGCTTCGGCTTCAATCGCATGACGCAACGCATTTGGTTCGGTGATTTGCTCAAAAATCTGCTCGTCAGTTTTTTGATCGGTACGCCGCTCATTGCCGTGATACTTTTGTTGATGGGTACGGCCGGCCCTGCGTGGTGGCTCTGGGCTTGGGGATTCTGGATGGCGCTCAATCTACTGTTGATGGTCGTCTATCCACTGTTCATCGCACCGCTCTTCAATGAATTCAAGCCACTCGCTGATGAGGCACTGGTGGCGCGTGTCAAGTTGCTTATGGATCGTTGTGGTTTTTCGGCCAAGGGACTATTCGTGATGGATGGCAGCAAGCGCTCAGCACAGTCGAACGCCTACTTCACGGGCATCGGGCGCTCGAAGCGCGTGGTGTTCTATGACACCTTGCTCGCCCGACTCTCGCCGGGTGAGGTCGAAGCCGTATTGGCGCACGAGCTCGGTCATTTTCACCATAAGCACACCATCAAGATGATTGTGCAGATCTTCCTCGTGAGTCTGCTCGGTCTGGGCGCACTCGGCTTCCTCGCGCAGCAACCCGAGTTCTATCTCGGGCTCGGTGTACCGCCCAACGCCAACACGGGCAATGACGGGCTTGCACTGGCGCTCTTCACACTGGTGTTGCCTTGCGTCAGTTTCATGTTGGCGCCGCTTTCGAGTCGCGCCTCGCGCCGCCACGAATTCCAGGCCGACGCCTATGCCAAAGCCCATGCCGATGGCGATGAACTCGCCAGTGCTCTCATCAAGCTGACCGAAGACAACGCCTCGACCCTGACCCCCGACCCCCTCTACGTGGCGTTCAACTACTCGCATCCGCCGATGGTCGAGCGCATCGCCGCCATCAAGGCTGGCTGACCCCACCCGCGTCCACGTACGCCCCCGCGGCGCGCCTCAGGTCGGCGAGCGCTTGCCTGTTGACTATTACGCATGAATATGCAAAATACACGCAATTTTATGCAGACCGACCCCTATCAAAACGGCCGTCGAAGCGCAATCCTGCGCCTGCTGCGCAGAGCTGACGTGCGCCGTCAGGGCGAGCTCGTCGATCTTTTGAAACACGAGGGTTATGAGGTCACACAGTCCTCGGTCAGTCGCGATCTGCGCGATCTCGGGGTGCTCAAGGCCGGCGGCCGCTACCTGCCGCCCGATGCCAACCAGCGGGCGCACGATGATTTCGGCACGCTGCGCCAGTTCGTTCGCGGTGTCGCCACCGCAGGCAGTTCGCTGACGGTACTGCGCACCACGGTGGGTGCCGCACAGAGCGTGGCGATCGCCATCGACAAGGCCGACTGGCCAGAGATCGTCGGCACCATTTCGGGCGACGACACCATTTTCATTGCCACCGATACCGCAACGGCACAGGCGATCGTGGTCGCACGGCTGCGCGAACTCTTCCGCGTCTGACGAATTCGCAGTCAAGGATTGCCCATGTCGCAGCCCATCGTTCTCGCCTATTCCGGCGGCTTAGATACCTCGTTTCTCGTGCCGTGGCTGAGGGAGCAATACCAGCGTCCAATCATCACGGTCACCGTGGATACAGGTGGTATCGATGTCGTCTCTGCGCAGACGCTCGAAGAGCGTGCGCTCGCGCTCGGCGCGAGTGCCCACCACCGGATCGATGCACGTGCCGATTACTTTGAACAGGTGCTACGCTTTCTGATCATGGGCAACGTACGTCGTGGCCAGCTCTATCCGCTCTGTGTCGGTGCCGAGCGCGTGATGCAGGCACAAAAAATTGCGCTGATGGCCCGCGAGCTTGGTACCAGTAGCATCGCTCACGGTTGTACGGCGGCAGGCAACGATCAGGTGCGCTTCGAGGTTGCGCTACGCACGCTGGCACCCGAACTCGAAGTCATTGCACCGGTGCGCGACCGGCTTTTCAAGCGCCAGGAAGAACTCGAGTTTTTGCAAAATCGAAAGCTGCCTGTGCCGCCCTTCGGCGCCGCTTACTCGATCAATCGGGGCCTTTGGGGCGTGAGCATCGGCGGTAAAGAAACGCTGACCTCGCAGGGCAGTATTCCCGACGACGCCTGGGTGCTCTCGAAAGACGCTTTTAACAAACCGCGCCCTGCAGAGCGCCATATGCTGCATTTCGAGCGGGGTGTGCCCTGCGGTCTTAACGGCCAGACGATGTCGCCGGTCGAGGTTATCGAGACTCTGGAGTCGCTGGCGGGACCGTTCGGTATCGGCCGCGGCATCCATCTCGGCGATACCATCATCGGCACCAAGGGTCGCGTGGCCTTCGAAGCACCTGCCGCCGAAGTCCTGCTTAATGCCCACCGCGAGCTCGAAAAACTAGTGCTCACCGCACGGCAGCAGCGAATCAAAGAAATGCTCGCGGGTCCATATGGCGACTGGGTCCACGAGGGACAGCTGCTCGATCCGGTCTGCCGCGATATCGAAGCCTTGTTCCTGAAGTCGCAGCAGCGGGTGACCGGCATGGTTAACGTATTGTTCCGTCCGGGCTCAGTCTTCATCGAGGGTATCGACTCGCCGTGGTCACTCATGGCTGCATCGAAGGGCGTCTACGGCGAAGCCACGGGCGAGTGGACCGCAGCCGACGCTTTGGGATTTTCACGTATCGTCGGCCTTACTGGCGTTTTCCATCGCCGCGCCGGCGAGCGCGCGGCTGCATCAAGCCACCACGAGACGCAGGGGACTGGAAAGAAATGAGAACCATCGTCGTCGACAAGATCGCGTCTATCACCCAAGCCTGTGGTCTTGGTCAAGAAGTACGCATTGCTACCGATAACCTGCCCTCGGAGGAAGGCGTGGTGGTCGTGGTCGAGGTTCTCAACAACAAAGCTGGCTATAACACGCTCGAGCTCACCAGTGGGCGAATGGCGAAGGTCAACAAAGGCGATATCGTCGTCGGTGCGCTCGGCCACCGTAAAGCGCTCTTTGGTTACTCGGGGTATGTGCCGGAAAAACTCGCTGCAGGCGATGTGATCCAGATGCTCAACATCGGCGGCGTGTTCGGGATCTGCGACTCGGCGAACCCTGACAAGGGCAAACCTTTCGATTGTCGCGTCCTCGGCGTGGTACTCACGTTCCCTTATCTGGGTGAACGCATCGGTGTGCCGGCACGCGCGGGTTATCGTAAGCTCGATTTCGGTGCGACTCTCGATTCACAGGGCATACCCGTGGTTGCGCTTGCCGGAACCTGTATGGAAGCCGGTAAAACCGCGGCCGCCTGCGCGATGGTAAGCCGCATGCGTCATCGCGGTCTCGTCGTCGACTGCTTTAAGGCCACCGGTGTTTCGCTGCGACGCGACATCCTCGCCATGGAAGATGCGGGCGCGCGAAATTCGATGATCTTCACCGACCTCGGTGTGATCGCCACCACGCGTAGAGTGGGTCCAGCGCTGACGCGCACCATGATCACCGAGATCGCGAATAAAAAACCTGACGTCATCGTCTTCGAACTCGGCGATGGCATTCTCGGTACGTATGGCGTCGATTCAATTCTCGAGTGCGCAGACATCCGTCAAGCGCTCACCGGTGTCGTGCTCTCGGCGAACGATCCGGTCGCCGCTTGGGGTGGCGTCAAACTTTTGCGCGAACGTTTCAGCGTCGAGCCTTGCGCGGTCACGGGTCCGGCTACAGACAACGCCGTCGGTGTCGACATCATCCGCGAACAGATGAAAGTGCCTGCGTTTAACGCACTGACCGATGGGGCGTCGCTCGGCGACTGCGTCATCGATGCGATCGGCCTCGGCACCCGCTTCCCGGTGGTGCCTGCCTCGTGAATCGAGTGCCGACACTGATCTTGGGCGGTACCGGCTATGTGGCCGGTGAAGTACTGCGGCTCGTCGCGGCACATCCGCAGCTCGAGATTGCAGGCGTGATGTCGGACTCGCAGCCCGGTGAGTCGATCGCCAAGGCTTTTCCGCACCTCGCGCTCGCACTCGGTGATTTGCGCTTCCTGTCCGAGGGCGATCTGACGAAGCTAATCGCCAGCCTGCCGATCAGTGCGCTGTTTTCGGCGGCACCGCACGGCGTGAGTGCCGCACTGATCGATCGCTTATTGCAAGCCGCCGAGTCGGCTGGCACCCATCCGCGGGTCGTCGATATCTCCGCGGATTATCGTTACTCCAGCGCCGAAGCCTACGCTACTGTATACAAGCACGAGCATGGTGCGCCGCGACGGCTCAAAGATTTTACCTGTGCACTGCCTGAACATCTGGCCACATCGCCGACACCGCATGTGGCCCATCCCGGTTGCTTCGCCACCGCGATCCTGCTCGCGAGCGTACCGCTGCTTTCACTTGGTCTCGTGACGCCAACGCTATTCGTGAGCGGTGTCACTGGCAGCACGGGCTCCGGGCGAAAGCACGTTGATGGTACTCACCACCCGACCCGCCACAGCGATCTCTACTCCTACAACGCTCTGGTGCATCGGCACATTCCCGAAATCACGGCCTGTGCCGCTGCGGCGAGCGGCATCACAGCCGACTTCGCTTTCGTGCCACACTCGGGGCCCTTCGCACGCGGTATTCATGTTACGGCGCAAGCGACACTGGCCGCCGCACATGCAGGCCTTGACGGCGAAACGCTGCTCGAAAAGCTGCGCGGGTTCTATGCTGCAGCGCCATTCGTACGAGTAATCGACAGTGCGCCGCGTGTCAAAGATATCGTGGCCAGTAACTATGCCCAACTGCACGCGACCAGCACAGGCCGCACCGTCGCAGTGATGTGCGTGGTGGATAACCTCAACAAGGGTGCTGCCGGTGGGGCCGTGCAGTGGATGAATCGTCTGCTCGGCTTTCCGGAAACCCTGGGACTAACTGCACCGGCCGCCGGTTGGACCTAAACAGCTTTTTCACTCGAGAACTATCAATGAGCCCCGTCGATCATCTTGCGCCCGTGTTCGCCCAACACCCTATCGAGGTCATCAATGCGGAAGGTGTCTGGCTGCATACCCGCGACGGTCGCCGCATCCTCGATCTCTACGGGGGCCACGCGGTCGCCGCGCTCGGCTATCGGCACGCGGGCTGGACCCGCGCCCTCGCACAACAAGCCGAGGCCTGTAATTTTCAGAGCAATGCGGTACCCATGGATGTCCGCGTGCGTGCAGCCACGCGACTTGCGCGTTTCGCGGGCGGTGCCTTCGACAGCGTGTTCTTTGTTAATTCCGGCGCCGAGGCTAATGAAAACGCGCTGCGTATGGCATTCAAGATGATCAAGCGCCCGAAAATCGTGGCCGTTGAAGGTGCATTCCACGGCCGTACCGCAGCCGCGGGTGCTATCACTTGGGGTGCCGACAAAAAGTGGTACGAATTTCCGCGTGCGCCCTTCGACATCGGCTGGATACCGCGACGTGACGTTAATGCGATCGCCGTACAGGTCGACACTAATACGGCAGCCGTGATCGTCGAGCCCGTGCAGGGCGTGGGTGGCGCCTTCGACATGGGACGCGAATTTTTGGCTGCATTACGCGCGCGCTGCGATGAAGTCGGAGCGCTGCTGATCTTCGACGAAGTGCAAATCGGTATCGGTCGCAGCGGCCAGCCATTCGCTGCCAATTTCTATGCCTTGACTCCGGACATGATCACGACCGCCAAAGCGCTCGGTAACGGTTTTCCCTGCGGTGCGCTGCTGATGACGCCGCGCGTGACGGCTGCCATCAAGCTCGAGGGGCTAGGTACCACGTTCGGTGGCGGACCGATGTCCTGTGCCGTCATCGAGGCGGTGATCGATGCCATCGAAAGCGAGGGCCTGCTCGAAAACGTACGTCGGGTGTCGAAGTACCTGCGCGATACCTGCACCGTCGGCCCAGTCACCGGACATCAGGGCGCCGGGTTTCTGCACGGCATGATCACCGCCAAGCCCGCCAAAGAGATTCAAAAGATGCTACTCGAGCGGAATATTCTCGCCGGCACCAGCGCCGATCCGCATGTACTGCGGCTTCTTCCGCCCTACACACTCAAAGAAACTCATGTCGATCTGCTTCGCAAGGCTTTGTGCGACCTATGAAACGCTTCCTTGACCTTGCCGATTTCAGTCGCGAAGAGATCCTCGATCTCATCGCGCTCGCCTGTCATCTCGAGTCTCATCCGGAGCCGCGCGTACTCGCCGGCAAGATCCTCGGTCTTGTGATGTTCAACCCCTCGCTGCGCACACTGTCATCTTTCCAGGTCGGCATGATGCGACTCGGCGGCAGTTCGTTCGTGATCACGCCAGGACATGGTACTTGGCAACTCGAAAGCGGAATCGGCGTGACCATGAATGGCGCGGCGGCAGAGCACGTGCGCGAAGGCTTGCCAATACTCGCTTCGTATGCCGATGCGCTCGGCATACGCGCGTTCGCTGAAGGTAAGGACCTTAAATACGATCTCGCCGAGACTAATTTTCGTGCAATGTCGGCCGTTGTCGACAAGCCTTTGATCAATCTCGAGTCGGCAGTCAATCACCCCTGTCAGGCGCTCGCCGATTGGAAGACACTTGAAGATCTCACCGTGCCGCAGCGCGCAAAGTTCGTACTCAGCTGGACAAATCATCCGCGCATCACGCCAATGGCCGTCCCTGCAGCGACCGTGCACATGGCAGCACACCGCGGTATGGATGTAGTGGTTCTGCGACCCGAGGGTTATGCACTGCCGCCAGAAACCATGGACAAGGCACGTGTCGCGGCTGCGGCCTCAGGCGGTAGCGTGCGCGAGACCAATGACCGTACCGAGGCACTCGCCGGCGCGCAGATCGTCTACGCCAAAGAATGGGGCTCGATCACGCACTATGGCGACAGTGTTGGCGATGCGGCACTGCGCGCAGGTCTTGCCGATTGGTGCGTGCGCGAAGACTGGTTTGCTTCGGCCAGCAAAGATTGCAAGTTCATGCACTGTCTGCCGGTACGCCGCAATGTCGCCGTTGCCGACGAAGTACTCGATGGTCCGCGCAGCATCGTGCAACGCGAGGCCTACAACCGACTACCCGCGCAGATGGCGGTCCTGTACCGCCTGCTGTCGAATGGAGGAACCGAACGATGATCATGCACCGAGCCGACCCTGCAGTCGTCATTCGTGCGCTGCGCAGTGCCGCACCGTACATCCGGCTCTACAAGGGTAAGACCTTCGTGGTAAAGGCAGGTGGTGGCGTGTTCGGCGATGCCAAGGCCACACGCGCGCTCATCGAACAAATCGCCGTGCTGCACTCGCTGGGTATTCGAGTCGTGTTCGTGCACGGCGGCGGTCCGCAGCTCACTGAAGTCACCGAGAAACTCGGCGTGCCGACGCAGATGGTCGAAGGCCGGCGCGTGACCGACGAGCGCTCGATCGATGCCACGGCCATGGTGCTCTCGGGTCTCATCAACACGCGCATCCTTGCGACCTGTCGCGAACTCGACATCCAGGCGATCGGCCTGAGCGGGGTCGATGCAGGGCTGGTGCAAGCCCATAAGCGCGCGCCGGTGAAATTACAAACCGGCGATGCAACCATTGATTACGGCTTTGTCGGCGACATCGATTACATCGACACTGACGTCATCCATAAATTGCTCGACAATGGACTGATGCCGGTCATCTCCCCCCTGTCGAGTGACAACTCGGGCACGTTGCTCAATATCAATGCAGACACAGTGGCTTCCGCTATCGGCGCTGCACTCGGGGCTGAGAAGTTGATTCTTTGTACGGGAGCGCCCGGTATTCTCGAGCGGGTGGAAGATCCGACCTCGGTGATCTCCCACACCGATCTCGCCGGGCTCAAGCGATTGCGCGACGAAAAGCGCATCGTCAATGGCATGCTGCCGAAGGCTAAAGCCATCGAGAGCGCCATTCAGCGCGGGGTGAAACGAGTGCACGTGATCTCGTACAAAGCAAGCGATGCAATCCTCGCCGAGGTGTTCACCAACGAAGGCACTGGCACATTGGTCGTCGCCGATATCGGCAAGCTCGCGCCGGCGGAGCTCGCTGCGGCTGACGCAGCACACTCATGACGCAGCTCTGGAATAAAGGCACACCGCTCGATGAGCGCGTACTCGCGTACACAGCGGGCGAAGATCACGCACTTGACGAACGTCTGGTGTCTTACGACGCTCGCGCATCGATCGCGCATGCGCAAATGCTGCACGATCAGGGTCTGCTCTCGGCTGCAGACTGCGAGGCCATCGAGAGCGGGCTCGAGGCCCTCGCTGCCGCGCACGCACAAGGCGAGTGGCATATCGAACTTATCGATGAAGACGGACAGACTGCGCTTGAAAAGCGGCTGACCGCCAGTATTGGTGCAGCCGGCGGTCGCGTGCATCTAGGTCGCTCGCGCAACGATCAGGTGCTGACTGCACTGCGACTCTATTTGCGCGATGTAACCGAGCAACTCGCCGTCGGTGCAGAAACCGTCGCCGCCGCACTCGATCGACTCTCACTACGGCAGGGGGAAATTGAGTTGCCCGGCTATACGCATATGCAGCAAGCCATGCCGAGTTCGGTGGCGCTGTGGGCAGGCGGCTTTGCCGCGGAATTGCGTGACGATGCTGCAGGTCTGCGCAGCGTGCAGCGTCGCCTTGGCAAAAATCCGCTGGGCTCGGCTGCAGGCTACGGCATGCCGGGTTTACCGCTCGATCGCGAAGCTACGCGCGCGGCGCTCGACTTCGATGTCGTGCACGAACCCGTCACTGCCGTGCAACTCTCGCGCGGGAAAGCTGAAGCACAACTTTTGTTCGAGATTGCTCTGCTGATGCAGGACCTCGGCCGCTTCGCCGCCGACGTCTGTCTTTTTTATACGCAGGAATTCGCCTTTCTCGAATTGCCGAACGAATTCACCACCGGCTCATCGATCATGCCGCAGAAACGTAATCCTGACGTCTTCGAACTGCTGCGCGGTCGTACGGCCTCGGCACATGGCTGCCTCATCGAAGCGCTCGGCATCTTTGCCAAGCTGCCGTCGGGATATCAGCGCGACCTGCAACTTTTAAAGGAACCGCTTTTTCGTGGCATCGATCTCGTGCTGGCGAGCACCGGTATTCTGGTTCCGGCGATCGACGCGATGGGGTTTCGCGAGCAGCACATCGAGCTCGATCCCGCCATCCACGCCGCCGAGCGCGCGAATGAGCTGGTCGTCCGCGAGGGTATTCCTTTTCGCGAAGCCTATCGGCGGATCGGTGCGGTACTGGCAGCCGACCGCGCCGAAACAGATCGGTCAGAGAGAGATCCATCGTGAGTGGTCAAAGAATACCGTGGCGTCAGGATGCCACGCTTGAACTGATGAACGAGCGCTCGCACGCGACCATGATGGCCTCGCTCGGTATCGTGTTCACCGAAAAGGGCGCAGATTTTTTGCGCGGTACCATGCCGGTGGATGCACGCAATTGTCAGCCGATGCGAATGCTGCACGGCGGCGCCTCGGTGGCCCTGGCCGAGACGCTCGCGAGCGTCGCGGCCAACTGCTGCCTCGACGAAGCTCATACCGCAGTCGGCCAGGAAATCAACGCTAACCACCTGCGACCTGCACTCGAAGGCGAAACCGTGACAGGCACTGCCTGCTTGCTGCACGCCGGCGCCCGCAGTCAGGTGTGGACCATCGAGATTCACAACGCGCGCACTCAACTCGTCTGTGTGTCGCGCATCACGATGGCCGTCATCAACCGGCGGTAATCCAGTCAGTATGTCGCGGGCTACGGAACAAAATCGGCTCCAGCGTGTAAAGGATGGCATAGTCAACTTTGACCGCGCTCCTGATCCCTCGACGGTGACATGGACTCACGTCATCTACGCACTACATGCGCTCTCGGTGCTAATCGGCGTAAGCGGCGCCGCGACGATCGTGGGCAGTTTCATCTTTGGTGTCCCCTCCATCGTCGCGGTCGTCATGAACTATGCGCGTCGCAGCGAAGCGCGCGACACCTGGCTCGAGTCGCACTTCTCATGGCAGATCCGCACCTTCTGGATCGCCTTTTTCGTCAGCGTATTGGTGCTGTTATTTTCGGCACCGCTGATGCTGGTACTGGTCGGCTTCGCGACCGCGGCCATCGGCCTGTTTTTTGTCGGTATCTGGGTGCTCTACCGGGTGCTGCGCGGCTGGCTCGCCTTGCGCGAAGCGCGCACACTGCCAACGTGATCCAGTCCCACGCTGTTTTACACCTGATATCAGCGTTTCGCTATCGAGTAGCATTGCTCGTCATCGCGAGCGCACTCTTACTCGCAGCCTGCGGTCAAACCGGGGCGCTCTACCTACCCGAAGACAACACTAAGGTCATCATTCGAGAGGCTGGTACCGCTATGCCGCCCTCCAATCTTTCCCCGAAAGGCTAGGAGAACTGCACCTAAGTGGTAGCGCGCCAATCGATCGTGGGATCCACGGCGCGGTTGATAAGCAGCGTATACTTTCTTTTCCGATCGAACTGACCCTTTAAAAGGATTTTCTCATGAAGTCTGACAAGCTCACTCGCCGTCAGGTGCTCGGCGCCTCCGTACTGGGTCTGCCGGCCATTCCGGTTGTTGTGGAAACCGCCTTCGCACAGGCTAAGCCAGCCGCGGGCGCACTGCCTGTGTTGAGCCCCGCCGAGCCCGCTGCCAAAGCACTGGGCTACGTCGAGGACACCAAGACGGTCAATCAAAAAGCCAATCCAAGCCACAAGCCCACGCAATACTGTGGTAACTGTTTGCAGTGGGCAGAAAAAAACCGCAAGGCTCCGCTCGCTAAATGCAATTTGTTCCCAGGTAAGCTGGTTAAGAACGCGGGCTGGTGCAAAGTTTGGATTAAGGCGCCAGGCACAGCCTGATCGAAAGCGTCTGGTCATCGCTGATCAAAGCTGACCATCGCTGATCGTTTTCTCCTGCTCCGGGCATCGTGGCGTGAAGCCGCGCTGTCCGGTTTCTTTCTTTTTTTTTGCAGGCATCATTGTGTTCACATGACCGCCTTGCCACAAAATCCCGATCTCGTCCTGATCGATGGTTCGTCGTATCTCTACCGCGCCTTTCACGCCCTGCCGCCGCTTACTAATGCACGCGGTGAGCCGACCGGTGCCGTGCTCGGCGTGGTCAACATGCTGCTCAAGTTTTTGCGCGAAACGAATCCGGTGCAGATCGCCGTGGTGTTCGATGCGCCCGGCAAAACTTTTCGTGACGAGCTTTATGCGGAGTACAAATCGCATAGACCGCCGATGCCTGACGACCTACGCGTGCAAGTCAATCCCCTGCTCGAAATCGTGCAAGCCCTAGGGCTGCCGCTGCTGCGCATCAGCGGTGTCGAGGCAGACGATATCATCGGCACACTCGCTAAGCGCACCGCCGATGCCGGGGGTACCGTGGTGATATCGACCAGCGACAAAGATATGTGCCAACTCGTTGGGCCACAGATCACGCTCATCAACACCATGAGCGGCAGCATCTACGACCGCGCTGGCGTCAAGGCAAAGTTCGACATCTGGCCCGAGCAAATGATCGCTTACCTGGCGCTCGTCGGCGACAGTTCAGACAACATCCCGGGCATCGACAAAGTCGGCCCGAAGACCGCAGCAAAATGGCTGGGCCAATATTCAACGCTCGATAACCTGGTCGCGCATGCCGCCGGGGTGTCCGGCAAAGTAGGCGAAAACCTGCGTGCCAGTCTTGAGACACTGGAACTCTCGCGTCGTCTGGCAACGATTCGCTGTGATGTCGCCTTACCAGACACCGCACAAGATCTCACGCGTAAACCGCAACACGATGAACAGCTACGCAGCTGGTATACGCGGCTGGGGTTTCAAGCCTTGCTGCGCGGGCTCGGGGGCTCGCTCGAAATCGACAGCGCGTCGACAGCGTCATCGGCACCGGCAGAATCGTCGAGAGCATCGGGAGCGTTGGTATCGCCATCGGATGCCCTCGAACTGCGCCCTGGAATCGCCGATGC
Source organism: Gammaproteobacteria bacterium (assembly GCA_016874555.1). Classification (GTDB taxonomy): domain Bacteria; phylum Pseudomonadota; class Gammaproteobacteria; order Steroidobacterales; family Steroidobacteraceae; genus UBA964. Next base: position 30,364 of record VGTW01000005.1, on the reverse strand, counting down.
GCCACGCAACTATGAAACGATTCTCGATATGCATGCATTCGAACGCTGGTGTAGCGCGCTTGAACGCGCCGAGCTTTTTGCCTTTGACACCGAGACCACGAGTCTCGATTACATGGCGGCACGCATTGTCGGCTTGTCGTTCTGCATCGAGCCCGGCAAGGCTGCCTACGTGCCGCTCACCCATGATTACGCCGGTGCTCCGCCGCAGCTCGATCGCGATACTGTGCTCGCCAAGCTACGACCGCTGCTCGAGAGCGAGCAGCATGCGAAGCTCGGACATCACCTCAAATATGACGCACATGTGCTTGCCAACAACGGCATCACGCTGCGCGGTATGCGCTACGACAGCATGCTCGAATCGTATGTGTGGAACAGCGTCGCCACGCGCCACGATATGGATTCGGCAGCGCTCCGCTATCTCGGCATTACCACCATCAGTTACGAAGATGTCGCCGGCAAGGGTGCAAAACAGATTCCTTTTGCCCAAGTGAGTCTCGAGCAGGCCGGCGAATACGCCGCCGAAGATGCCGATGTCACCATGCGTCTGCATCGTGCGCTGTGGCCGGCAATCGAGCGCGAACCGCTGCTGAAAAAACTGTATGAAGAATTTGAGCAGCCACTGGTTGCGGTGCTGCAACGCATGGAGCATCGCGGGGTGCTGATCGATCGCGAGATGTTGAGTGTGCAAAGCAGCGAACTCGCACACCGTATCGCAGAATTGAAGCTTGCAGCGCACACCGAGGCCGGCAGCGACTTCAATCTCGATTCTCCCAAGCAGCTGCAGCAACTTCTGTTCGAGAAAATGCAGATCCCGGTACTGCGCAAAACACCCACTGGGCAGCCCTCGACTGCTGAAGACGTGCTCGAGGAGCTTGCTGACTCGTATGCGCTGCCGCGTCTGATTCTCGACTACCGCAGTATCGCCAAGCTGCGCAGTACATACACTGAAAAACTGCCGTTGCAGGTGAGCCCCGACACCGGGCGCGTACATACGTCCTACCATCAAGCCGTGGCGCAGACAGGGCGTCTGTCTTCCACCGATCCTAATCTTCAAAATATTCCGATCCGCACGCCCGAAGGCCGGCGTATCCGTCAGGCATTCATCGCCCCGGCTGGGCAGTTGCTGCTCGCGGCGGACTACTCACAGATCGAACTGCGCATCATGGCGCACCTTTCCGATGACACCGGCCTGCGCGGGGCTTTTGTGGCCAACCGCGATGTGCACCAGGCGACGGCCGCCGAGGTCTTCGGTGTTCCGCTCGACGCCGTAAGCGCCGCGCAACGCCGCTCAGCCAAGGCGATCAACTTCGGTCTAATCTACGGCATGTCGGCGTTTGGTCTGGCGCGACAGCTCGGTATCGAGCGTGGCGCTGCTCAAAGATATGTCGATCTTTACTTTGAGCGTTATCCTAGCGTGAAGGCATATATGGACCGCACGCGCGAGCAGGCGCGCGCCACCGGCTATGTCGAAACCGTGTTCGGTCGTCGGCTTTATCTGCCCGATATCCGCTCTCGCAATCGAGCGCTGCAACAATACGCCGAACGCAGTGCGATCAACGCGCCGATGCAGGGCACCGCCGCAGATCTCATCAAGCTCGCGATGATCGCGGTCGATGCCTGGTGCAGCCGAGACGGCGGTGCCGATGCACGACTTATCATGCAGGTGCATGATGAGCTCGTGCTCGAAGTGCGCACCGAGGCCGTGGCTAGGGTCACCGAGGCTGTCCGACAGTGCATGATCGATGCCGGTCGTGGGGCACTACACGTGCCGCTCAAGGTCGATGTTGGTACCGGTAAAAATTGGGACGAAGCGCACTGAGGAGGATGTTGTTAACGCGTAAAATACGGCGTCCTAACTCGTTGATTAGAATAGAATTTTAATCTGAACCTTTGCCGAGCTAGAGAGTCTGATTTTCCGAACGCAGCGCGTTCCCCGCTTCTCCTCCCTCCCTGAGCGGGCGCCCGGCCTCATGACCTGTGCCGGGCTTCGTCTGCCCCCGGCCATCGCAAGGTGTCCGGGGGTTTTTTATGGTGTTCGTCCGCGCGTTGCTTTTGCGTCAATCTTTAAGTGCCGTGGCCCAGAGCGCTGCCAGCCGCTCGCGAGCAGGCTCCACTCCCAGCCCCGAGTGGGCGGAAAATAGCTGCACCGTAGCGATCTCGCCCAGCGTTGCCGTCGCCTCCCGCAAGACCTTCGCCCGCTTGGCCTGATTCAACTTATCCGCCTTGGCGAGCAGCACATGCACGCCGCGATGCGTCGGCTCGGCCCAGTCGATGAGCGCCAGATCCTCATCCCGCAACCCGCGACGGATATCCACCACCAACATCACCCCGCGAAAGCTCGTCCGCGAGTGCAGCGCATCGATTAGGGGTACCCACTTGCGGCGTTCCTCGGGATCGACAGCCGCATAGCCGTAGCCCGGCAAATCGACGATCCGATGGTTGGGCTTGAGTTCGAAGTAATTGAGCAGCCGCGTCTGCCCTGGGGTCTTGCTGATACGGGCAAGCGCCTTGCGCCCCGAGATGGCATTGATGGCGCTTGACTTGCCGGCGTTGGAACGGCCGGCTAAGGCCACCTCGGCGCCAAGGTCGGCCGGGAACTGTACCGGGGCGGCAACACTCAAAAGGAATGCTGCTCGCGGATATTGCGACACGCGGTTACGCCTCCGCGGCCCCAAGGCCAAGGGTGTCTAGTGTAAACTTTCTAGCTGTGAAAGACGTACGGAACCTTGAGAAATGCTGACCGTTAACACCTTCGCCACCGCCCTCGCCACTACTGTTCTCGCCGTCGTGCTGATGCCCGTCACACAAGCCAGGGGCAATGCCGAAGCGGGTGCCACCAAGGCGGCTGTTTGCTCGGCCTGCCACGGCATCAACGGCAACAGCGTCAATCCCGAATGGCCAAACCTCGCCGGACAAAACGCACGTTACACCGAAGAACAGCTGCGGCTATTTCGAGCCGGTCACCGAAACAACTTGGTGATGTACCCGCTCGCGATGGCGCTCACGGACGAGGACATCGCCGATCTCGCGGCGTATTTCTCTACCCAGACACCAAGCGGTCTCGAAGCTGACGCGGCGAACTACAAGACCGGCGAAGCACTCTATCGCGGCGGTGATCCCACTCGCGGAATTCCCTCGTGTACGTCGTGCCACGGTCCAGCTGGCCTTGGTAATCCGGCCTCCGGCTACCCTGCACTGCGTGCGCAGCACTCGACCTACACCGTTAAGCAATTAATCGAGTACGCATCCGATCAGCGTTACATCGATATCGCAACCAATACGCCGACCAAGTCACGAAATGGCCATATGATGGCGTCGATCTCCAAGCGTCTAAAGGAAGACGATAAAAAAGCGCTTGCCAGCTACATCCAAGGACTGCGCTGATGAATCTCGTCCGAGGCAGTTTCATCGCGCTCCTCAGTGCAGCACTGCTGGTCGGTGTGATCGTTCCGACCGCGGATGCACAAAAGGCTGCGGGCACCGATGCTCGTTGGCAAGAAGGCCGTCACTATCGCCGTATCAGTCCCTCTTTGCCTACCGGTGTTGCTCCGGGGAAGATCGAGGTACTAGAGATTTTCTGGTACGGCTGCGGTGCTTGCTATTCGCTCGACCCGTTCCTCGAGAGCTGGAAGAAAAATAGCAAGCCGGCAAATGTGGAGTTCGTGCGCGTTCCCGTGACCTGGAACGCTGGCGCGAAGTTGCACGCGCGTCTCTTCTATACCCTGCAGGCACTCAAGCAGGACGAACGCCTACACACCAAAGTATTCGACACCATTTTCCGTGGTGGTAATGGCTTGCTGGGGCGCGACGAAGAGTCGACCCTGCCGTTGATGGTGGCGTGGGCGAAGCAACAAGGTATTCAGGAAAAAGCCTTCACCGACGCCTGGAACTCGATGTGGGTGAACACCAAGCTGCGACAAGCGGATGAGCTCGTGCGCCGCTACCGCGCCGAGGGTACGCCCTTCATAGCAGTGAACGGCCAGTTCTCAACCGACGTCGGGATGGCGGGCGGTGCTCCGCAAATGCTCGGTCTGATCAACGATTTGGCAAAGGCGGAGAAGACTCGCTGAGCCTCTTACGCGCGACTCCGGACATGCGCGCGTGATTCCCTCTACTTCAGATCGGACGCAGCCGGCTTGCACGGTGAACCCGTAAATGGCGCGACTGCCGTTCCCGCGGACGTACTCTGAATCGACCTGCTCGAACCCACTGGGGGCGAAGAGTCGCGGATCGAACAATGTTTGAGCATCGATGGGCCAACTCGCAAAGAGATGCGCGAGATCGAGGCATTGAATCACTTTTACCAGGAGGACGATGTCTTTTACCCGTCTAGAAGCCCGTAAGATCGAGCACGGCTCGCTGCGCGCCGGTCTCTCAGCGCTCATCATCCATCCGTTCGACGGAGGACGCCCCCTTGGGACTCGAGATCCCGCGAGCTGTCCTGCTTAGGGGTTGACACCTCATGGTGACCGCGATTGTGGGTGCCAAAAGCTATCTCAACGAGCAGTCAATGCGGCTCGCAATGCTCTGACCCGCTGCGCCAAATACACTAGAATCAAACGAGTTCGGGCACGTACCCCGCACTCTAAAAAAGGATATCCAGCCCATGCCGATCGCCACATTGCGCATTTCATGCGGTTTCGCGCTTGCACTTATCGCGTCGATACTGGTTTCCGCCTGCGGCGGTGGCGGCTACGGAGGAGGTACCGGAGGCAGCGCGGGAGGAAGTATCGGGAGCTCGGCTCCGGGTTCGCCAACGGGCATCACCGTCGCCAGCGGTAACGGCACGTTGACCGTGAGCTTTACGCCTCCGGGTAACAGCGGTTCTTCGGCGATCATTGATTACACAGTGTCATGCACCGGTGGCGGCGTAACGCGGACAGCGACCGGCTCCTCAAGTCCGCTGACCGTGACTAACCTTGCCAACGGTACAAGCTACGCCTGTGCAGTCACAGCGCGAAATTCTGTCGGCAGCAGTGCAGCATCCAACACTGTCACCGGCACCCCAGTTAACAACACCGTAGCAGCCTGTAGTCTCGCCGACCGACAAAACTTTGTTGTGGCGCAGCTCAACGAGTGGTATCTCTACCCCGAAACGCTACCTACTAACATCAACATCGCTAACTATTCTTCGGTCGATGCCCTAATTAGCGCTATGACAGCGACTGCACGGGCGCAGAACAAGGACCGCAACTTCACCTACATCACCTCAGCGTCCGAAGAAGATGCGTTCTTCAATTCCGGCGCGACGGCCGGGTTTGGCATTCGTCTGGGCTATGACTCGGTAGCGCAGCGCGTGTTCATACTCGAGGCCTTCGAGGGCGCACCGGCGCTTACAGCCAACATCGATCGTGGCGATGAGTTGACCGCCATCGGTACTTCGAGCACGAACCTGCGCCTGGTATCCGATATCTTCGCCGCCGAGGGTGCGCAGGGCATCTCGAATGCACTAGGCCCTAGCACCGTTGGCACGACTCGTGTGCTGAGGATCGTTCGCGGAACGACCCCGCGCGAGGTGACGATCGCTAAGGCCGACTACTCAATTGAACCAGTATCGAGTCGCTATGGCGGTCGTATCATCGAAGATGCGGGTAAACGCTACGGTTACATCAATCTGCGCACGTTCATCAGTACGGCTGATAACCGCTTACGCGAGGAAATCCAGAAGTTTCGTGAAGCGGGGATCACAGAAATCATGATCGACTTCCGTTACAACGGTGGTGGGTTGGTCTCGACCGGTAATTTGATGGGCGATCTGCTCGGCGGTAATCGTCAAACCAGCGAAGTCTTCTCGCAGCTAACGTTCCGTTCATCGAAATCGGCTAATGACTCGATCAAGCGCTTTGCCCCACAGACTCAGTCTGCTTCACCCATCAAGCTTGCCTTTATCACCACAGGTTCCTCGGCTTCGGCCAGCGAACTCGTAGTCAATGGCTTCATTCCGTTCTTCAATGACAAGCTCGCACTGATCGGCAGTAACACCTTCGGCAAACCGGTGGGTCAAATTGCCCGCGACAACGCAGCCTGTGACGATCGACTGCGCGTCGTCGCTTTCACCACGCGTAACTCGGCAAACTCCGATGCCTATTTCAACGGGCTCGCTGAAGCGGTAAAGGCAAGCTGCCGTGCTAATGACGACTTCACGCGACCGCTCGGTACCGCGAGCGAAGCCTCGACGCGGCAGGCCCTCGATTGGTTGCAGGGCAAAGCCTGCACTGCCATTCCCGTCACCTCGGCTGAAGCAGCGACAGCGTCCGGAGTCGGCCCAGCGACCATGGTCAGTGATCAAGTGACGCTCGACATCGAGCCCATGCCATTGCCCGAGCAACCGACGCCTGCGCAGCGCGAGATCCCGGGCCTCTTCTAACCATGCATATCGCCAGCGCGCTCCCGAGGATCTTGCTGGTTGCAGGACTACTAGCGGCTTTGCCAGTAAAAATCGACGCAGCGACTCTGCTCGAAGTCGCCGAACCACAACGTGCGCCGGAGCTACCGATCACGCAACTCGTCGTCCGCTTTCGCGATGATCTCGCGGCGGGGCGTCTGAATCGCCCCTCGACATTACGGCTCCAAACTTTGAGCGTCCGCGGTGGCGTGGCTGTCGGATATCGTCGACCCACCGCCGACCTCTCGCATGTTCTGAGGTTGGTAGAGCCACTCGAGCGTACCGCTGCCGAGCGTGTTGCTCAAAGATTGCGGCTCGACCCGGCCGTAGCCAGTATCGAAATCGACGAATATATGTTCCCGCTGCTCGCTCCAAGCGATCCGTTGTTCGTTGATACTCGAAATATTCTTTGGCACCTCAAAACACCAGGTCCTGGAAATTTAGGAGGCGCTAATCTACCAGAAGCCTGGGATATCGCGCGCGGTAAAGACGTAGTCATTGCCGTCATTGACACAGGTATCACAACCCACACCGATCTTGATGCTAATATCATCCGTGGACACGATTTCGTTTCCGCCGACAGTGACGGCAAATTTTTAGTAGCTAACGACGGCGATGCACGAGACACCGATCCTTCGGATCCCGGTGACTGGATAAATGAGGAAGATCTGAAACTTGCGCTCTTCAGCAGCGGCGTAAGTGCCTGTCGGCGTACGAACAGTTCTTGGCATGGCACACACGTTGCCGGGACCGTAGCGGCTGTAACTGACAATAACGCGGGAGTTTCCGGCATTGCCTACGAAGCCAAAGCGCTTGCCATCCGCGCGCTCGGCAAATGCTTCGGTTACAGCTCCGACATCACGGATGCAATTCGCTGGGCAGCCGGAGCACAACCCGCCAGCGGTAGCTGGCCCGATCTCGGTATACCAAATAACTCCAATCCAGCTCGAGTGATAAACCTCAGTCTCGGAGCCACGAGCGCAAGTTGCCCAGCGAGCAGACAAAACGCCATCAACGCCGCACGCACCGCAGGTGCGGTGGTGGTGGCCGCAGCAGGTAACGAGAGCCGTTCGGTCATCAGCTCACCCGCAAACTGTTCGGGCGTCATCGCAGTGACAGCGCACACGCTGGAGGGTGACAAAGCCAACTATGCGAGCTATGGATCAGGTACGACTTTGAGCGCGCCGGGCGGTGGATCATGTGCGACGAGCGCGCTTAACTGCCTGCCGCAGGGCAGCACGGGTGCAGCAGGAACGGTATGGCGATTTGTCGCTTCCACGACGAACACTGGCACCACAACTCCTGCCGGTGAAACCTATGCAGGCAAAACCGGCACCAGTATGGCGGCTCCCCATGTGGCAGGCGCTGCAGCATTGCTGATTTCGGCTATGCCCTCTTTATTGGTCGATACCGTCAAAAATTTGTTGACCACTACAGCCCGTGAATTTCCAGCGAGTACTTTCTGTGTCGGTAAAGCCGACAACCCCTGCGGTGCGGGCATGCTCGATGCGACTCGTGCGCTGCAACGACTCGCAAGTTTGACCCCGACCGTCACGGCACAAGCGAATGCAGCGGTCGTCGAGAACGGCACTACCGTGACGCTGAGTGGCACGGCGACACCGAAACCTGCAGGTAACACCAACCTGACGTACCGCTGGCAGCAGGCAAGCGGACCAGCTGTCGCACTTACGAACGGCAGCACACCGCAAGCAACGTTTGTGACGCCGAATGGAGCACGCATGAGTTTTCGCTTTACGGCGACCGATGCCGATGGCATCGCAGCGACCAGCAGCGCCGTCGACGTGCGATCGAACGGTACGCCTGTGCTCGCGTTGCTCACACCGATCACGGCTACGGCAGGCAGCGCTGTTAGCTTCAAGTCGTCGGCGACTGATCCCGACGGCGACACCCTGACCTATGCACTTACCGGGGCGCCACTCAATTCCACTTTCAACGCCACCACCGGCGAGTTTTCATGGCAGAGCTCCGTGGCCGGCAATTACACGCTCACGGTGACCGCAACCGATGGAACATTCACGAGCGCGCCGCAAAGCCTCACCCTGACCATCAATGCGCCCCGCAGCGGCGGCGGCGGCAGCATCGACCTCTGGTGGCTATTGCTGCTTGCCGGCCTTACGCTCTGGAAAAAAAGACAAATACTAGAGAGACCGCTGATTCGACGGCAGGCACCCGAGGCTTGAGTTTGCGCGCGCGACTGCTGTTGTGCTGCGGTATCGTCACCGCCATCGCGTATCTGCTCTGCTTGCAAGCGGATGCAGATGCGCCGGTGCTACGCTCGGCGCTCAAGGGTATCCCCGTCATGCTGATGGCGCTCTGGCTCGCGCCTTGGCGGGAGCGCGAAGCACGCCTCGTTGCGCTTGGGTTAACTCTCTCGGCGATCGGAGATATTTGTCTAGAGTCTTCGCCGGAGTTTTTTCTCGCTGGGCTCAGCGCTTTTATCGCTGCACATCTTGGCTATCTCGCAGCCTTCCTGCGGTACTCGCGTCGGCTGGCAATAATCGCGGCGATTCCAGTGATCGGCTTTTGCTTCGGTACTTTTCTTTGGCTACAGCCGTATCTCGGCGCCATGACTTTGCCGGTGCTCGGTTATCTGGTGGTAATTTGCGCGATGATGTGGCGCGCATGGGCGCTGGTGGCAGACGAGAGTGTCGCACGTCCGCTCGCTTGGTCGGCGGCTTTGGGGGCCAGCAGCTTCGGTCTCAGCGACACGCTGGTCGCCCATAACCGTTTCATTGCCCCGGTGCCCGCGTTCCAGTTGTTGCTGATGCTGCTCTACTGGGCTGGACAGTGGGGCATCGCCGTATCGCAACGCGCGACTCGCTCTATTTGAGCTCCTCGACCAGGACCGCCGACAAATCGGCGATCAGCTTGTTGCCGACGTTGTCGGGCGAATAATCGATCTGCGGCATGTCATCGACCGTGATGGCAATCGCGATACGGCCGTGCTTGGTATGGACTATGCCAACATCACTGCGCAGGGCATCGAGGCTGCCGGACTTACTGGCTACGCGCAGATCGCCAGTCTTACGACCGATGCCATCCTTATACTGCTGCCGCTCTAGTACTTCCAGCAATTCTTTTGAACTTGCCGCATCGACTATCTCGCCCTGTTCGAGCAACTCGAGCAGCCGTGTCATCTCGCGCGGTGTCGAGCGGCCGATTCCGAAGCGTTTGTTTTCTTCTTTTTCGCCTTCGCGACTCCAGCCTTCAGCGGGTTTGAGACGCGCACCATCGCCGCGAATCTTGCGCATCGAGCGAGTGGCCGTAAAACCTAGCTCGGCCATGAATTCATTAACTGTGTCAGCGCGGATACGAGTAATGATCAAGTTAGTCGCGGTGTTGTCACTGACCACGATCATGAGGTTACGTGCGGTGCGCAGACTGACCACCTCGCCATCGGCATATTCCGCAAGTACACCAGAGCCCGAAACCTTCGCGGTGTGATCTACGACGAGCGGCTCATCCCAACTCGCACGACCAGCTGCTACCTCGGCAGCGAGAGCACAGGCGATCGGCAGTTTGATGGTGCTTGCGGTGCGAACCGGTCGGTCGGCATCAATGCTTACTTCGCGACCCGAATCGAGATTGCGGGCATGGAGCATGACCGTGCCCTGAAAACCCCGCGTCATTCTGCGCAGACGCGTCTCGAGCGGATCGTTCGCGCTAGCGGGGGTAGCCTGCAGCAGCGGTGCCATCACCAGCCAACAAATCGCCAAAACCGCGAGTGGGGCCTGCCGCAGACTCACCGAACCAATCGTCATAGCCAGCATCTTGCGAAACTGTCCCGTCGGGAACGCTCCGAATATAATGAGGGAGAAATGCGCCCGTAGCTCAGCTGGATAGAGTACTGCCCTCCGAAGGCAGGGGTCGTGAGTTCGAATCTCGCCGGGCGCGCCATGAAATTAAAGACTTACGCGGTCATTGATGAACTGCCAATATATCTAGCAACCGCATAGCAACCACTTAGCGGGCGTAGGGCATCCGCTCCTTACCAAAGCCGCAGACGCAGTTCTTCCCGTGTTGGCCTCGGGGGGGGTTACGCGGGTCCGGGGTCGAGCGGGTGCCCCACGCGATGGCGAACCGCGGCACCACGGGGCGCCGGTCAACGTAGCCTCATCGACTCCATGACCTCACAGCAAACGGTGGCTCAGCGAATCGCACCAGCACGGCGCTATTCCCTTGGAGGGGGCACAGGGCCAGACGCCCCCGGGGGTACGGTTACGGGAAGGCCGCTAGAGATTTTTGAGTTTCAACCGACGGTTTCTACGACCGCCTCGCTGCCCTAGCCGCTACCACCCCACCGCCTTCTTAGCCTCGCTGCAGAACATCTGCTGCTCATTGGCGGGGGCAGCACACAGATCCACGACATTAAACGGTGCTGTACTCACTTCGCGCTTGAGTCGACTGTTCTCCGCTTCGAGCTCCCGGATCCGCTTAGCCTAATCGATCCTCAAGCCTCCGTGGCTCCTACGCCAGCGAAAGTACGTCTGCTCCGTCACCCCGATCTGCTTGGTCACCTGCGCGATCGTCTGTCCCTGACCGATCAGCACATCGACCTCCCGAGGCTTAAGTATGATCTCCTCGCTCGTGTATCTCTGCTTGCCCATCGTCCACGTCTCCTGTCCCTTTTATGAACATTAAACGTAGATCAAAAATATCGGGTCAGGTCACTTCGCTCCAATCGTAGGAACATACAACCTGAACCAGTTTTCGAAGGGCAGGTCAAGCCTGTTCGTGGATTCGGCAGAGGGCGTCATAGGCCCGCTAGCACGAGAACGTGTTCATCTGCCGTTGGGCACTCGGCGATCACCTCGCCCCGTACGTTGAGCACTCGAGATCTGCCTAGTCCCCGGGTGTCGCACCCTGGCGGCTGCCATGGTGCTGCCGCATGCACATTCATGGATAACGACGGCGCTGCCTGAGTTGTCGGTGGTGTCACACAACCCGAACTTGAGTTCATCGTGATCATGATGTCGACGCCACGGTCGATACATTCGGCGCTGAACTTAGCCGTTACATCCATTGGCGTGACGGCTATTCGACGGTCGTCCACCACGACGATGGGAAGTGTCAAATCTCTCTTGGGTACTCGTCCTGTCAACGGCAGTGGCGCATGCCTTGGCGGCATGGGCCATTCGAATAGCTGGCCTTGGGGCGAGAGCACGAGAATTGAATCGTATGATCGTCGAACTGCGCCGAGACTGATCCAACAGCGGTGGTGAAGCGCAGCGCTTGTCAGTCGTTTAAGATCATCATCGCCGAGCGATACATCTGTCGCAGGCAGTAAGCCCGCTGCATGTCCTGTCAATGGAGCATCGTCGAAAGCGAGCCAATCGTAAGGTGTCGCATGTTTCTCTATGATTTGTAAGATCCGCGAAAGATTTCTTTCGAAGTCGTTTTTTATGTGCGCCGAGTCGATCGGTAGTGCTATCGATTGTACGAGCGTAAAGCGACAGATTGACTCGACGGCGGCAAACGCCGGTGTCACGAGGCCGCCAATGGTGATGACACTCGTCGTCAGCGCGGTTCCGACGAATTGTCGCCGGCTACAGTGACTTACGCTCATTTCTGCGGCGCTTGGATCAGGCCACTCTTGACGAGGTTGCGATAAGCCTCGTTCTGTACTTCTATAATCCGGTCTTTCGAGTCCATCGGCGCATCGGCGAATCGATTCGCTGGATATAGAGTCGTCGCGTTGTAGAGCGGGCGATATATATCTAGTCTTTGTCGTAGCAGTCGATTACCAGATCCCGGAATCGAGCGTATACGTCGTAGCGCCTCGACGTCGATCCAGCTTGAACAGACGGCCGACTCGCCAGGTCCGCCGGAGTCGGCGAGAATTCTGCCGTCCCAGTCGATGATCTTTGAGTGACCTGCCGTCGTCCCTGTCGGTAAGGTGCCACCAATTTGTCCGCATTGATTCGCTGAAATAAGATATAGCATATTCTCGGAGGCGCGCACCTTCTTGGCTGATTCCCAGCTCCACATGTCCGAGGCGCCATGGTCGGATGTTGGATGCAGTAGCGTTTCGGCGCCGCGTAACATGAACATCCGCGCCGCTTCCGGGTACATGATTTCGCCGCAGGGCATCATAGCGATGTTGCCCAAATCCGTCTTGGCGACGGGGAAGGTGCCCTCGATACCGTAGCGCTCGAGATAGCGATCCATGAAGTCATGGGGAGAGCCAGTCTGAACGGTGTTGATGCGGCGATACTTCAAGACCACATCGCCAGACGGCGATATGAGAAAAGATGTGTTGAAGTATCGTCCTGGCCATTCCGGGTCGCGCTCATAAGCATTGGCACCGATCCAAACTTTGGCGGCTTGCGCTTCGCGCTGTAGTCGCTCGGTCACCGGACCCGGAATTTCAATGCAGGCCTTATCAATCCATTCCTTGGCAGATTCGTTGAGCGGGAAGCCGGTCAGGCAAAACTCCGGAAAGAGCAGTAGGTGTCGTCCGCCGTCACGTGCTGTGCCCCTGATCAGGGTCGACCAACGATCGAGCGATCGATTGATGATGGTTAGAGCTTCCTCTCGATTTCGAGCCGAGTTGACGAGGTTACAGTAGACCTGCATACAGGTGGCGCGCCATGGTTGAATCATTGGATGTCCCGCCTCGTAGGTGTGATTAAGTGGCCCCGATCAGAGCAGAGTTACCAGACGGCTCCAACCTACCGCCGGTTTTTTTTGCATCGCAGTCCATTTCCGTGAGTAGTACCGCGCCATGAACCGACGCAGGGGCTCAGGGATGCCGCGCGCCGTCATCACATCCGCCAACAACTCGATCACATCATGTGCACGGATCCGTCGGGCGGCGTAGATCGCCAGTTACTCCCGCGTGTACTCATCGATCAGCGTGAGGATCGTAATCGCCCGGCCATCCTCCGTTCGTGCCATCACAAAGTCCCAACTCCAGAGGTGATTGCGGTATTTCGGTCGCAGACGGCCAAAATCCGACTCCCTTAACCCCACCCGGGTGGCACCCCCCCGAATGCAATTAGGAGTCCCGCGTAGACGGCTTTACAACTGAATGTGGACAAACGAGCGATGCTAGCTCGCGCATCAAATACCGCATCGTTGCAAATTGTCCGTCTTGTTATTTGAAGTAGGGAGAGCGACCAAGGATGCTCTACGCTGTCGATGCCCGCAGCACACTGGGAGTCGACAATGAAACGGTACGTATCCATTGCAGTGAAGATATTGGCTGGGATTGCCATCCCCGCAAGCCTCGCGATCACGTACGGCGATCAGCTATTCAATGTGCCATCGGCAATCGTCGTCTTTGTCCCCGCAATCGTCGCGGCCGTCTGCCTTCGGCTCGGCACCGGTCAACACTGGGCAAGAACTTTTTTAGTTCTCGGTGTACCGCTTGGGTTACTCAGCACGTCAACTTCGATGGTACAAATCGTTGCGGTTGGAATGCTAAATGATATCCCTGCTATCGATAAGATCACCCTGACTGGGCTTTCGATGGCCGTGGCCCTTACCGCGTTGTTGTACGGTGGTCTAGTGTCGGCTATCGGCTTTGCCGCCGTAGACAAACAGGAAGTCGCCCCGCGCCGAGGAGGATCTGCGTTGTGGTGGCTCACCCCACCGGTCATCGCGTTTTTGTTGATGGCTTGGGAGGTGACTTCATATGACGGGCGCTTGGATGTCTTTCTCGACGTTTCGGTACTGCTCGTGACTCTCGCCTCAATCGCGACATTCATGTCCTTCCGGCGCGAGACCTCACCGATCAAGCGATGGACCGAAGCAGCCCTTTTCTCCTCAATCATCTGTGTCGGTATCGGCGTGCTGCAATGGTTTAATACAACAAACTACCAATCGGGAGAAATTGATACCGGTGCCATCACCTTTGGGTTGCTCGGTGTGACGTACGGATGTGTGTTGTATATCGGTGGGTATTTCTATTCATTTCGAAACGGCCAATCTGACTCCATCGACGCCCCGCGTATGAATTGGCACTTTCTCGAGGTAAATGCTTTTCTATATTTCCTGACGGTTGCTCCAACCTCGCTTCCAGAGTCACTGAGCAAGATCGAGACGAGTAAACAAGTTGCAACTCAGCAAAAAGAACTCTCCGAGCGAATCACCGCTCTAGAGGCCGAGATCAAGAGGCTCTCGCGAGAATGATTGGCTGACAGGTCAAGACGACTTCCTATGAGGACCGTCTCATCGGCTAGAGAAGGGCGAGCTTTCGGGAATACTTTCCAAAAGGCCGCGACGTTGACAGGCGGCGCCTCAAGCTAAGATCTGGACAGATGACGTCTCCGAGGAGTAGGTAGTTCTCACTACGTGAGTGATCTTCTTGAGAGGGCGGCTCAGTGGCACTAAAGCTCAAAGTCTTGCTTCTCGAACTCGGTCGATGGATGTTCCTCGGCCCGCTGTATGCGGCCAGTGTCGCTATGAGCATCTTTTTGATTCTCGGTTTCCCGATGATGACCGACTTACTTTTCGACCCTAAGCACGCATCGGGCGGGGTAAGTCATGCGATTGAGACGCTATACATCTGGACCGGGATAGCACTGATTGCGGTAGGCTACGTGATGCTCTTGGCCGCCGCGCCTGCCACGTTGACCGGGGTCGCTAAAGTCCTCATCGACAGAGTCGTGATCCCTCCAAGACCTCGGCAGTACTTGATTTACGGCTGTGCCGCACTCGCATCGACGCTCGCATCGTTCTATTTTCTGTTCTCAGAGAGGGGTTTCTTTAGTCTCGACACATCGTTCTGGGGTCGACCAGCCTACTCTTGGTTGGTGATCTTTATCGAAATGGGCCTTGTCTGCTGTTGGTTGATGTTGCGCACTAAGCGAGCCATCGCTAAGAGCCGGTAGCAAAGGTGATATCTGGAGATTGGAGAAAGCCTTTGTTAGTGTTTTCGGACTGCGAATACCGCATCTGTATGAGTCCAATTTTTTTCAGCGCTATAGTCGCGGCGGGAGTGGAGGCAGCGATTATGGATGAAGCGACCAAACACGACGCCTTTGGCGGGTATGGTTTCGCTATCCGAACCTTTCGGTTCAATGTCACTGACCTTCATATTCATCGTGTCTGGTCACGAGAGTCGTTGATCACCAACAAACCGCGGTTTGCTGATGTCGTTACAGGCAAGGCGGTATCTGAGGACCGCGTAGGAGCCATCGGCCGTGAGCATTCTGTTAACGAATTTGACTTTACGTTAAGGGTGGACACCGATGCCAAAGAATCGTGGGACTGGCTGAAGGCTCACGACGTACTGGCGTACACAGATCACTCTCAATACAAGCCCGAACACGTTCGAATCAAGAAAGGGATTAACAAGCTACTTGATGCAGACCCACTAACGGCTGTGCTGCTCACAGAACGAGACAATTGGGAAATCGGAACGAACGCCGGCGGCTGACCCGTTCTCACCCCACCCCCCGGCGATAGGCAGCAACGCGCTCGCCTTTGCAATGTCATCCACATCGATTTTGCCTTTCCAGTGGGCGCCGAAAAATCGATCGACAGCATGTAACTGCTGATCGAAACCAATCGCAGCTTTTAGCCGAGCGCGTGCAACTCCACGAGCTCGTAGCAGGATCGATTGAGCGCCCAGGTTAGGCGCAAAAATAGCGCCTCCTCGCCGCTCACCCAAAGATGCGCGGCTGGCCACTGCGGTTGCCAGCGCAGTTGGTAGTGACGACCGACAAAGACTCCGGCAGGCGTCGTCACCTGCTCTGTGCCGAAATAGGCAGCAGCGATAGCGGTGGGCACGGCCAAGAGTCCGGTTTCGCCGTTCGGCGAAGAGGAGTTGGTATAGCCGTGCACCGTGCAGAACTCGCCGGGGGCATAGGTACCTCGGCAAAGCGCAACTAGTGCGTCAACAACAAGAGGATGCAGTCCGAGGTAGGACAAGGGCTCGGTCAGTGCAATGCGTCGTGACACGCGACCATGCTCGGCGGTCACGCCATCGAGCACGAGTGCATCGCTCTGGATCGTGTAGAGCATGCTGCCCCGCACGATCCCCGCTTGCGTGACCCGCACGAAGGCATCCCGCGGTCGCGACGCGGCATCGAGCGACATCGACACATCACGCCAGAGATCGATGTCACCCATACGGCAGAGCGCGCGCAGCGTGCGCCCGCCATCGCCATGACCAATCATCTGAAACCACTCCCGGCCAGTCTCGCCGTCCGGTCCGCGGTACTGGATGGTTCCGGAGTAATGTTTTGCGGACGGTGGTTGCCGCATGGATGCCGAGCTTGCCACGATTTCTTGTTTGTGACTGCAGCGGATGTCTTGAGGTACTCGGGGTTGCGGCGCAAGATTGGATTACTTCCCAGGGAGAGTTTCGATGATCGATCGCAGGGCGTTGTTGGCAGCGGTCGGCGGCAGCGCCACCGCAGTGATGACCGGCGAACTCGAGCCCGCGTCCGCGGCCGCGACTACGGCCACGACCGTGACCTCGGCAACCCTCACCAATCCGCCGTCACCTCCCGATCTTGGCTTCCTGCGTATCGAGCCGCTGGTTCATGCGGAGCGGGCGTTCGCGGTGATGACGCAGGAAAAGATCGATGCCTTCGTGGTCACACAACCCGCCAACGTTTTCTACCTCAGTAATCATTGGCCAAATCTCGATCGCATGGGGTTTCGGCATTCGGTGTTCGCGATCTATCCGCGTGATCCGAAGCGACCGGTGTCGCTGGTGATGTCCGGATTCCTGCATTACTACCGCTACGCCGATGATGTCGATCTACCAAATCGCGTGGTGTTTCCGTATACCGCGCCGGTGGATGCGTCCATCGCCGAGCCCGCCGCCGCAGCGACGCAGCTGCACCGCGTGCTCGATGAGCGCCTTATCACCGAGCGCGAGAAGCGACGGCGCGCCGTATCTGCCGCAGCCGAACCGCCCTCGGCAACGGCGGATCGCGCGCTCACCAGGGCCCTGCGGCATCTCGGACTCGAGCGCGGTCGCATCGCGATCGACGATCCAGTGATTGAGCGGCTGCTGCAGCAACGCGGCTTCGCGGGATCATTCTTCACCGCAGAGGACCACTTGCGCCGGCTTCGTCTTGCCAAGACACCGCCGGAAATTCGATTGATGCGTATCGCCGCTCAAAATAACGTTGACGCGGCAGTAGCTACCGCTCAGTCGGTGCGTTCGGCCGGCTCGACCGGGGTGTTGCGTAATCGTTTTTTCGGCGAGGCGGCGATGCGCGGCAATCGTCCGGTGTTCATCGTCATCGACGGCTCGTCATCCGAGATCGCCGATGTACCGCTGCGCGACGGCATGGCCTTCAGCATCGACTGCGTCAGTACCTTCATGCAGTACCACAGCGATTTTGCGCGCACAATCTTTGTTGGTGAGCCGCATCCGCGGATGCGACGCGGGACCACGGCTATTTTCAATGCGTGGCAGGAGATTCGCAGCCAGCTGCGCGCCGGCATGCGTTTCGTTGATGTGCAGCGTATCGGTCGCGAATCAATGAAAAAGCAGGGCGCGGACTTCACTGTCAACTTCACACCGCATAGCGTGGGACTGTTTCATTCCGATCATCCGCAGCCGAGTGTCGCCGAGGGGCGCACGGTCGAGGGCTTGATGCTTGAGAAGAACATGGTACTGAGTGTCGATTGCCCGATTCTCGACACCGGTATGGGCGGCACTTGTCATCTCGAAGATCTGATGCTGATCGGCGAGGATGGCGCGGTACCCATTCACGATGTGCCGCCCAATATTTTCATGGTTTGAAAGCGGACGACTGCGGGGACCGCTGTACGGTGAACGCATCGCAACTGCTCAATTACTGGTCCTGTCGTTATAAGCGGGTGACTTTCGGAATTTCGCTATCGGCAAGCCCCAGCACCGCTCGCCGACAATCCCCAAGGCCATTACCCACGACGACCGAGACACCTGAAAAGAGTGCGGCGCCGAGTTCACCGAAGCGCTTTGACCCCGCGTGATCAAGCGTTCATGATAGGTGCTCGTCGGAGGACCCGTCATGAAAAAATGGTTTGCATTGCTGCTGGCGCTCGTCGCCCCCTTTTCTCTAGCCAACGTTGAGGTGGGCAAGGCTGCCCCCGAATTCCGCCTACAGGATCAAACCGGCGCCTGGCGATCGCTCGCCGACTACCGCGGCAAGTGGGTCGTGCTGTACTTCTATCCTAAGGATAACACCCCGGGCTGCACCACGCAGGCCTGCGAATTCCGCGACGAGATCTTCGCTTTTCGTCGTGCCAACGCGGTGATCCTCGGGATCAGCGTCGACAACGTCGACTCGAAAGAGGCTTTCGCCAAAGAGCACAGCCTACCCTTCCCGGTGCTTTCGGATGCGAGCACAGAGACCACCAAGGCCTATGGGTCGCTGACCAGCTACCCGCAGTTCAAGATGTTCAGTATCGCGCGCCGCGACACCTTCATCATCAATCCCGAAGGTCGGGTCGCGAAACGATTCGACAACGTCAACCCGAACGGACACTCCAAAATGGTGCTGGCTGAGCTCGCCGCGCTGCAGAAACGCTAACGCTGGCCGGTAAAAAGTGAAACATCCCCCCATTTTATCAGGGTGAATTCGATAACACTTTCGAGCGGGTGACCGATTAACGAGGCTCGGTAGGTCTGCCCACACCCTACTCGCAATCTCCGCACCACGGAGACGGACGTGCTCGAACTGCCTGATCTCGCCAGTAGTGACCGGCATGCGCGCGGCCTGCGGCGTAATCTCGAGCGCAGAACCCGCGGCTGACGCCTGAGCCACCGGCTCGTGTGCTGTCCCCGCAAGTTCGGGCCGCGGGTGCTGATGGTTCACGAGCTGCTCTATTCGACCCTCAGCCTCGGTCGCGCAATGCTACTCGAGCATAATAAGAGATTCGCCATGTTGGTCTGCGGCGAATTGAATGCTGATGGGCTGTATCAGTTACGCGGTCAAGGGTTACGCAAACAGAATCATTTGAGATGCTCGATGAGAGATATGACTTTCTGCGGCTCGCAACGACTCTCTATCTAGGAGCGACTGATTAAAGAACTGCGCTTCGAGGGGTACACGCTTATCACCACCGTCGTCGATTTGGTCCGTTTGCTGGTCGACAAAGTGGGAATCGACGACAGCAAAGCGGTTGAGCAGTGGCTAACTTGGCGGCGCCACGGCAATGCATGGTTCGCGCTCGAATATGGCCTGGTCGCGGGTGACATCCCGCGTTACGGCAAGGTGGTGCTGTGCACCATCATACCGCTCGCCAGCCTGCATTCGGCGCGTTTCTTTGAGTGATAGGTGATGCGCGCGGTGGGGCGGCTAGTGTCGGTGTCGTCGCCTAAGCCTTTGTGCGAGGACTCATCGAGTGGGAAAACTGTAGCTACCACCTCGCGCCATTTGACGGCCCGCGTCTGGTGGTCATGCAGTCCCGTAATGTCGATGACCTAAATCTCGTCACCGAACTTGCGCGAGAGCTCCACCGACGTTAGCTCCTCGGCAACAGCGTTCTTCGGCAAAAAGCCAGCAGCAACTCCACATCGTTGAGGCCTTCGCCCAGAAAAGTTCGACCGTCGATGAATTTATTGAAGTGCAATTCGGTTTCCCACGATATCTCCCTCTCGAGCAACCGGCGTATGCGGGTAACCATCGGTCTGGTACGTACCGACTCGGCTTGTGCAACGATTATCAAAATCTGGTCGGCTTCGAACACGAGCTTGACATCCCACAATCGCTCGAATCCTCGCGCGGTCGCGTGCAGGGCTTCGTGATTGGTTTTTACGGCTACAGGACATGCTGATGGATAGCCGGACCCACTTCGGCAAGATTAGTGCCCGCGGTGTATATCCGAAAGACAGTACGCTGCACCTCGAGAGCCGTTCGACGGGTGCGTCACCCCCCGGTAGCGGATATACTTCCCGGCCATTTTTTAACCGCGCCCGGAAAATCGCCGTGAGAAAGCAGGACTCCCAGTTTTTCAATACCTTCAGCCTCGTGCTCGGCATCCTTCTCGTCATCTCCATCCTGCTGTTCGCCTTGGCGCGGAGCGTGGGTAAGAACACCCAAGCGGCGCATGTGCTTGCCGACCCTCGGTACCTGGCCGAAGTCGAAAGTAACCTGACCACCGGCCGTGTTGCAGTTGCCGGGCGTGACAACTCGGCACTCGCTATCGTACCCGCAGCGGGCGCCGTCATAGCCGAACTCGCTATTCCCACCGACGGTCCCGGCGTGTACGAACAAGTGTGCGGCGCCTGTCATCTCAATGGCCTTGCTGGCGCACCCGAGTCGCGTGATCGCGCAGCTTGGGCCCCGCGGATCGCTCAAGGCAAAGACACGCTTTACAAGCACGCCATCGAGGGCTTCAGTGGCAAGCAAGGCGTGATGCCCGCAAAGGGCGGACGGGCTGACCTTTCGGACGACCTCGTCAAGGCCGCCGTCGATTACATGGTGACCAAGGCTCAATAAGGCCGCGTCAACTTAGCGCCCGAAGCATCGCCGAGGCATCAACCACATCGGGTTCGTCGATCGCAGCACTCGCTGACGCACGCTAGTCCGCATTCGTCTGCGCGACCCGAATCAACCGGTCTTACGTACTTAGGCTTTTGCCTTGCGTACTCCGGGCGGTAAGCAAGGCTGCGTTGGCGGCGGCCGTCAGTCGTATGTGGATTGCCAATGCCGGACCCAACAGCGCGGCGTTGAGACAAGCCTTTCGTTGCATTTGCCGTCGGCGCGCACTCGCAATCCGCTGACGCAAACTTTGTTCAGTGAAGAGAGAGGCCGCGCGCGCGGCAGCCTCTTAAGCGGCGTCACGCGCAGGTGCATCACCGGCATGCAGGCCCTATTTTTTCACACGGCTAATATTCTACGAGATCGGCGTTACTCGCCAAATAGAGCTCGACCCGCAAGTCCATGCGATCGAGCAAAGATCCGGACAGTCGCGAGCGGTAACGCTCGCGCGCAGCGGTAACTGAGTTCGCATAACCTGAGATAGCCCTAAGGATCAGGATTCATTGCGACGATCAACTAAAATCCTGCGGGATATTCGGTGTCCATACCGACTCGGGAGACCGCGACGCAGCCCGTTTCGAGCGTTTCACGCAAGGCTTCGAGTACGCGCCGATCGAACTCGGGCAGCTCATCGGGAAAAAGCACGTCGCGATGCGCGAGCGTCACTTCGCCTGGATCCGCACTGGGGCCACCACCGATGATCGCATTCGCCGAGGCGTAGTTGCTGCAGCCTATTTACGTGCGGATTGGTGGTGATCTCAGGTGTGATGTGGTGGTCGGCAGACGCGGACTCGCGCTCTTCTAGCCAAGCACAGACGTCGAGCAAATCGGCGGCGAGGCCGGGAGATCAGCGCAGATTGGGCGGGTTTACCGCCGGAGTACGGGCCGATTTCCCTACGCGCCGGCAGCGGGCAAGGCCCCCTGCACCGAACGCAGATTGCCGCGAGCCCGAGTTCGTCTAGCAACTCGAGCACCGGAAGATCGTGGCGCGGAGCTAGCTGTCTGCTTGCCACTAAAATACCAACGGGGATCGCGAGATCAAATCGCCCGTAATCTTTGGAGAGATCGGCGGGTGCCAAGTTGACCGTGATGCGCTCGCCGGGAAAATCGAAACCTGAATTGACCAACGCAGTGCGTGCGCGCTCCTTACTTTCTCTGACCTCGGTGGCAGGCAAGCCGACGATATTGAAACAGGACAAAACCGCGCCGAGGCGGACTTCGACATCGACCCGAGGAGCCACGAGACCGACTTTAGCGCGACATGAGAATACGTGCGACCGACATGGCAGCGGCGCGTCAGTTGCTGCGCGGGGTGTCGACCTTCGCCTCGAGCTTAGCCTCGAGCTCGGCGAGATGTCGCTCGACGGCTTCCAGACGCGCGCGGGTACGCTCGAGAACTTTGGTCTGCGCAGTGAATTCGTCGCGGGCGAGCAACTCGAGACGCGCGAGGTTGGCCTGCAGAATGGCGCGGAAGTTCGCCTCCAGATCCTGGCGCATGTTGCGCACCGTGGGGGGCATGCTCTCGAATAACCGGCGAGCGAGCTCGTCAACACGAAAATCCATGGTGTTACCTCCGTTGTCCGCGGGCCTTGCCCTTTATTGACGCAGGGTATCGAGTAGGAAGCGCCAAAATAGTGCGTCAGCCAGTGAAAAACCCGCGAAAAACCGCCTTAACTGCCCAGTTTGGGACGCACCAAGGGTGGCATGAAATCTGCAAAATCCAAGGCGCGAGCCGGACGTTGCATAGGATACCGCGGCGGCTGGCGAGGTGCCGAGTGGCGTTAAGCGCCGGATCGACCGGATAAGTCGGCTGAGAGGGCGAAACGTGGCTTTGAAATTGGTCACCGCGATCATTCGGCCCTTCAAGCTGGACGACCTCGAGATGGCCGTCGCCCAACTTGGCGTGCAGGGAATGACTGTCAGTGAGGTCCAGGGATACGGAGCCGTGCATAGCCTTGTCGAGGTTTATCGCAGTGCGGCATACAGCATCGACTTCGTACCGCGGGTGCAGGTACAGATTGCGGTTGAGGACGGCATTGTCGAGCCGGTGATCGAAGCGATCGCCAACGTCACGCGGACCGGCAAGGCGGGAGACGGCAGGATTTTCGTGGCGGAGATCGAACAGGTTATCCGCATTCGTACTGGCGAAACAGGCGTGGCGGCAACTTAAATATCGGCGAGCAGGGAGACTCTAATGAAAACTTTGAATAGGTTCATCGAGGCCATACACAGCCTCGCGGCTGTACAGGGTGTACGGCGCAGGCTTGCCACCGCGGCGGCAGTTATCGTCGGGGCATTCGCACCGGCGCTCGCCCTGGCGCAGGATGCGCCGGTTCCCGACAAGGGCGACACGGCGTGGATGCTGGTATCGACCTTGCTCGTGGTGTTGATGATCGTCCCCGGACTCGCGCTCTTCTATGGTGGCCTCGTCCGCTCAAAGAATATTCTGTCGGTACTGATGCAGGTGATGGTTGGCTTCTCTTTGATTGTCGTGCTGTGGTGCATCTACGGTTACTCGCTCGCCTTCACCGAGGGCAGTGCCTTCCTCGGCGGGACGGCACGACTCTTCCTCGATGGCGTATGGGACCCGGTAGCAGGCACCTTTGCCTACGCCGCCACGTTCAGCAAGGGCGTGTACATTCCCGAGATCGTTTTTGTCGCTTTCCAAGCGACTTTCGCCGGCATTACTTGCGCACTCATCGTCGGCTCCTTCGCCGAGCGCATTAAGTTCTCGGCCGTACTAATCTTCATGGTGATCTGGTTCACCATTTGCTATCTGCCGATCGCGCATATGGTTTGGTTCTGGATGGGGCCCGATGCCTACACCGATGCCTCAGTCGCCGATGCGATGACTGCGAAGGCGGGGCTGCTGTGGCAGTGGGGTGCACTCGACTTTGCGGGCGGTACAGTCGTACACATCAACGCAGGTGTCGCGGGCCTTGTAGGCGCATACATGATCGGCAAGCGCGTGGGCTACGGTCGCGAGCCTATGCCGCCGCATAACCTGGTACACACCATGGTCGGCGCCTCGCTGCTATGGGTCGGCTGGTTCGGCTTCAATGCCGGCTCTGCTCTCGAAGCCGGCAACCTCGCGGCACTGGCATTCCTCAATACTTTGCTCGCGACAGCAGGCGCCGTGCTCGCCTGGTCGATCGCGGAGTGGGCACTTAAAGGTCACCCATCCATGCTCGGCGCCGCTTCAGGGGCCGTCGCGGGTCTAGTCGCTATCACGCCTGCAGCGGGTAATATCGGTATGATGGGCGCACTGATTATTGGTCTCGTCGCCGGTCTCGTCTGTCTCTGGGGTGTGACCGGTCTCAAAAAATTTCTCAAGGCGGATGACTCACTCGACGTTTTCGGCGTGCATGGTATCGGCGGTATTCTCGGCGCTCTGCTCACCGGCGTATTCAACAGTCACTCGCTCGGTGGTCCGGGCCTCGTCACTGACTGGGTCACAGTCTCAGTCGGCACGAACCCGATCGCGACGCAGGTGCTCATTCAGGCCAAGGCGGTCGGCGTCACGATCGTCTGGTCGGCAGTGACTGCCTTTATCGCCTTCAAGATCGCCGATCTATTAGTCGGTCTGCGCGTCGCCGAAGAGGATGAGCGTGAAGGCCTCGATACCAACGAGCATAACGAGCGGGCCTATTACAACTGATTTTTTTACCGCATATTCGCCCCCCGTTCCGTAAAATCTTCGGGGCGACCATCGCAAGGTGGTCGCCCTTTTTCATTGGGGTGGATTGCTCCTGATAAGATACGCGCATGCGGACAGGCTTTCTTGGTCTCGGCGCAATGGGAACTCCCATGGTGCGTAATCTTCATAAGGCGGGCTTGCTGGCCGGGGTGTGGAACCGTAGCGCCGTTAAGGCCAGCGTGCTCGCAACCGAACTCGGTTGTCAGGCCGCGGTCGATCCCGCCGCGCTCGCCACGCACTGCGAGGTGCTCATACTCTGCGTCGCGGCCGATGCCGATGTACTCGAGGTGGTTAATGCCCTTGCCGCAGGCGTACGCCCGGGCACGATCGTCATCGACTGCTCGACCGTCAGCGCGGATACCGCGCGTAGCGCCGCAGCGCGGCTCGCGACATGCGGTGCGGCCTTTCTCGATTGTCCGGTGAGTGGCGGTGTCGAGGGCGCACAAAAAGGCACGCTGGCAATCATGTGCGGCGGTAACGAGTGCGATTTCGACCGCGCTCGTCCAGTGCTCGAAGTTATCGGCAAGACGGTACGACTGTTCGGCGCGCACGGTGCAGGCCAAGCAACGAAAGCAACCAATCAGATCATGTGTGCCGGCATCATCCGTGCCGTCGGCGAAGCCATGGCTTTTGCCCGCGCGCAGCAGTTACCTCTCGAACGCGTCGTCGAAACCCTCGGTCAAGGCGCCGGCAGCTCGTGGTATTTCATCAATCGCGCACCGAACATGATCCGCGGCAGTTTTCCTGCGGGATTTCGTGTGCGTTTGCACGAGAAAGACCTGCGTATCTGCCGCGACATGGCGGCTGCGAGTGGCGTGTCACTACCGATCGTCGAAGACATGCTGCGCGAATATGCCGAACTCATTCGTCGTGGATATGGCGACGAGGATATCTCCGCGGTATTTCGTCTCAAACAAGAATTGTTTGAAAACGTACCGCTTTCTAATCCGTCCCTACCCGAAATCTTTGCTCTACTACGACGCGTGCGTACCATCGCCATGGTGGGATTGAGCGCCGACCGCTCGCGGCCGAGTAATAGCGTTGCGCGTTCTCTGCAGCGTTTCGGTTATCGGGTGATTCCAGTCACGCCATCGGCAGAAGAAATTCTCGGTGAACGCTGCGTACCCTCGCTCGATCAACTGAGCGACGCATTAAACCCTGGTGAAAGCGTCGATCTCGTCAATGTATTTCGGCGTCCGCAGTATGTGGCGGAGATCGTCGAAGACTGCATTCGGCTCGGCATGCCGGCACTGTGGTTGCAGGATGGCGTAATCGATGGGCAAGCTGTACGGCGCGCTCGTAACGCCGGACTTTTCACCGTGATGGACCGCTGTGTGTTCCGCGATCGCGCGGCTATGTCCTGACGATGGCGAATTTGCAGTTCACTAAGATGCACGGCTTGGGTAATGACTTCATAGTCATTGCTACAGACGATACCGACGCCTTGCCAACAGCAACACTCTGGCGAGCCCTTGCTGATCGTCATACCGGCATCGGCTTCGATCAGGCGCTTGTTATCCTGCCACCCCGTCAAACCGATGCAACGGCCTACTACCGTATTTTCAATGCCGACGGTAGCGAGAGCGAACAATGTGGTAACGGCGTACGGTGTGTCGCCGAATGGTTGCGTCTACAGGGGCGCACAAACGCGTCCGCACTCAAACTCGACAGTCTTGGCGGACGCGTGGAAGCTAAATTCGTCAAATCGGGTGTGGTCGCCGTAAATATGGGTGTACCGCGTTTCACGAGTCCCGGCGAATCGACGCTACAGGTCGATGAGAAAGAAATTCTGTTCACTGAGATTTCGATAGGTGTACCGCATATCGTGTTACAGGTATCGTCGGTCGATGAGGCACCGGTCAGCACACTCGGCGCGCGACTCGAATCTCACCAGAGATTCCCTCAGCGGACCAATGTGGGCTTTCTTGAAGTGATCGATCGAGCCCACGCACGCTTGCGCGTCTTTGAGCGTGGTGTCGGCGGCGAAACCAGAGCCTGCGGCACCGGAGCCTGTGCTGCCATGGCCAGTGCGCGACGGCAGGGGCTGCTGGAGGCAGAGGCCGAGATCGCGCTGCCGGGAGGCGCGCTGCAACTGCGTTGGCAGGGTGAAGGCAGCAACGTTTGGATGACAGGCCCAGCAGCCGTCGTATTCAGCGGCGAGGTTGATCTGTCGCAACTCGCCTAAGTCGAGAATTGGGAGCAACGGCCAATGGTCAGCGGTGATGACGTCGCACGATTTTTGGCGGAACATCCAGATTTTTTTGATCGATATCCGCAACTGCTCGAGCAACTTCGTGTACCACACGGTAGCAACGGTACGATATCGTTAGTCGAGCGACAGGTAAAAGCGCTGCGCGAGCGACAAGCTGTGAGCCGCGAGCGTCTTGCTGAACTCGTCCGTGTAGCGCGTAGTAACGATCTGATCGCAGAGCGAGTGCATAAGCTCACTCTACGTCTACTGCATACCCGCTCGATCGAAGAAATCTATGCGCAGGTCGACGTTTCAATGCGCGAAGACTTCGAGGTTAAGCCCTGCAAGATTCTACTGTCCGGATCGGCACTGGGCGTGGTCGAATCTTTGCTGTCTGCAGGCCGGCCACTTTGCGGCCATTTCCCTGAGGCGCAGCGTACGGCGCTATTCGGCGATGCAGGCTCGCATGTAGCTTCCATGGCATTGGTACCGATCGGCGCTGGTGCATCGCGCGGTGCACTACTACTTGGCAGTGCTGATCCGAATCGTTTCAATCCCGGCGTCAATACCGACTTCCTGGCCCGCATCGGCGAGATGATCAGCGCAGCACTGGCGCGCCACGGCGTCGAGCCGCGGGTGTGACGCCGAAGGCGCAAGGGTGGCGTGATCGCTTCGGTACCCATCTCGGTACCGAACGTCGGCTTTCCGCCCACACTGGTAGCAATTATTTACGCGAGGTCGATGCCCTCATCGCATGGTGCGACGCGAACGGTATCGAGCACTGGGAAGGCCTCGATACGCAGCATCTGCGTCTTTTTGCAGCCCGCTCGCATGCCGCCGGACTCTCACCGCGCAGCGTGCAACGGCGCCTTTCGGCAGTGCGTGCCTTTCTGCGCTACCTGCAACGCGAGCGAGTGCTCAAACACAATCCGGCTGCCGAAGTACGCGCGCCTAAAACGCGGCGCGGTCTGCCGGACACGCTCGATGTCGATCAAATGACGCGGCTCCTCAATATTCCTGGCACTGACACACTGGCCATTCGCGACCGGGCCATCATGGAGTTATTTTATTCCTCGGGGCTCAGACTATCCGAACTCATCGGTCTTGATCTCGGCGCACTCGATCTCGCCGACCGCACCGTCAGGGTAACCGGAAAAGGCAATAAAACTCGGATCTTGCCGGTCGGTCGCAAGGCCATCGAAGCCCTAGAGGCCTGGCTTGCCGCAAGAAAATACTCTGCTGCCGTCGGTGAAACTGCGCTCTTCATCGGTCGCTATGGGCGGCGTGTAGGCCAGCGCACCATACAGAATCGCGTCGCGCGCTGGGCGCGCCTTCAAGGTTTGCCCGTCCGCGTGTACCCTCACCTCTTTCGTCACTCGTTTGCCTCACACTTGCTCGAGTCCAGTCAGGACTTACGCGGTGTGCAGGAACTGCTCGGGCATGCAGACATCGCCACCACTCAGGTGTACACCCACCTTGATTTCCAACACTTAGCCCGCATCTACGACCGAGCGCATCCGCGGGCAAGGAAGAAAATATGAGTGAAATTTTCAATCCACACGGCACCACGATTCTCGGGGTGCGACGCGAGGGCGTCGTTGCCATCGGCGGTGATGGTCAAGTCACCCTCGGCACGATCGTAATGAAAGGCAATGCGCGCAAAGTACGGTCGCTCGGTCAAGGGAAAGTACTCGGCGGTTTCGCTGGCGGTACTGCCGATGCTTTTACTTTATTTGAGCGCTTCGAAGGAAAACTCGATAAGTTCGGTAATCTCACACGCGCTGCAATCGAGCTCGCTAAAGATTGGCGCTCTGATCGCTATCTGCGTCGGCTCGAGGCCTTACTACTCGTCGGCGATCCACACAAGCTGTTCGTGATTTCAGGGAATGGCGACGTAATTGAACCGGAACATGATCTGGTGGCTATCGGCTCGGGCGGCGCCTATGCGCAAGCCGCGGCGCGTGCGCTCCTCGCGAATACCGATCTGAGCGCACGCGAGATCGTCGAGAGTTCGCTTAATATCGCAGCGGATATCTGTATCTATACCAATCGAAGCCTGGTCATCGAGGAGCTGCATACGTGAGTGACGGCGCACTGAAGCCGCGACAAATCGTCGGCGAGCTCGACAAACACATCGTCGGTCAGGTAGCCGCTAAGCGCGCCGTGGCCATTGCCCTGCGTAACCGTTGGCGACGTATGCAGGTCGAAGAACGACTACGCCCAGAAATCACGCCAAAAAATATTCTAATGATCGGCCCGACCGGCTGCGGAAAAACAGAAATTGCCCGACGGCTCGCGCGACTTGCTAACGCGCCCTTCGTCAAGGTTGAAGCCACTAAGTTTACTGAGGTGGGTTACGTAGGACGTGATGTCGACTCTATCGTCAAAGAATTAGTCGATGTTTCTGTGAAGATCACGCGTGAGACGGAAATGGCGCGTGTGCGCGATCGCGCCGTCGATGCTGCCGAGGAGCGCATCCTTGAGGCGCTGCTGCCGAAGCCGAAGCTGATGGGATTCTCCACCGACGGGCCCGTACAACCTCGCGACGCTGACACCCGGCAGAAGTTTCGTAAGATGCTGCGCGAGGGTTCGCTCGATGATCGCGAGATCGAAATCGAACTGCGTACGATGGGCAGCGGGGTCGAAATCATGGCGCCGCCTGGCATGGAAGAGATGCAACAGCAGTTGCAGACCATGTTCCAAAATTTGGGTGCCGGAAAAACCCGTACGAAAAAAATGAAAGTTCGTGATGCGGCGCGTCTGCTCATCGACGAAGAAGCGGCGAAGATGCTCAATGAAGAGGAGTTACGCGCCAGCGCAGTCCGCAACGCCGAGCAAAACGGCATCGTTTTCTTGGATGAAGTCGACAAGATCTGTCGGCGACAAGATACCTATGGTGCCGATGTATCGCGCGAGGGCGTGCAGCGCGATCTGCTGCCCCTCGTCGAGGGCTGCACCGTCAACACCAAATACGGTCCAATCAAGACCGATCATGTACTGTTCATCGCCTCGGGGGCCTTCCATGTGTCCAAGCCCTCCGATCTCATCCCCGAATTACAGGGCCGGTTTCCGATTCGCGTCGAACTCGAGCCGCTGAAGGTCGAAGACTTCGTGCGTATCCTCACCGAACCTGATGCGTCGCTAACCACGCAGTACGCAGCCTTGTTACGCACCGAAGGCGTCGAGGTTGAGTTCACCGCCGAGGGCGTACGTCGCCTCGCAGAAATCGCCTTTCACGTTAACGAACGCACCGAGAACATCGGCGCGCGCAGACTGCACACGGTAATGGAGCGACTGCTGGAAAATCTTTCCTACGAGGCCAGCGAACGCTCCGGGATCACCCTTGCCATCGACGTCGCCTATGTCAACGAAAGCCTGGGCAAGCTTTCGCAAGACGAAGATTTAAGTCGCTTTATTCTGTAAGACCATTTCTCCGAGACGCTTCCGTTGAGTAAAGTCGTTTGAGCGATCTCGCGCTCGGCGTCGTCGTGTTCACGATTGCAGCGGTGCCAGCATCGTTGCTGTTACTCGTATTAGCCGATGCCATTCGACTCGAGGGCGAAGGTCGTCGACGTCGTTGGATACGAAATTGTTTGTGGGGGCTCGCTGTGCCGGCGAGTGTACCGGTCGGAGTG